>NZ_CP048422.1:2805000-3105000 GCF_010450875.1 Sphingomonas insulae
AGATGAGCATAATAATAAATCCAGCGGCGGTCGGGCGAGCGGATGTAGACGGTGATGCCACCCAGGCCGGATCGGAACAGCTTTTCCACGCGCCCCGCAGCCGCTGCGACGACGGCGGTGCCGCCGGGAGCGGGAATGTCGGTGCCGTGATGCCCGCGCGATCCGCCGCCGCGCGGGTCGTTCCAGCTATCCGCGATCGCGGATGGTCTCACTCCTGCGACCGGTACGACCAGCTGTCCGGGTCGCTCCGGTGCCGGCTCTGCATCCGGCGCGCTGGCCGCGACGGCGACGCGCGAGGTGCGTCGTTCGGTGCTGCCGAAGCTCGTCATTGACAGAAAGGCACCGGCCACGACCACGACAACCGCCAGGATGATCCAGCCGAGACGGCTCATCGCTTCGACTCCGCGACCTCGATCTTCGGCATCGGCCGCGCAGAGCGGAGGGCTGTGAGATGCGTCGCGCCGATCACGCCTTGAACACGGCCTTCGTGCCCGGCTTCACCATCTGCGCCAACCGGGCCGCATCCCAATTGGTCAGGCGGATGCACCCATGACTTTCGGTGCGGCCGATCAGTTCCGGATGCGGGGTGCCGTGGATGCCGTAATGCTCCTTGGACAGGTCCAGCCAGACCACGCCGACCGGGCCGTTCGGCCCCGGCGGCAGCATCTCCTTCTCATCGCCCTTCTTCGCATCCCAGAACAGCGCCGGATTATAGTGGAATTTGGGATTGTAGTCGGCACCGTAGATCTTCCACGTGCCCAGCGGCAGCGGGTCGTGCGACGATCCCATCGTCGCGCTGAACTGCGCGATCAACCGGTCATTCTTGTCCAGGACGCGGAGGACGCTGTCGGACTTGTCGACGACGATATGATCGGCGACCGGCTGGTTCGCATCGACGTTCAGCATGTTCAGCGTCTGCCGCCAGTGATCGGGTAGCTTGGGATCATAATCGCGCGACGCGGGCAGCGCGTTGGGGACGACGATGGTGTTGCCAACCTTCAATCGCGTCGTCGGCGAATTCAGCGCGATCAGCACGGCGGGCTGGGTGTGGAACATCTCCGCCAGCTTCTCCATCGGCGTCGCATAGCCGATCGTGGGCAACTTGGCCTGTTCGCCGTAATCCTTGGGCAACGGGTTGAAATAGGGTCCGGCAAGCGCCTCTCGCGTCAGGGTGAAGCGGGCGGTCGGGCGTTTGGCGCGATAGGGGTAGAGCGCGCGGAGCGTCGCCGCGTCGGGCTTGCCGGTAATCGCCAGGCCCTTGGCTTCCTGGAAACCCTTCAGCGCGGCGGTGAGCGATTGGCCGCCCTTGCCGTCGAGCACGCCGGGTCCGAACCCGAGCGAATCGAGGATGACCTGCACATGCAGGATATTGCGATCGATCGGCTGCGGTGCCTGTGCACTGGCCGGCACGACGAGCGCGGCGCTCGCGAGGAATGCCGTTGCGAAGAGCGCTTTCATCTGCCGTATCCCTTTACCGTTACGCTTGCGCAGTGAACGGTTCGGGACGCGTTGGGTTGCCGCGCATCTTGGTGCAGGCGCTATCTCAGCGCTTCAGCACCTCGGTAAAGGCTTGAATCGCCGCGGCTTCACCGCCGCCCCAGACGGCGCCTGACACCGCGAGAAAGTCCGCACCCGCGGCGACCAGCGGCGGCGCATTGGCCGGTGTGATGCCGCCGATCGCGACACTTGGGATCTCGAACATCGTCGCCCACCACGACAGGATCGACGGATCGGGCTGATGCTCGACCGTCTTGGTCGTGGTGGGATAGAAGGCACCGAAGGCAACGTAATCGGCGCTGCCCTCGCCCGCTTCCATCGCCAGATGGCGGCTGTCGTGACAGGTCACGCCGATCTGCGCAGTCGGCCCGAGCGCGTCGCGCGCCTCCCGCGGATCGCCGTCGCCTTGGCCGAGATGGACGCCGTCCGCCCCCAGCCGCTTCGCGAGCGCGATGCTGTCGTTGACGATGAAGGCGACTTCGCGATCCGCGCACAGCCGCTGCAACGGCTCGGCGAGCTTGGCGGCGACGTGCTGGTCGACATCCTTTATCCGCATCTGGAATGCGGCGACCGGCCCGGCGTCGAGCGCGCGCGCCAACCGGTCGGGAAAGCCGCCGGTCACGTCGAGCGGCGAGATCAGATAGAGCTGGCAGGGCGGCCGGCGGTCGTCGCGGCGGAAGTGCGCCGCGAAATCGGGATCGAGGGGGCCAAGCGGATCGTCTTCGGTCATGCCAGCGCCCCTACATGGAACACCGCCCCGGCGAAAGCCGGAGCGGTGCGGGTCGGATGCGTCAGGCTGCCTCGCCCTTGTAGATCGCGATGATCTTGGCCAGCATCTCGAGCGCATCCTCGCGGCTGCGCTGGAAGGTATTGCGGCCGATGATCGAACCGTTGCCGCCGCCCGCCAGAATGTCGCGCGCGTCCTGGTACACCGCGTCGCTGCCCTTGGCCGCGCCGCCTGAGAAGACGACGATCCGGCGGCCGGCGAAGCTCGACTGGACGACGTGGCGGACGCGATCCGCCTGGTTCGACCAGTCGGTGCCCTCATACGCCTTCTTGGCATCCGCCTGCTCGATATGCGCGATCGGCAGCTTCACCTTGATGATATGCGCCCCGAGCAGCGCCGCCATGTGCGCGGCATAGGCGCCGACGTCGAGCGCCAACTCGCCATCCTTCGACAGCTTGCCGCCACGCGGATAGCTCCAGATGACGGTGGCGATACCGACCGACTTCGCCTCTTCGGACAGCTCGCGGATTTCTTCCATCTGTTCGAAAATGCCGTCCGACCCCGGATAGATGGTGAAGCCGATCGCGGCACAACCGAGGCGCAGCGCATCGCCGACGCTGGCGGTCACCGCCTGATCAATGCTCGTCGCCCAGCTGTTCGAGCTGTTGACCTTGAGGATCGTCGGGATTTGACCGGCGAAGGTATCCGCGCCCGCTTCGAGCGGTCCCAGGGGAGCGGCATAGGCGCTGAGCCCGGCATCGATCGCGATCTGATAGTGGTAGTGCGGATCATAGGCGGGCGGGTTGATCGCGAAGCTGCGCGCCGGCCCGTGCTCGAAGCCCTGGTCGACCGGCAGGATGACGAGCTTGCCGGTGCCGCCAAGCTTGCCCTGCATCAGGATACGGGCAAGGTTCGCCTTCACCGCGGGGCTGGTGGCTTCGTATTTGTCGAGGATCGCTTTGACGGCGGGGGTGGTGGTGGTGGTCATCGTTCGGCTCCTTGGGGAATATCGGTCAGAGCATCAGCCAGCGCCGCAGCGCCTGGTCGATCTGCTCCATGCGGGTGGGGCTGGCGTGGCCGATCACCGCGGTGATGCGGGTGCGGGCAACGCTGGTGATCCGGTCGACCTGCACCTCGCATTCGGCAGTCAGGCCATTGTGTTCGCGCGGCGACATGGCGACGCGAAACAGCGCCTCGCCGCCCATCACGCTGGTCAGCGGGCAGATGGTGATCGTCGCGTGGGTGTCGTTGAACAGGTCGGACTGCACAACGACGCAGGGGCGCGCCGGCGCGCCGTCGGGGCCGTCCACCAATACGATGCCGCCATGCTTCACTTCCACGCGGCGGCATCCTGCCAAAAGGCGGCATCGGTGGCGGCGTCGCGGCCCGAGGCGCGGGTCGACTGACGACGCGCCTCGCGGCGATATGCCTCGTCATGCAAGTCGACATAGCGGCGAACGGCCTCTCGCGCGATGTCGCTCTTGCTGCGACCCTGGGTGCGCGCGACGGCGGCGAGCCGCTCTTCCAATTCGCTGTCGAGTCGCACTCCGAGCATGCCGGCTCCTGTTTAACGCGTTTAACATACGAGCGCGGCCGCGCCGGATCAACCGCTTACGTGCGTGGATTGACGCGGACGCTACGACGCGGTTTTCTGCTGCCGGGGGAGACCATCATGCATCTGTTCCGTGTCGCCATCGCCGCAGCCCTGATCGCGACCTCGGCCGCTGCGCCGCCGCCGGCCGAGAGCGGGCTGGTCGGCAAGCCCGCGCCCGATTTCGAGCTGGCGCTGGCGGATGGCGGCAAGGTCAAGCTATCGGAGCTACGTGGGCAGGTCGTCGTGCTCAATTTCTGGGCGACGTGGTGCGGGCCATGCCGGCAGGAGCTGCCGCTGCTCGACAATTATTATCGGATGACCCAGAAACATGGGCTGCGCGTGTTCGCGATCGCGACCGAGGATTCGGTGCCGGCCTATCGGATGAAGCCGCTGTTCGCAGCGCTGGCGATCACGCCCGCCAGGCGGATCCGTGGCAAATATCCGCTGATCGGCAATGCCGTGCCGACCAACTATATCATCGATCGCGCCGGCGTCGTCCGTTACGCCAAAGCGGCGGCGCTGGGGCTGGACGATCTTAACGCCAATCTGGTGCCGCTGCTGCGCGAAGCGGCACCGTCCTGAGCCATCACCCCATCAGCGCCGCGACGCCGGGCAGGTCCTTGCCCTCCATCCATTCCAGGAAGGCGCCGCCCGCGGTCGAGACGAAGGTGAAACGGTCGGCGACGCCAGCCTGGTTGAGCGCGGCGACGGTATCGCCGCCACCCGCGACCGAGACGAGCGATCCATCCTGCGTCAGCGCAGCGGCCGTCCGCGCGAGGCTGACGGTGGCGACGTCGAACGGCGGTGTTTCGAATGCGCCCATCGGGCCATTCCACACGAGGGTGCGGCAGTTCTTCAACACGTCGCCCAGCGCCTCCACCGCACTCGGACCGACGTCCAAGATCATCTCGTCCGCGGCGACTTCGTGGACGTTGACGGTGCGCACCGGCGGATTGGCGCGGAATTCCTTCGCCACCACGACGTCATAGGGCAGATGGACCGTGCAATTCGCCTTGTCCGCCGCTTCCAGGATCGCGTCCGCCGTGTCGGTCAGGTCGTGTTCACACAGCGACTTGCCGACGTTCACCCCACGCGCGGCGAGGAAGGTGTTGGCCATGCCGCCGCCGATGATCAGGTGATCGACGCGGGTGACGAGATGCTTGAGCACGTCGAGCTTGGTCGACACCTTGGCGCCGCCGACGACCGCGGCGACAGGATGCTCGGGCTGGCCCAGCGCCTTCTCCAGCGCGTCGAGTTCGGCTTCCATCGCCCGCCCGGCATAGGCCGGCAACGCCCTGGCCAGCCCCTCGGTAGAGGCGTGGGCGCGGTGCGCGGCAGAGAAGGCATCGTTGACGTACAAGTCGCCCAATTTGGCAAAACGATCAACGACTTGCGGATCGTTCTTTTCCTCGCCGCCAAAGAAGCGGGTGTTTTCCAATATGGCGATGTCGCCGGGCTGCATCGTCCCGACGGCGGCCTCGTCGCCCTCCCAGTCGATGTAGCGGACCTCGCGACCCAGCACGTGGCTGTACGGCCTCGTCAGCATCGCCAGTGACATATCGGGGTTCGGTACCCCCTTCGGGCGACCGAAATGCGCCAGGATAAGGACGATCGCGCCGCGATCGGCGAGCTCGGTGACCGTCGGCAGCGTCGCGCGCAGACGGGTGTCGTCGGTGACCGCGCCATCGGCCATCGGCACGTTGAGGTCTTCGCGGACCAGCACGCGCTTGCCGCTGATCTCACCCATATCGTCGAGCGTCTTGAAGGGCTTGGCCACGTCATCTTCCTTCATGTGTGAAGTATCCGGTACGGATGGTCACCGTATCGCCCACGGCGATACGACCGGGAACCCTCACGCGCGTACACGCTCCGCCGCGCCAGTCGGGTGTCAACGCCGCCTTCAGCCCGGCAGCGACCGTCTCCATGCGGCTGCACGGATCGCATTCGACGGTGACCTCGAATTCCGCATCGCCGATCGCGATGCGCGTGCCGGGCAGCTGCGGAATATCGATGCCGTCGAGCAGCAGGTTGACGCGGCGTTCCTGCCAGGGGATCGCATGACCCAGTTCGGCCATCGCCGCGTCCCAGTCGACCCGCTCCATCATCGTCACCTGTCGCTTGCCGCGACCGCCGGGTTTCACCGCGCCGCGGAAGTCGCCGTGCAATCCGCCGTCCAGCGTCACGTCGACCGCCGCGAGCAATTCCATCGGCGCCTTTGAAAAGGCATGCCGGGCGATGCCGACCAGCACGCCCATCCGCTTAAAGGAAGCTCGCCATCACGGTCGCGGTGTCGACCATGCGGTTCGAGAAGCCCCATTCGTTGTCGTACCAGCTGACGACCCGCACCAGCTTGCCGTCGAGCACCGCCGTTTCCAGGCTGTCCACGGTCGAGGATTGCGGCGAATGCATCAGGTCGATCGATACGAGCGGTTCGTCCGAATAGACCAGCACGCCCTTCAGCGGGCCGTCTTCCGATGCGGCCTTGAGGATCGCGTTCACCTCGTCGCGGGTCGTGTCGCGCTTCGGCGTGAAGGTCAGGTCGATCAGGCTGACGTCCGGCACCGGCACGCGGATCGCCGACCCGTCCAGCTTGCCCTTCAGTTCGGGCAGCACCTCGCCGACCGCGCGCGCGGCACCGGTCGTGGTGGGGATCATCGACATCGCGGCGGCACGGGCGCGGCGCAGGTCCGGGTGGATCTGATCGAGGATCTTCTGATCGTTGGTATAGGCGTGGACGGTCGTCATCAGGCCGCGTTCGATGCCGATCGCATCGTTCAGCACCTTGGCGACCGGCGCCAGGCAGTTGGTGGTGCACGACGCGTTCGACACGATCGTGTGGTCGGCGGTCAGCTTGTCATGATTGACGCCATAGACCACGGTCAGGTCGACGCCCTTGCCGGGAGCCGAGATGAGCACCTTCTTCGCACCCGCGTCGATATGCTTCTGGCAGGCGACATTGTCGGTGAAGAAGCCAGTGCATTCCAGCACCAGGTCGACGCCGAGTTCCTTGTGCGGCAGGTTGGCGGGATCGCGTTCGGCGGTGACGCGGATGCGCTTGCCGTCGATGACCAGATCGTTGCCCTCGGCGACGACGGTACCGGGATATTTGCCGTGGACGCTGTCGCGGCTGAACAGCCAGGCGTTCGATTTGGCATCGGCCAGGTCGTTGATCGCGACGAGTTCGAGATCGCCGGAACCCCGCTCGATGATCGCGCGCGCCACGAGGCGCCCAATGCGTCCGAAGCCGTTGATCGCAACCTTCACCGTCATTGGTCTCTCCTCGCGTGGGTCAGCGTGCGCGACGGATTGGGGCCGCGCCGGGCGGGCAAGCCTTTGCGAGGGGGGACCCGTTCTGTCAACCGCGGCCTTCAATTGTTGGCTTCCCGCGCCGAGACGATGGCGGCATCCGGTTTGCCGTCTTGCCGGTCACCGACCGCGGGCCTACGTCGTTGACATGGTTGACACCCCCAACGCCGTCGAACGGATCGACGCTGCGATCGCCCGCATCGAAACCGCGATCGACGCCCGCGCCAGGGCGGGTGATGCGCTGGCCCGACGTCACGCGGCGCTGAAGGCGCGCATGGCGGAAGCGGTCAGCGCGCTCGACGACGTCATCGCCCGCGGCACGGCGTCCTGATGGCCAACGTCACCTTGCCGATCGGCGGGCGCCCGTACACCGTCGCCTGCCGCGATGGCGAAGAGGCGCGGTTGCAGAAGCTGGGCGGGATGATCGAGGAACGCTGGCCGGCCGCGTTGCGGGCTGCAGCAGGGGTTCCGGGGGAACGCGCGATGCTGTTCGTGGCACTGATGCTCGCCGACGACCTTGAGGAGATCGAGCAGCGACCGCCCGAGGGTGCGGCGGTCAGCGAACCGGCGCTCGCACGTATCGCGGACCGGCTGGAGGCGCTGGCCGACGCGCTGGAGGTAAGCCCGGCGTCCGGCTGACGATCCCGCGATCCGACAACACCGCCAGAGCCTGGCCGTGGCCCTACATCCACGCATCAACAAACCAGCGATGGCCCATTGCCAGCGGCGGTAGCACATCCTAAATTGGCGGTGGCGGGTTCTGCCCGGTACGAGCCTTACTTTATCCCTGAGGCTATTCATCATCCAAGGGGGCTGTCCCTGCCCGGACCCTGGTCCGACGCACATGGTCCCCACCTGACGTTAACAGGCGTCGGCGGATACTTTGGCACACGGCCACGGCGGTCCCGCCACCCGTCCCTCTCCTCCCGCATGCGATTCGGAGCGATGACCGACAAGATCGCCCTTCGCGCCCGCATGCGGGCCGCACGAGACGGGATGACCCGCAACGCCGCAATCTGGCCGACGGACGCCTTCCTGTCGGCACTCGTCCGCCAGCCCGTGGTGGCAAGCTACATCCCGATCGGCAGCGAAGCCGATCCCGGCTATTTCGCCGCCGCCGCACGCGATGCGGGCTGCACGATCGTCCTGCCCCATGTGACGACGAAGGCGGCACCGTTTCGCTTCCTGGCATGGGACGCGGCCGAGCCTCTCGTCGCCGGACCGTTCGGGTTGCAGCAGCCCCCCGCCGGCGCCGTCGAGGTACGGCCGGACATCATCCTGACGCCCTTGCTGGGCTTCGATCGGGCGGGCAACCGGCTGGGGCAAGGTGCCGGCCATTACGACCGTGCCTTTGCCGCGCATCCGGATGCCTGGCGGATCGGAATAGCATGGGCGGTGCAGCAGGTCGCGACGCTCGTTCCCGATCCCTGGGACGTCGCCCTTCACGCCATCGCCACCGAATCAGACTGGATCGTCCCATGACCCCTTCGTGGCGCAAGCCTGCCGGCATGTTCATCATCCTGGCGCTGATCCTGATCTGGTGCATCGGGATCGTCAGCGCATCCAGTGTCATCGGCGCATGGCCGTGGTGGTTGCAGGCGCCGTTCTACCTGATCGCGGGCATCGTCTGGATCATGCCGCTGAAGCCGCTGCTGCTGTGGATGGAGACCGGGCGCTGGCGATGATGCGCTGGCGGTGATGCGGCGCGGATAAGGAGGATGTTTCGGATATCCACCGGCACGACCGGTGGCGCGAGTGACGGGGCTCGAACCCGCGACCTCCGGCGTGACAGGCCGGCGCTCTAACCAACTGAGCTACACCCGCTGAAAGCGGTCGGAATGCGACCTTCGCCGATCCGGCGATGCGCTATTCCCGCATGTTCCGATTAGCTTGTCCCGCTTCCCCGAAAGGGAAGTGGCGCGAGTGACGGGGCTCGAACCCGCGACCTCCGGCGTGACAGGCCGGCGCTCTAACCAACTGAGCTACACCCGCTGAAAGCGTTGAGGCGCGCCAACTAGGCGAGGGCATCGGGGGTGTCAACGGCCTATTCGCCATCCCCGTCGTTTCGGCGGCGGCGCTCGCGCTCCTGCTGCACGAGGGTGCCGTGTTCGAACAGGAAACCGGCGATGTCCGGCTTGCCTGCGGCCCCGAGCACGGTCTGGATGATGATGAGCAGCGGCACCGCCAGCAGCGCCCCCGCCGTCCCCCACACCCAGCCCCAGAAGCTGATCGAAATAAGGATCATCAGCGGGCTGATCGTCAGGCGGTGACCGACGATCAGCGGTGTGATCGCATTCGCCTCCACCAGGTGGCAGCCGATCATCACCGCCGGCGGCAGCATCGCCACCCAGATGTCGGTGAAGGTCATCATGCCGCCGATCGCCAGCAGGAACATGGCGATGATCGGCCCGAAATAGGGGATGTAGTTGAGCAGCGCGACGATCCCGCCCCACATCAGCGGCGATGGCATGCCGATGAAATACAGCGCCCCCGCCACCACCGCACCGAGCGTCAGGTTGATGACCGTGATCGTGCCCAGATACGCGGACACGTCGTCGACCACGTCCTGGATCACCCGCGCAGTCGCCATCGCGCCGTCGAAGCTGGTCCGCCCGGTGATCGTCTTGCGCCGCATCCCGCTCCAGCCCGAGAGGAAGAAGAAGACGATGAGGATGCCGAAGAAGAACTGGACGATGACCGTCGGCGCAGAGGTCGCCGCGAGTTCCAGGATCGAGCTGGGCGGGGCGACCGCGGCGGTCGGCGACTGGCGTACCGGCGTCGAGGCGATCTGCCGGAACATCTTGTTCACCGACTTTTCGAGCGTCGAATAGAGGTCGAGCAGCGGGGACAGATTGTGCTGGATCCGGCTGATCCTGCTGGGCAGCAGCTGGAAGAAGTCGGTGGCCGGCACGACGATCGCCGCGATCGCGATATTGGCGATGATGAGGAACACGAGCACGCAGAACAGCGCGGCGAGTGCCGAGGGGATGCGTCGCCGTTCCAGCCATTCCAGCACCGGTACCAGCGCGATCGCGATGACCAGCGCCGCGGTGAGCGGCATGAAGAATTCCGCACCCGATTTCAGCGCGAACGGCGTGCCCAGCGCCAGGCCGATACCCGAGATGAGCGTAAAGGCGGCGAGCAGCCGGTCGCGGCGGAGCGCGATGCGGCCAATTTCCGATCGCGTACCGGGCAGCAACGGCGCACCCAATGCCACCTGTTCCTCAGAAGAGATCGGGGGCGCGCTGGAAGCGGAAGCGGGATCGTCGGCCATCCCCATGCTCTAGCGTATTTTCGCGCCCCGCCACCCTGCTTCTTTCAGGCGGATCAGACCGTCATCGGGACATGGTCGGCGAACAGCGCTTTCAGGTCCTTTTTCAGGATCTTGCCGTTGGCATTGCGTGGCAGCGGTTCGGACAGGAAACGGATCGCGACCGGCACCTTGAATCCCGCCAGCCGCTCGCGCACGAACGCCTGCAATTCCGCCTCGCTCGCCTCGCACCCCGGACAGAGGTGGACGATCGCCGCGGGCTCCTCGCCCAGCGTGCGATGCGGCACGCCGACCAGCGCCGCGTCCGTCACCGACGGATGCGCGTACAGCACGTTCTCCACCTCGATCGAATAGATGTTCTCGCCGCCCCGGATCACGATGTCCTTGGCGCGATCGGCGATGAACAGGAACCCTTCCTCGTCGATCCGCGCGAGGTCGCCGGTGCGGACCCATCCATGGATGAAGGTGGCGGCGGTGGCTTCCGGCTTGTTCCAATAGCCGCTGACGATCATCGGCCCGCGCGCCCACAGTTCGCCGATCGCGTTCGCCGGCAGCACGGTGACGCCGTCCCTGCCCCGCACTTCGATATCCGCCGTCGCGACGGGTGCGCCGGCGCTGTCGGGGCGGTTGAGGTAATCCTCGCCGCCATGCTGCGTCACCGTCGCGGTGGTTTCCGTCATGCCCCAGCCGTTGCCGGGCAGCGCGCCGAATTCCTCATGGATGCGCCGCACCAGTTCGGGCGCGGAGGGCGCGCCGCCATAGGCAATCGTATCGAGCGACGAGAGGTCGTAGCGGGCGCGATCGGGATGTTCGAGCAGCTGCCAGGCGATCGTCGGCACCCCGCCGGTCATGTTGACCTTTTCGCGCTCGATGATCTCCAGCGCGCGGGTCGCATCCCATTTGCGCAGGAAGACCATCGTCGATCCGCTGGCGATCGAACCCATCATGCCGGCCGAACAGGCGGTGACATGGAACATCGGGATGACGGTGAGCGATACCCGCGGCGTCGGCTCGGGCGGCGTCTCGCCCCGCCGCAGGTAGGATCGCGCGGCGGTATAGCCGCTCGACATGATGTTGGTCATGAAGTTGCGATGGCTGCCGAGCGCACCCTTGGGCGCACCGGTCGTGCCGCTGGTGTAGAAGATCGTCGCCTCGTCGTCGGGGGCGATGTCCGCCGCCGGCAATGCCGCATCGGCCAGCGCGGGCCATGCGGCCGGCGTTCCGATCACCTCTTCCAGCCGCTCGACACCCGCGGCCAGCGGCGTCGTGGCCCGCGCGACGATCACCCGCTCGAGGTCAGGCAGGCCGGCGTATACCGCCTCAAGCCTGCCATGCCGCTCGCCGTCGACGATCAGCACCCGTGCGCCGGAATCGCGCAGGCCATAGTCCAGCTCCGCACCGGTCCACCAGGCGTTCAGCGGCACCATGATCGCACCGATCGATACGGCGGCGAAGAAGGCGACCGGCCATTCGGGCAGGTTGCGCATCGCCAGCGCGACCCGGTCGCCCTTGCCGATACCCAGCGATACCAGATGCGCGGCGAGCGCGGCGGCGGCACGGTAATGCGCCTCGTAGCCGACCCGTTCATCCTCGTAGATCACGAACACACGGTCGGCATGCGCCCGGCTCGCCTCCAGCAGGAAGCGCATCGTGGGCGGTGCGTTCTTCCAGACGCGCGTCGCGATGCCGTGGATCTCTACCTCCGCCATCTCGAACCTGGCGCCGGGCGCGGTGAGCAGCGACTGCACCAGCGGCAGCGACATCGCCGGCCACGAGGGCGGCAGGGCCACGATCGGTTCGCTTGCCAAGATCAGCTTCCTCTCTCACCTGTCCGGCGCGGGCCGTCGAAAACCCGCGTTTCGATGAAAGGTTATAGTTGATTCCGCTGCCGCTCAAGGCAATAGAAGATGAAAGTTAGAAACTGAGGTATGGCAGAGGATGACGACCATCGACGCGAGCACCCTCGGCTTCGACGCCGGCCGTCTGGCCGCGATCGACCAATTCCTGAAAGCACGCTATCTCGACACCGGGCTGTTGCCCAACGCACAATTGCTGATCGCCCGCGACGGCGAGATCGCCCACCTCTCGCACCAGGGCGCGGAACGCGAGGGCGGCGAGGATATCGGCGATGCATCGCTATTCCGGATCGCGAGCATGACCAAGCCGATCACCTCGATCGCGTTCATGATGCTGGTCGAGGAGGGCAAGGTCGCGGTCGATACACCGGTCCACCACGTCCTGCCCGAATTCAAGGGCCTCGGCGTCTATAACGGCGGCGGCGGGGGCGTCCCCTTCCTCACGCGGCCGACCGCCGAACCGATGCGGATGCTCGACCTGTTACGGCACACGTCGGGTCTGACCTATGGCTTCCAGAACCGCTCGAACGTTGATGCCGCCTATCGCGAATCGAAGATGGAGAGCTGGCACGGCAACCTCGACCTTGATGGCTTCATCGCTGCCCTGGGCCAACTGCCGCTGGAGTTTTCGCCGGGCGAGGGCTGGAATTATTCGGTGTCCACGGACGTACTGGGCGCGGTGGTCGAGTGCGTATCGGGGCAGACGCTCGACGTGTTCTTCCGGACCCGCATCTTCGCCCCGCTCGGCATGCACGACACCTTCTTCGAGGTACCCGCCGACAAGATCGATCGACTGACCGACTGCTATGCGCTGGTCGAGGGCAAGGGCCGCGTGATGTACGATCGCGGCGCGGCGAGCGCCTGGAGCCGGCGACCCAAGCTGCTGTCGGGCGGTGGCGGGCTGGTGTCCAGCGCGCTCGACTATCATCGTTTCTGCCGGATGTGCGAGAATGGCGGGACGCTGGATGGCGCGCGCATCGTCGGCCGGAAGACGATCGACCTGATGACGATGAACCATCTGCCCGGCGGCAAGGACCTCGCCAGCCTGTCGCGATCGCTGTTCAGCGAGACGCAGAACGCCGGCACCGGCTTCGGCCTGGGTTTCGCGGTGACGCAGGATGTCGCGCGGACGATGATCCCCGGATCGCGCGGCGAATATTACTGGGGCGGCATGTTCTCGACCGCCTTCTTCATCGACCCGGTCGAGCGGCTGCACATGGTGTTCATGACGCAGCTGAGCCCCTCGGGCCTCTATCCGATCCGCCGCGAGTTGAAGACGATGATCTACGCCGCGCTGAACTGATCCCCTTTTGACGATACCTGGAGTGTTGCCATGACCTCGCCGATCCGTACCGAACGCCATGACGACGTGCTCGTCATCATCTCCGACAACCCGCCGGTCAACGCGCTCGGCGCCGCGGTCCGGCAGGGGCTGGAAGCCGCGATCAAGGAAGGCGTCGCCGATGCCTCGATCGAGGCGATGGTGATCCGTTGCGATGGCCGCACCTTCTTCGCGGGCGCGGACATCACCGAATTCGGAAAGGCAATGGTCGAACCCGGCCTGCCGACGGTCGTCGACCTGATCGAGGCATCGACCAAGCCGGTCGTCGCCGCGATCCACGGCACGGCGCTGGGCGGCGGCTGCGAAGTGGCGCTCGGCTGCCATTATCGCGTTGCGGTGCCGTCGGCGAAGATCGGCACGCCCGAGGTGAAGCTCGGCCTGCTGCCCGGTGCGGGCGGCACGCAACGTATCCCGCGCATCGCTGGCGTCCGCATGGCGCTGGAAATGACGGCGAAGGGCGATCCGATCCCGGCGAAGAAGGCGGCGGACGCCGGACTGATCGACAAGATCGTCGGCGAGGACAGCCTGGAGGCCGATGCGATCGCCTTCGCACGCGAGGTGAAGGCCAAGCGGCCGATCCCGCGCGCGTCCGAAAAGGAGGCGAAGGCAGACCCCGAGGCGGTCGCCGCCTTCACCAAGGACAATGCGCGCCGTTTCCGCGGGTTCGAGGCGCCGGCCGCCAACATCGCCTGTGTCGTCAAGGCGACCGAAACGCCGTTTGCCGAGGGCATCGCCTTCGAACGGCAGGAATTCATGAAGCTGATGATGGGGACGCAGTCCGCCGCGCAGCGCCACATCTTCTTCGCCGAGCGGCAGGCCGCCAAGATCGACGATGTTCCCGCGGATACGGTCAAGCGCCCGATCAAGCGCGTCGGCGTGATCGGTGCCGGTACGATGGGCGGCGGCATTTCGATGAACTTCCTGTCCGCTGGCATTCCGGTGACGATTGTCGAGATGCAGGCCGACGCGCTCGATCGCGGCACCGGCACTATCCGCAAGAATTACGAGGCGACCGCCGCCAAGGGCCGGATGAAGCCCGAGCAGGTCGAGGCGGCGATGGGCGCGCTCAACCCGACGCTCGACTTCGACGCACTCGCCGATTGCGACCTCATCATCGAAGCGGTCTACGAGAACATGGACGTGAAGAAGGAGATCTTCACGCGACTGGACGCCATCGCCAAGCCCGGCGCGATCCTGGCGTCCAACACGTCCTACCTCAACATCGACGAAATCGCCGCCTGCACCGGGCGTCCGCAGGACGTCGTCGGCATGCACTTCTTCTCGCCCGCCAACGTGATGAAGCTGCTGGAGGTGGTGCGCGGTGCCAAGACCGCGCCCGACGTGCTCGCGACGGTCATGGACCTTGCCAAGACGATCAAGAAGGTGGCGGTCGTCGCCGGCGTCACCTACGGATTCATCGGCAACCGCATGCTGATGCCGCGCCAGGTCGAGGCGAACAAGCTGCTGCTGGAGGGTGCGACGCCCGAACAGATCGACCGCGTTCATGTCGCCTTCGGCATGCCGATGGGGCCGTTCCAGATGGCCGACCTCGCCGGCGTCGATATCGGCTGGCATCGCGACCCCAACCGGATCGAGAACGTCCGCGACGCGCTCGCCGCCGAAGGACGCTGGGGCCAGAAGAAGCAGGCCGGCTTCTACGATTACGACGAAAAGCGGACCCCCTCCCCCAGCCCCGCGTCGCCGAGATCATCGACGAATGGCGGACCAAGACGGGGACACCGCAGCATGACGTCACCGACGAGGAGATCGTCGAACGCACCCTGTACACGATGGTCAACGAGGGCGCGCTGATCCTCGAGGAAGGCATGGCGCAGCGTGCGTCGGACGTCGATGTCGTCTGGATCTATGGCTACGGCTGGCCGGTCTATCGCGGCGGACCGATGTTCTGGGCGAAGTCGGAAGGGTACGACAAGGTCGTGGCAGGACTTGAGAAGCACGGCTTCGACGTTGCCAAGAGCCTGAAGTCGGGAACGATCAAGTGACCGACCTCGACACCTTCCGCTCCGACACCCGCGCATGGCTGGAGGCGAACTGCCCCCCCGAAATGCGCGAACCCGTCCGGTCCGACGCGGACGTCTGCTGGGGCGGCCGCGGCTACGATCCTGACGCCAACCCGCCGCAGAAGGCATGGCTGGACGCGATGGCGGGCCGCGGCTGGACGGTGCCGGATTGGCCCAGGGATTATGGCGGCGGCGGACTGTCGGCGGCGGAAACCAAGGTCTTGCGCGAGGAGATGGCGGCGATCCGCGCACGCAATCCGCTCAATTCCTTCGGCATCTCGATGCTTGGGCCGGCGCTGTTGAAGTACGGGACCGAGGAACAGAAGCTCGAGCATCTGCCGAAAATCGCGCGCGGAGAGATCCGCTGGTGCCAGGGCTATTCCGAACCCAATGCCGGGTCCGACCTCGCCGGCCTCGCCGCCAGCGCCGAGGATGCGGGCGATCACTATATCGTCAACGGGCAGAAGGTGTGGACCAGCTATGCCGACAAGGCGGACTGGATCTTCTGCCTCGTCCGCACCAGCAAGGCCTCGAAGCAGGGCGGCATCAGCTTCGTGCTGTTCGACATGGCATCGCCCGGCGTCTCGACCAAGCCGATCCTGCTGATCAGCGGCTATTCGCCGTTCTGCGAGACCTTCATGGACGACGTGAAGGTGCCCAAGGCCAACCGCATCCACGACGAAAACAAGGGCTGGGACGTCGCCAAATATCTGCTCGGCCACGAACGCGAGATGATCAGCGGCATGGGTCTGGGCGGCGGCGGGCGCAATCCCCTGATCGAAGGTGCGATCGCGACGGTTGGACTGGACCACGACGGACGGCTGGCCGACCCGGTCCTGCGGACGCAGATCGCGCTGTTCGAGGTGCGGGCGAAGGCGTTCGCGGCGATGTCCGAACGATTCATCGACGAGCTGAAGGCGGGGCGTGCGCATCCGGCGCAACCCAGCATGATGAAATATGTCGGCACCGAGCTGAACAAGGATCGCCACGAACTGATGATGGCGGCCGGTGGATCGGATGCGCTGGAATGGGAGAGCGAGCGATCCGGCACCGGCGCCGCGCCCCGTGCGTGGCTGCGCACAAAGGCGAACTCGATCGAGGGCGGCACGTCCGAGATCCAGCTCAACATCATCGCCAAGCGGATTTTGGAGCTGCCCGGCGCCTGAGCCGACACATTCCGTCACCCCGGACTTGTTCCGGGGTCCACTTCTCCACCGGCGCTTCGGCTTGAGGCACGGTGGCCCCCGGAACGAGTCCGGGGTGACGCAGGAATTGATCGATGCCCCTCTTTCTTAACGACGAACAGACGATGCTCCGCGATACGGCAAGGGACTTCGTCGCCGAACATGCCTCCGTGTCGCATCTGCGCGCGCTACGCGATGCGGACGATCCCACCGGCTTCAGCCGCGACCTGTGGAAGCAATTCGCCGACATGGGCCTTAACGGCATCCTGATCCCGGAGGCGCAGGGCGGCCTCGGCCTCGGCCACGTCGAGGCGGGCGTGGTGCTGGAAGAGATCGGCCGCAACCTGTCACCGTCACCCTTCCTGACGACCGCTGTCGCGGCGGTGGCGGCGCTGCAAGGGTCGGCACAGGCGGACCGCTGGTTCCCCGGCATCATTGCCGGCGAGACGGTCGCGGCGCTGGCGATCGACGAGGGCGCCAAGCATCGGGACGCGATCGGCCTCAAGGCGGAGCGATCGGGCAACGGCTTTCGCCTGACGGGCGACAAGCGCTTCGTCACGCACGGCCATGTCGCCGACCTGCTGATCGTCGCCGCCCGCACGGCCGGCTCGGCGGACGAGGCGGATGGCGTGACGCTGTTCGCGGTGCCGCGCGACGCCGCCGGGCTGACCGCCACGCCCGAACGGCTTGCCGACGCCAGTCTCGCCGCCCGGATGACCTTCGACGGTGTCGAGGTGAATGCCGATGCGGTGATCGGCGAGGTCGATGCCGGGCGCGATCCGCTCGGGCGGCTGCTGCGGGCTGGCCGCACGGGTGCCGCCGCCGAACTGCTCGGCGTCGGCGGCGGGGCGATGGACATGACCGTCGGCTATCTGAAGGAACGCAAGCAGTTCGGCGTGGCGATCGGCACGTTCCAGGCGCTCCAGCATCGCGCCGCACATCTTTACAGCGAAATGGAGGTCGCGCGCGCCGCGGTGCTCAAGGCGCAGCAGTTGATGGATACCGGAGCGGATGCCGACGAGGCGGTGTCGATCGCCAAGGCGATGACCGGGATGGCGACGACGCTGTCGGTACAGGAGGGAGTGCAGATGCATGGCGGCATCGGCATGACCGACGAATATGACATCGGCTTCTACATGAAGCGGGCGCGGGTGCTGGCCGAGATGTTCGGCGACATCGGCTTTCATGCCGACCGGCTGGCAAAGGCGGCAGGCTATTGATGGCGGAGTTCCGCGAACGCACTCCCGAAGAACTGGCGGCGGGGCTGGTCACGCTGCTCGACGTCGAGGAGATCGACGTCGACCTGTACCGCGGGTCCCGCCAGCCGGGTGGGCGCGGCCGGGTGTTCGGCGGGCAGGTGATCGCCCAGGCGCTGCAAGCGGCGCAGCGGTCGGTCGAGGGCAAGGACGCGCATTCGCTCCACGCCTATTTCATGCGGCCCGGCGACGAGAATTTTCCGATCGTCTATCAGGTGACGCGGGATTTCGAGGGCAGGAGCTTCGCGACCCGGCGGGTGGTGGCGACGCAGCGCGGGCAGCCGATCCTCAACCTCGCGGCCTCGTTCCAGACGCCGGAGGACGGCTTCCACCATCAAAGCGCGATGCCCGACGTGCCGGCGCCGGAAACGCTGACGTCCGAACGCGAACTCCGCCTGCTCGTCGCCGATCAGGTGCCGGAGAAATTCCGCGATTTCTTCACGCGCCGACAGAATGCGATCGAGTTGCGCCCGCTATATCCCCGCAACTGGTTCGCACCGGAAAAGCGCGCGCCCAGCAACGCCGCCTGGTTCCGCACCACGGCGGCGATCGGTGACGATCCGGCCGTGCACCGCGCCGCGCTGGCCTATGCATCGGACATGGCGCTGCTCGCGACATCGATGATGCCGCACGGGGTCAACTGGCTGACACCCGAGATGCAGACCGCCAGCCTGGATCATTCGCTGTGGATCCACGAACCCTTTCGCGCCGACGAATGGCTGCTCTACACGACCGATAGCCCATGGGCAGGTCACGCGCGGGGGATGAACCGCGGCAGCATCTTCACCCGGGACGGGCGGCTGGTCGCCAGTGCGGCGCAGGAGGGGCTGATCCGCCAACGCACGCCGCGCGGATGACGCGTCAGTCGGGCGCGCTCTCGGCGGTCGGCGTGCCTGGCCTGCGGATCCGGTACAACACCCGGTCGATGCAGCCGACATAGCCACCGCCGCCCGCCCTGAAGGTGGCGTTGCGGATCATCGCCGTTGCGGCGTCGCCGAATTCCGCGGTCGGTTCCGCCTGCAATATGCGGACGTTGCCCGTCTGCCCCCAGGGCGCGACGTCATAGGCCACGATGGCCCAGCCCTCGATGCTGCGGCGGCTGTAACCGGACGGATAGGTCAGAACCGGCTTGCGATCCCAGACGTGGTCGCGCGGGCAGGTGGCAGCGGCCGGGCGCAGCGCATCTTCTTCCGGCGCCGGCGGCGGTGGCAGGATCGTCCCCCGCTTGTAATAGAAATACAGGCAGCCGGCGCGCGCACCGCGTTCGAACCGCGATGCCGCCACGGCCTTGCGCGCCGCCACGTCGAGCGCGGGCGTGCCGCTGCCCGCCAGTGCGCGCAACCTAGTCGGCTTGCCCGACCGGTCGATGTCATACCCGACCATGCTCCAGCTCGGATAGCCGGGCTGGTCGGGTAACCGCTTGAAATCGGGAAAAGCGCGCAACAGCACCGCGGGTTCTGGATCGGCGCAATCGTCGCCCGGCATGCGCAACCGGTCCGCGATCGCCTTTGCGCGACCGCTGGTCGGGAACACGGTATACGCCATGACGTCGGCCAGCGGTGCAGCGGCGATCGGCGTGAGATTCGCGGTGAACGTCACGGTACAGCCCGTCCGCTCAGGCCCGGGTGCGAAGCGGCTGGCGGCAAAGGCCGGCACGACATCCTGCGCATCGGGAACATAGGCGTTCTCCGCCGGCGTGCGGCGGACGATCGACAGGGGACGTCCCGTGGCATCGATCCGGAAGTCGAGCGTCATCGTCCGGCGCTGGCTGGCGATGTCCCAAGCCAAACCGACCTGCGGGTCCGGCGCGCGCACCACCTGTTGCGCCGTCACGCCGGCACCTCCGCCGCTGCACAGGACCGGGCTCGCCATCCAGCGCAGCAACTGCTGCTCCGGCCTGCCGGTCGGTCCGATCCGCACTCGCATGCGGCAGCGGATCGATAACGACCGGTGGTGGTGGAACCTGAACCGGTCCGGCGAGCGACAGGGCGGCGAGGATGATGCGCATGTCGCCATCCTGACGCGCGTCGATGACGCCAGCAAGTCGGTTACACCGCGGTCTTGCCGTAATCCTGCCGGGTGACGGGATGGCTCGACGACAAGCCGCCATCGACGGCGATCGCCTGTCCGTTGATGTAGCTGGCATCGTCGGAGGCGAGGAACAGCGCGACCTTGGCCAGCTCGCCCGGCTGCGCGCCGCGACGCAACGGGTTCAGTCGACCGATCCGATCGGTCTTGCCGGCATCGCGGGCGTAATCGAACGTCGGCTTGGTCATGCCGGTCTCGGTCAGCCCGGGACAGATCGCGTTGACGCGCACGTTGCTGCCCGCCAGCTGCTGCGCGGCGACCGCGGCGAGGTTCATGACGCCCGCCTTCGACGCCGAATAGGCGGGCGACCCGGCGCCCGACCGGATACCGGCGACGCTGGCGGTGAGGACGATGGCGCCGCCGCCGGTCCGTGCAGCGCGCGCCGCGATGCGCGGTGCGGCATGCTTGATCGCCAGAAAGGGCCCGATCAGGTTGACACGCAGGACATCGGTGATGAGCGCCACGTCGGTGTCGAAGATGTTCGCCATGCCCCCCGAGATGCCGGCATTGGCGAACATCACGTCCAGCCCGCCGAACCGGTCGCAGGCGAGATCGACCGCCCGAACCACGTCGTCTTCAACACCGGCATCCATGCGGATGGCGTGTGCGATGCCGCCGGCCGCCACGATCGCCGCCGCCGTTTGCTCCGCGCCTTCGGTGAGGTCGGCAGCGACCACCCGGCCGCCCTCGCTCGCGAACAGCAGTGCGGCGGCGCGACCGATGCCGCTGCCGGCCCCGGTGACGATGATCGACCTGTCGGTGAAGCGCGCCATCAGATCGTCACCCCGCCATCGACCACCATCGCCTGCCCGGTCATGTAGCGGCCCGCATCCGACGCCAGATAGACGACCGCGCCAGCGATATCGATCGGGTCGCCCAGCCGGCGCAGCGGCGTGTGCTTGCTCGACCGGCTCTCCGCTTCGGGCGTATCCCAAAGGGCGCGGGCGAAGTCGGTCTTGATGAGGCCGGGGGCGATGCAATTCACCCGTACGTTGTCGGGCCCGTATTCCACCGCATAATTGCGTGCCAACTGGAAGTCCGCCGCCTTCGACACGTTATAGGCGCCGATCATCGGCGAACCGCGCAGTCCGCCGATGGACGATACGATGACGATCGACCCATCGGACCGCTCGCGCATCTCGGGCACCACCATCTGGATCAGCCAGTGGTTGGACAGGATGTTGTTGTCCAAGATCTTGCGGAACTGGTCGTCGGCGATCCCCTCCATCGGTCCGTAATACGGGTTGGATGCCGCGTTGCAGACGAGTACGTCGATCCGGCCGAAGGCGGCGCGGGTGGCATCCACCAGATGCTGCAGCGCCTCTTTCGACGAGATGCTGGCCGCGACGGCGATGGCGCGGCCCGCGCCGAATTCGGCATTGATCTCGGCCGCGACGATGTCGCACGCGTCCTGCTTGCGGCTGCTGATGACGACGCGAGCGCCGGCCCGGGCAAGTTCGATCGCGCTGGCCTTGCCGATACCGCGCGACGAGCCGGTGATGATCGCGACCTTACCGGTCAGGTCGAAGAGTGACATGTAATCCTCTCGATTATCTAATTATGCACCTGCGGCCTGGGCGAATTGCCAGCTCGCCGCGGCCAGTCGATGAACCTGCGCTGCCGAACGTTCGGCGTGCGCGCTGGAGGCGGTACCGTCGACGATCCGCTTTTTGATCCCCTGCACGATGCCGGTGAGGCGGAAGAGGTTGAAGGCGAAATACCAGTCGAGGTCGGGAACGCCGTCGCGGCCGGTGCGGGCGCAATAGCGGCGCGTCATGTCCTCGATCGTCGGGATGCCGGTGTCGGAACCGGTACGCCCCTTCACGCCCGATCGCCCCTCCGGCTCGGTGACCCAACTCATCAGGAAATATGAAAAATCGGCAAGCGGATCGCCGAGTGTCGACAATTCCCAGTCGAGCACCGCGATGACGCGTGGCTCGGTGGGCGAAAAGATCATGTTGTCGATCCGGTAATCGCCATGGACGATCGACGTCCGCGTCTGTTCGGGAACGGTGCGCGGCAGAAAGTCGATCAGCTTTTCCACCTCGGGCATGTGTTCGGTTTCGCTGGCGCGATATTGCCTGATCCAGCGTTCGGTCTGGCGGGCGAAATAATTGCCGGGCTTGCCGTAATCGCCCAGGCCCGCGGCGACGTGATCGGTGTTGTGCAGGTCGGCGAGGGTATCGACCATCGCGTTGTAGATGCCGGTGCGCTGTTCCGGGCCATAGTCCGGCAAGGTGCCGTCCCACAGGTTGCGACCGTCGGCCAGCGCCATGACGTAGAACATCGACCCGATCACGCTATCGTCCGTGCACAGGCCGTAAGGTTTGGCGACGGGAAAGCCGGTCGGGTAGAGGCCGGCGATCAGGCGATATTCGCGATCGACCGCATGGGCGGAGGGAAGCAGCGGCCCGAACGGCTTGCGTCGCAGGACATAGGCGCCCGACGGGCTGTCGACGCGGTAGGTCGGGTTGGACTGGCCGCCCGCGAATTTGGCGTAGGTAAGCGGACCGGTGAAGCCGGCAACGTTCGCCCTCATCCAGCGCGTGAGGTTCGCCTCGTTCAGCCGGTCCTTGTCCGCGACGGGTATGGTGTCGGTCATGCGGTTCCGCTCCTCGCATCTCCCACGTCATCCCCGCGGAGGCGGGGATTCATGGACGCCTGCGTTGCGGCGCCTTCGTCAGCGGCGCGACAATGGATCCCCGACTTCGCGGGGATGACGACGGGGGACAAATGAATATTCCTCACCCGAACGTGATCACGCTGCGGGTGGCATCGCCCTTGCGCAATTCGTCGAAGGCGTGATTGATCCGCTCCAGCGGCATGCGCTCGGCGATGACCGCGTCGAGGTCGAGCTGCCCGCGCATGTAGAAATCGACCAGCCGCGGAATGTCGACCGGGAAGCGGTTGCTGCCCATCAGCCCGCCTTGCAACCGCTTGCCCGACAGCAGATCGATCGCCGACAGGCCGACCTTTTCGGTCGGCGGCAGCATGCCGAGGATCGTCGCGGTGCCGCCGCGGCGGAGCACCTTGACCGCGGTGGCGGCGCTCTGCGGGCGGCCGACCGCCTCGATCGCGTGGTGGACGCCGCCCCTGGTAATCTCGACCACCTCGTCCGCCGCGGTCGGCGACAGCGCGTCGATACTGTGCGTCGCCCCGAGCTTTTCCGCCAGCGCGCGCTTTTCCGATACCGGATCGAGCGCGATGATCTTGCCCGCGCCGGCGATCTTCGCGGCATTGACCGCCGCCAGGCCAATGCCGCCACAGCCGATGACGCACACCGTCTCGCCGGGCGTCACGTCGGTGGTGTTGAACACCGCGCCTGCACCGGTGGTGACCGCGCATCCGATCAGCGCGGCGCGGTCCATCGGCATGTCCGGATCGATCGCGACGCAGGCGTTTTCGTGGACCAGCATCATTTCGGCATAGGCGGACAGGTTGAGCATCTGCGCGACCGGCTGGTCGCCGAGCATCAGCCGCGGCGCGGCGCCTTTCGGCCGGCGCACGCCCGCATCGACGCACAGGAACATGCGCCCGGTGACGCAGAATTCGCACTGGCCGCAAAAGGCGCTGAGACAGGTGACGACATGGTCGCCCACCTTCACCGTGCGCACCTCGCTGCCGACCGCCTCGACCACGCCCGCGGCTTCGTGTCCGGGAATGGTGGGAAGCGCGTGCGGATAAATGCCGTCGACGAAATGCAGGTCGGATCGGCAGACACCCACTGCGACGGTGCGGATCAACACCTCATGCGCTGCGGGACTGGAGACGGTGACGTCCGCGATCTCCAGCGGCTGTTTCGGTTCGAAGAGGACGGCAGCTTTCATGACTTAGTCTTTCTCCAATCGATCGCACTCACCCTCACCCTTCACACCGCCTGCGGCGGCGGGCCCCTTCCCTCTCCCATCGGGAGAGGGAGAGACGCCGAAGGTGGCAATGAGTGAGGGTGACGGGGTTAGCGCGCCGGCCGTTCCGCGGCGTATTCGCCGTATTTGCCGAACTCGGCGCGGGCGATGGCGCGGTTGTGGACCTCGTCGGGACCATCGGCGAAGCGGAGCGTCCGCAAGGCGGCCCAGGCATGGGCGAGATGGAAATCCTGTGACACGCCGCCGCCGCCATGCGCCTGGATCGCATCGTCCAGGATCTGCAGTGCCATCGTCGGCGCCGCGACCTTGACCATCGCGATCTCCAGTTGCGCGGATTTGTTGCCGGCCTTGTCCATCATATCGGCCGCCTTCAGGCACAGCAGCCGCGTCATTTCGATGTCGATGCGGGCCTTTGCAATGCGTTGTTCCCAGACGGAATGATCCGCGATCCGCTTGCCGAACGCGACGCGCGACAACAATCGCTTGGCCATCGCCTCGATCCCCGTCTCCGCGACACCGATGGTGCGCATGCAATGATGGATGCGGCCCGGCCCCAGCCGCCCCTGCGCGATCTCGAACCCGCGCCCCTCGCCGAGCAGCACGTTCTCGACCGGTACGCGGACATCGGTCATCACCACTTCGCCATGGCCGTGCGGCGCATGGTCGTATCCGTAGACGGTCAGCATCCGCTCGATCGTGACGCCGGGCGTATCCATCGGCATCAGGATCATGCTCTGTTGCGCATGACGCTTGGCGGACGTGTCGGTCTTGCCCATCACGATCGCGACCTTGCAGCGCGGATCGCCGACGCCCGACGACCACCATTTGCGGCCGTTGATGACGTAATGATCGCCGTCGCGGACCATCGATGTTTCGATGTTCGTCGCATCGGACGAGGCGACGGCGGGTTCGGTCATCAGGAACGCCGACCGGATTTCGCCGCGCATCAACGGCCCCAGCCACCGCTCCTTCTGCTCGCGCGTGCCGTAGCGGTGGAACACCTCCATATTGCCGGTGTCGGGGGCGGAGCAATTGAACACCTCCGACGCCCAGCCGATCTTGCCCATCTCTTCCGCGCACAGGGCGTATTCGAGGTTGGTGAGCTGCGTGCCTTCGAACGCGAAGCTGTCGTCGACGTGGGACTGGCCGGAATTGGGCGGCATGAAGAAATTCCACAGGCCGGCGGCCTTCGCCTTTTCCTTGCACGCCTCGATCACCGGGATCACCTTCCAGCGCTCGCCCTCATGTTCCTGGGCGTCATGCTCCGGCACCCGCGGGCGGATTTCCTGGTCGATGAAGCTGCGCACCCGATCGCGAAAATAGGTTTCGCGCTCGCTGAGGGTGAAGTCCATTGTACCTCTCTCCAATCGTCTTTGATCCAGGGTCTAGGCCGTACCGCACATTCGGTAAAGTGCCTGCGACGGTCGGATCGGCGCTTTTCACGCCTGAAAAGCGGATGGCGGAAAAAACACTGTTTCTTCGAAAGCGCAGCCGGTAGAGTGGCGACATGGATCAGACGGGGGCGGACGCCGAGCTCAACGGCGGCGACATCGGCAACGGGGAAGAACAGGGAACGAAGCGTTTCAGGGCGAAGCGCGACGCGATCCTGTCCGCCGCTGCGGAAGCGATCAACGAACAGAGTGCCAAGGGCATGACCTTCGCCGACGTGGCACGGCGCGTAGGGCTGAACACCACCAGCGTCACCTATTATTTCAAGCGCAAGGAAGACCTGGCGGCCGCGGCGTTCGAACATACGCTGGACCAACTGCTGGCGATGATCGACGAGGCGATGGCGGCACCGACGCCCAGGCAGCGCGTCCGCCGCTATCTGTCGCTCAACATGGATCGCCTGGCCCGCGTGCAGCGCGGTGAGGACCGGGCGATGGCGGTGCTGTCCGACCTGCGTGCCACCGAGGAGCCAAACCGTACCCGTTTGCTGAATCGCTGGCGCGAGGTGTTCCGCCGCACCCGCGCCCTGTGGGGACCGGCCGCGACGCGCGCGCAGACCGACCTGTTCGGCGCCAGGGCGCACGTGTTGCTTGAGAATACCTTCTGGCTGCCGGTCTGGCTGGTCCGCTACGAACCCGACCAATATGACCGGGTCGAAGCGCGGCTGATGGACGTGTTCGAACACGGCATCGCCGGTGCCGACGTCAGCTGGGCGCCGCAGCCGATCGACCTTGAGCATGAGGAGATCGAACCGGGGCGTGCCGCCTTCCTGCTGGCGGCGACACGGCTCATCAACGAACTGGGCTATCGCGGCGCCTCGGTACAGCGGATCGCGGCCGAGCTGAACGTCACCAAGGGCAGCTTCTACCACCATCTGGATGCCAAGGACGATCTGGTGATCGCCTGCTATCGCCGCAGCTTCGATACGATCACCGACGCGCAACGCCTGGCGGAAGAAGCGGGCGGTTCCCATTGGGATCGGCTGGCGAGCACGATCGCGACGCTGCTCGACGTGCAGTTCGCCGAACGCGCGCCGCTGTTGCGCACGACCGCGCTGTCGGGCTTGCCCGGCGTGGTCAGGACGGCGATGGTCGACCGGTCAAACCGGATCGCGCGCCGCTTCGCCGGCACGATCATGGACGGCATCGCGGAGGGATCGATCCGCGCGGTCGACGCCCTGGTCGCGGCGCAAGCGCTGATGGCGCTTCAGAATGCGGCGTTCGACATGCGCAAATGGGCGGCGACCATGCCCCGCGACCGCGCGATCGGCATGTATGCCTCGACCTTGCTGTTCGGCCTGTTCGACGATCGCGCCCTGGCGGCGGCGTAGCGGATCGGCGCCCAGGCGGCAGGGCGCGGCGCTCAATATCCGTTGAGGCGTGCGAACCGTTCGCGGTGGAACGCCGCATTGCCCCACATCGCCTCCAGCACGGCAGCCCGCTTCATATAGAAGCCGGCATCGTGTTCGTCCGTCATGCCGATGCCGCCATGCAGCTGGATCATCTCGCGGGTCACCAGTCGGGCGGTGTCGCCCGCGACCGATTTCGCCAGGCTGACCGCCTGATCGAGATCGGATCGCCCGGCATCGATCGCCTCGAGCGCGCCCTCCACCACGGAACGCATCAGTTCGAGCTCGGTCAGCATTTTGGCCATGCGGTGCTGCAAGGCCTGGAAGGTGCTGAGCGCCTGGCCGAACTGGACGCGGGTCTTGAGGTAATCGTTGGTGGTCGCAAACGCCTGTTCGGCAAGGCCCAGCATTTCCGCGGCCGCCAGCGCGGCGGCATAGTCGACGACCTTCGCGGTCAGATCGACCCCGCCGAGCCGCGTCGCGGGTGCGGCGGCGAAGCGGACCTCGGCGTGGCTGCGCGCATCGGCCATCCGGCGGGGCGAACGGGTGACGCCGTCGGTTCCGGCGACCAGATACAGGCCGTCCTCGGCAGCGACGACGAACACTGCGGCGCTATCCCCCTCCGTGACGAACAGCTTGGTGCCGGTCAGCCGGCCGCCCTCGACCCGCGTCGCGATGGCCGCGCCGTGGACCGGGCCTTCGTCGATGGCCAGCGTCGCCACCACCTCGCCCGCCGCGATGCGCCCCAGCCATTCTGCCTTGGCGGCGTCGTCTTCGCCCAATGCGATCGCACTGGCGGCAGGGCCGGTCGAGGCGAGCGGACTGGCGGCGAGGTTGCGGCCCAGTTGCTCGACGACCATGCCGAGCGACAGATAGCCGAGCGCGGAACCGCCCTGGCCTTCCGGAATGACAATGCCGCCCCAGCCCATCTGGCCGATCTCGCCCCACGCCGCGGCGTCATAACCTTCGGCCGGGGCAGCATCGCGCAACTTGCGAAAGGCGGTGACGGGCGATTCGTTGTCCGCCCATTCGCGCGCCATATCGCGCAGCATCGTCTGTTCTTCGGTGAGGACGGCCATATGTAATCCTGTACTGTTCGGCAGGGGGATCGACTGTGCATCGTCCCCCTGCTCCTCTCCAACCCTTGCCCGGTTACTGGTGATCCAGCATGCCGAGGATGCGTTTGGCGACGATGTTGTTCTGGATTTCGGAGCTGCCGCCGTAGATCGATACCGCTTTCCCCCACAGCCAGGTGCGGGTCTGCGCGAGTTCGGCGTCGGTGAAGCCCTCCCCTTCCCAGCCGAGGCCGTTCATGCCCATGATCTCGATGCCGAGTTCGGCGCGATCCTGCGTGATGCGCGCGCCGACGTTCTTCATGATCGAGGTCGCGGCGGACGGCCCCTGGTTCGACTTGGCCTCCAGCGCGGCACGGCGCAGCGTCAGCATGAATGCGCGCGTATCCATCTCGTGCCGGACCAGCCGCATGCGCAGGTCGGCGTCGGACAGGCGCCCGTCCGCATCGGTGCCGCGATAGTCCTTGGCCACCTGGCTCAGCGGCTTGCCCGCGAGCAGGCGCCCGGCCGATCCACCGCCGCCGGACAGGCTGGAGCGCTCGTGCTGGAGCAACCGCTTGCCGATCGTCCAGCCTTCCCCCTCGCGCCCGACGAGGTTGCCCTTCGGCACCTTCACGTCGGTGAAGAACGTCTCGCAGAACGGCGACGAACCGGAGATGAGGCGGATCGGCTTCACCTCCACCCCGGGCGAATCCATGTCGATCAACAGGAAGCTGATGCCCTCATGCTTCTTCGTCTTGTCGGTGCGGACGAGCGCGAAGCATTTGTCCGCCCATTGCCCGCCCGACGTCCACGTCTTCTGACCGTTGACCAGATAATGATCACCCTTGTCCTCGGCGAACATCTGGAGCGCGGCAAGGTCCGACCCCGCGCCCGGCTCCGAATAGCCCTGGCACCACCGCACCTCGTTGCGGGCGATGCGCGGGATATGCTCCTGCTTCTGCTCCTCGGTGCCATATTCCAGCAACGTCGGGCCGAACATCATCACGCCCATGCCGCCGATCGGATTGGACGCGCCGATCCGCGCCATCTCGTCCTGCAGCACGCGCGCTTCGGCACGCGACAGGCCGCCGCCGCCATAGGCGCTGGGCCAGGTGGGCACGCCCCACCCCTTCTCCCCCATCGCGCGGGTCCAGGCCGCTTCATCGGCGGACGGGTCCTGCGGCCCCTCAAGAGCGGACAGGCCCACGTCCTTGTACGCCAGGCTCTTGGGGAAATGCGCGGCAAGCCAGTTGCGCACGTCTTCGCGGAAGGCGGCAAGCGGATCTGATTCGGCAGCGGATGCCATCGGCGGTCTCCTGAACCCGATTCTGAAGATCGGGTATGCTCTGACGGGCCATGCCACGAAAGATCGGGCCTGCAAACCCCCGCCATTGGCTGCGCCGTCACAATCGGGCAGAACGTCGCAGCCGGCAGCGGCATGGCGGGAGCGGGGGAGCATGCGGTTCGAGCATAAGGCGGTGCCGATGGCGCTGGCGGCGGTGCTGATCGACACGATCGGATTCGGCATCGTCGCCCCGGTGTTTCCGGCCCTGCTGACCAGCCTGGGCCACACCGGTGTGGAGCATGCGACGCGTATCGCGGGATGGATGCTGGTGGTCTACGCCGCCGCGCAGTTCGTCGCCGGGCCGGTGCTTGGCAATCTGTCCGACCGGTTCGGACGGCGACCGGTGCTGATCGCATCGATGCGGAGTTTCGGGGTCGATTATGCGGTGATGGCGGTCGCGCCCAGCATCGCCTGGCTGTTCGTCGGCCGGACGGTGGCCGGGGTCGCCGGGGCGGTCTATGGACCGGCGGGGTCGGTGATCGCCGACGTGACGCCGCCCGAAAGACGCGGCGCGACGTTTGCGCTGATTGGCGCGATGTTCGGACTGGGCTTCATCATCGGCCCGGCACTCGGCGGACTGTTCTCGTTATGGGGACCGCGTGCACCTTTCTACGCAGCGGCGGCACTCGCGCTCATCAATGCCGCGGTGATGATGGCGGCGATGCCGGAAACGCTGGCCGTGGAGAACCGGCGGCCGTTCCGCTTGCGCGATGCGCATGTCATCGGCGCTTTCCGGCCGCTGTTCCATGCCGGCCATGCGGCGCCGCTACTGGTGGCGATGTTCCTGTGGCAGCTTGCCCATATGGTCTATCCGGCGACGTGGAGCTTCTGGGCGACGGCGCGGTTCGGCTGGGATGCCAAGGCGATAGGCTGGAGCCTCGCGTTCGTCGGGCTGGTTTCGACGATCGTCCAGGGCGGTCTGACCGGCCGTGCGATCGGCCGGTTCGGCGAACGGCAGGCACTGTTGATCGGGCTGCTCGCGGGCGGCGGCTCGTTCCTGGCGTTCGCCGCGGTAAGCGCCAGCTGGCAGGTCTATGTGTTGTTCTGCACCAGCGCGCTGTCGGGCTTCGCCATGCCCGCGCTCCAGGGGCTGATGTCGCGCATGGTCGATGCGACGCGGCAGGGCCAGTTGCAGGGCGGGCTCGGCTCGATGGGCAGCGTGTCGGCGATTATCGCGCCGCTGTTGCTGACGCAGGTGCTCGCCTGGGGGATCGACCATGACTTTCCGGGTGCGGCATTCGTGATCGCGGGCGTGCTGGGCCTTGCCGCCGCGGCGATCGTGGTGACCCGGGTGCGGGTGGCCGCAACGTGAGGTCCTGCTGATCTTCGAAGATTGCGTATGGCGCGATCGGACTGCTTCACCTACCCTGCCGCGATGCACACCGCCGCCGCCATGCTCGCGTCCGACTTCGCGACCCTCCCCGATCTGATCGCCGCCCACGCCCGCGAGCGCGGCGAGCATATCGCGCTCGCCGACGCGGTGCAGGTGATGACCTACGCCGCGCTCGACCGCGCCATGAACCGCGTCGCCGCCGCCTTGCAGCGGGACGGCGTACCGCCGGGCTCGGCACTGGCGATCGTGGCGCAGGCGAGCGTGGATTATGCCGTCGTGTTCCTCGGCGCGCTGCGTGCCGGGTGCGTCGCGACGCCGCTCGCCCCGTCGGCGACACCCGCATCGATCGCCGCTATGATCCCCGATTGCGGTGCGCCGATCGTATTTCTGGACGCGGATCAAGCGGCCATATTGGCGCAGCAGCCGTTGCCCGCGAAGCGCATCGTTTTCGGCGCCGCCTTCGCGGACTGGCTGGCGGCGGCGGATGCCCGCCCCGCGCCCGTGGCGATCGCGCCGGACGACGCCTTCAACATCATCTATTCATCCGGCACGACCGGCACGCCCAAGGGCATCGTCCAGAGCCACGCGATGCGCTGGGCCCATATCGCCCGCAACGCCGCCGCCGGATTCGACGAAGCGGTGACGATGATCGCAACGCCGCTCTATTCGAACACCACCCTCGTCAGCTTCCTGCCGACGCTCGGCTGGGGCGGCACCGCGGTACTGATGGGCAAGTTCGACGCGCGCACCTATCTGGCGCTTGCCGAGCGGCACCGGGCGACGCACACGATGCTGGTACCGGTGCAGTATCAGCGTATCATGGCGCTGGACGATTTCGGCCGGTTCGACCTGACCTGCTTCCGTTTCAAGACCAGCACCAGCGCGCCCTTCGCACCGGCGCTGAAGGCGGATGTGGTGGCGCGCTGGCCGGGACTGCTGGTGGAATATTACGGCATGACGGAAGGTGGCGCGTCCTGCGGCCTCAACGCCAGCGCGCATCCCGACAAGTTGCACACCGTCGGCCAGCCGCTGCCCGGCCACGAGATCCGCCTGATCGACGACGACGGCCACGAGGTCGCGCCGGGCGAGGCGGGCGAGGTGGTCGGCCGGTCGCCGACGATGATGACCGGCTACCATGGCCGCGACGATGCCACCCGCGCGGCCGAATGGCATGACGCGGACGGCAACCGCTATATCCGGCATGGCGATGTCGGCCGGTTCGATGCGGATGGGTTCCTGATCCTGATGGACCGCAAGAAGGACCTCATCATCTCGGGCGGCTTCAACATCTATCCGTCCGATCTGGAAAGCGTACTGATCCGCCATCCGGCCGTCGCCGACGGCACGGTCATCGGCGCACCGTCGGATGCATGGGGTGAAACGCCGGTCGGCTTCTACGTCGCGCGGCCCGGCTTCGAGGGAGAGGATGCCGGCGTGATCCTGTCCTGGGTCAACGAACAGGTCGGCAGGACGCAGCGCTTGTCGGCGCTGCATCGCATCGGCGAATTGCCGCGCAGCGCGATCGGCAAGGTGCTGAAGCGCGACCTGCGCGACCGGCTGGGAGAATTCGCATGACGGCTCTTCGCGACGTGATCGCCGGGCTGGAGCCGATCGAGGGCGGCTGGCAGGGTCAGGTGCCCGATGGCTGGTTGCAGGGACGCACGGCCTATGGCGGGCTGTCCGCGGCGCTCGCGTTGCATGCCGCCATGGCGTCGGATGACGACCTGCCGCCGCTGCGGTCGGCGCTGGTCGCGTTCATCGGGCCGCTGAGCGGTCCGATCACGATCCGCGCGCAGCGGCTGCGGCGCGGCCGCAACGCCGCCTTCGTCCAGGCGGATGTCGCGAGCGAGGCGGGGCTGGGGCTGCGCGCGACGTTCGTGTTCATGTCCCCGGTCGCCTCTGCTGTCGATGTGCGTACCGGCACCGCCCCGGCGGCGTCCCTGCCGGGGCCGGAGGACAAGGTGTTGCGCGGCCATCCCGCCATCGCCTTTTCGCAGAATTTCGAACTGGTCGAACGCCGGGAGGCGGCGACGGCGGAATGGCTGCGCTGGGTGCGCCTGAAGGATCGCACCGGACTGCACCCGATGGTCGAATTGATGGCGGTGGCGGACTGCCTGCCGCCGGTCGCCTTGAAGATGCTCGGCCGGCCGGCGCCGGTCAGTTCGATGACGTGGCAGCTCAACCTGCTGGGCGATGCGCCGGCGACCGAGGATGGCTGGTGGTTGCTGCAGGCGACGAGCGATTATGCCCGGGCCGGCAATTCGAGCCAGCGGATGGGGATATGGGCAGCGGACGGCAACCCGGTCGCAGAGCAGATGCAGAGCGTGGCGGTCTTCGCCTGAAAAGGATGACGGGTGGCCGGGCCCTTCCTCCCACAGGATACAGGTCTGCGTACCGTCCCGATGCGACAGATTGCGACACTTTTTCCCCCACCGGACATAAGCCGGCGACAGTCCCGACCGATACCGCCCATCGTTCGGTGAAGGGATCGGCCCTGCCGATGGAGGTCGCGACGATGCACAGGGTTATGGCGTTGATGATGACGGCGGGCGGAATGCTCGCCACGGGTGCGGTCGCGCAGACGGTGGCGCCCCCGCCCCCGATGCAGCACGGCCGCGGACTGATGCGGGCGGATGCGAACCATGACGGCACGATCACGCGCGCCGAGATGATCGCCGACGCCGAAACGCGCTTTGCGGCAATGGACGCCGACAAGGACGGCAAGGTGACCGCCGCCGAACGCGATGCGGCACGCGCGGCGATGCGCGCACGGCGGCGTGACGGTGCCACGGGTGGCCCGGACGGCGGTCCGCGCGGTGGCGGTGGCGGCGGCTTCGGCATGCGCGGCGACCCTGATGGCGACGCCGTCCTCACCCGCGCCGATGCGGTGCAGCGCGCCGGCAAGCGCTTCGACCGGCTCGACACCAACCACGACGGCAAGCTGGACGCGGCAGAGATGGCCGCCGGCCGGCCGATGCGCGGCGCTCGCCAGGCCGGCGCGATGCCGCCGCTGCCAGCCGCCGCCGCGCAGCCGCAATGAGGGTGCGGCCGGGCGGGACGATCCCGCCCGGCTTTGCAGGAGACCGATCGCATGGCTATTGCCGAACCGATGGGAGACATGCCGCACCTGCTGCTCGTCGATGACGAGCGTTCGATCCGTGAGCCGCTGGCGCAATATCTCACCAAGCAGGGGTTCCGCGTCACCCAGGCGGCGGACGCGGAAAGCGCGCGGACGCGGCTGGCCGCCTATGCGATCGATCTCGTCATCCTCGACGTGATGATGCCGGGCGAGGACGGATTGTCGCTGTGCCGCCACATCGCCGCGACCACCGATACGCCGGTGATCCTGCTGACCGCCAAGGCCGAGGAAACCGACCGGATCGTGGGGCTGGAGATGGGCGCCGACGATTATGTCGTAAAGCCGTTCAGCCCGCGCGAACTGGCGACGCGGGTAAAGGTGGTGTTGCGGCGGCTGACCGCGGGCGGCGCTCGCCAGCATCCCCCGGAAAGCGGTTCCTACGCCTTTGCCGGCTGGGTGCTGAAGACCGGCGAGCGTGCGCTGGTCGACCGCGAGGGCGTGTCGGTGCCGCTGTCGACCGGCGAATACAACCTGCTGCTGGCGCTGGTGACCCGGCCGCGGCAGGTATTGACCCGCGACCAGCTGCTGGATCTGACGCAGGGGCGAGAGGCGGCGGCGTTCGATCGTGCGATCGACAATCAGGTCAGCCGCCTGCGCCGCAAGATCGAGGCGGATGCGAAGCTGCCCGAGATCATAAAGACCGTCTGGGGCGGCGGCTACACCCTCGCGGCCGAGGTGACGCGTCTGTGAAGCTGCGATTGTGGCCGCGCAGCCTCGCCGGACAGATGGCGGTGCTGATCGCCCTGGCGCTGCTGGTGGCGCAGATGGTCAATCTGGCACTTGCGCTGCGCGACCGCGCGGAATTCCGGCTGGCGCAGGCGACGCGCCCGGTCGCGATCCGGGTCGCGGACGCGCTCGACCGGGAAGCGCAGGGCCTGCGCACGATCCCGCGCGACCGCGGGCGGATCCGGCGCAGCGACGTGGCCGGCATCCCGGCCACACTGCCCCGCATGCCGGACATCGCGGCGGAACTGCGCAACCAGCTGCGCGAACAGGGGGTCGAGGTCGGCCGGATCGACACCGGCGCGCGCCGCTGGACGGCGATGGACGATGCCGTGGTCGCCCGCAATTCTTCGCGCAGCGCCCGCCAGCGCCGGCAACAGGGTCGCCCCGACCAAGCGTTGCTGATCGCGATCGAACAGCCGGGCCACGGCTGGCTGTCGGTCATCGTGCCGTGGAGCGACAATGGCGGCATGCGCCTGTTCTGGCGGCTCTTCGCCCAGACGCTGATCCTCTACGGCGTGGTGCTGCTGCCGGTGTTGTGGATCGTGCGCCGCATCTCGCGACCGCTGCGCGACCTGACGGCGGCGGCGCAGCGTTTCGGTCGGGGCGGCGATGCGCCGGCGGCGGTGGCGGTGCGCGGACCGGCGGACATCGCCAGCCTCGTGCAGTCGTTCAACGCGCTGCAGCTGCGCGTCACGGCGATGCTGGACGAAAAGGACAGGATGCTGGGCGCGATCGGCCACGACCTGCGCACCCCCCTGGCGGCGTTGCGGGTACGGGTGGAATCGGTGGAGGACGACACCGATCGCACCCGCATGGCGGAAACCATCGCCGAAATGAACCGGACGCTGGACGACATCCTGTCGCTCGCCCGGCTGGGTCGACCGAGCGAGGCGCTGACCGAGGTCGACCTCGCCGCGCTGGTGGATGCCGTGGTCGAGGATTTCCGCGATCTGGGTCAGGATGTCGGCTTCGAGGAAGCCGAGCGCCTGCGCATGCGGCTGCGGCCGTCGCTGATCCGTCGGGCGATCCGCAATCTCATCGAGAATGCGGTGAAATACGGGGGCGCCGCCGAGGTGCGGCTGGTTCCCGGCACGACGATGGTGCGGATCGAGGTGGCGGATCGCGGACCGGGCATCCCCGCCGCGCGGCTGACCGACGTGTTCGAGGCGTTCACCCGGCTCGAAACGTCGCGCAACCGCGACACCGGCGGCATCGGCCTGGGACTGGCGCTAGCGCGGACGATCGTGCGCGAGGCGGGCGGCGACGTGCGGCTGGCCAATCGCGACGGCGGTGGCCTGTGCGCGACGATCGAATTGCCGCGCTGAGAATGAGGGGTGGACCGGCCGCCGGCCCACCCCCGCCCCGTCACTTGCCGGCGGTCGTCGGAAACCCGCGCTTCCTGAGCAGGGCGTTCACGTCCGGATCGCGGCCGCGGAAGGCGCGATAGGCCTCGGCGCGATCGGTTTCGTTGCCGGTCGACAGCAGGATCCGCGCGAACCGTTCCGCCGTCGCCTTGTCCCACGGACTGCCCGCCTCCTCGAATGCGGCGAAGGTGTCGGCATCCATGGTTTCCGACCACAGATAGCTGTAATAGCCGGCCGAATAGCTGTCCGACGAGAACAGGTGATTGAACTGCGGCAGGCGGTGCCGCATCACCAGTTCCTTCGGCATGCCGATCTCGGTCAACGTGGCGCGCTCGAACGCATCGGGGTCGACCACCCCGTCCGCCACCGTGTGCAGCTTCATGTCGACGATCGCCGACGACAGATATTCGGTCGTCGCAAACCCCTGATTGAAGGTCTTCGACGCTTCGATCTTGTCCAGCAACGCCTGCGGCATCGGCGCGCCGGTCTGGTAATGGCGCGCATATTTGTCGAGCACATCGCGGGTCAGCAGCCAATGCTCGTTCACCTGGCTCGGGTATTCGACGAAGTCGCGCGGCGTTCCGGCCAACCCCGGATAGGTGACGTTCTGCAGCATCGCATGGATCGCATGGCCGAATTCGTGGAACAGCGTCTGCGCATCGTCCAGGCTGATCAGGATCGGCTCACCCTTCGCGCCCTTCGCGAAATTGTTGTTGTTCGACGACAACACCGTCTGGGCGGGGGCGAGATTGCGCTGGTTGCGATAGGTATTCGCCCACGCGCCCGATCGCTTGCCCGAACGCGCGAAGTCGTCGCGATAGAACAGCCCGACCTCCTTGCCGTTGCGATCCGTCACATGCCACACGCGCATATTGGGTTCGAACACGGGAACGGTGCCGGTAATCTCCTTGAAGTTCAGCCCGTACAGCCGATTGGCGGCGTACAGCGATCCCTGGATGATATTGCCCAGTTCGAAATACGGCTTCAGCTGTGCCTGATCCAGGTCGTAGCGGGCCTTGCGGACCTGCTCCTGATAGAAGCGATAGTCCCACGGTTCGATCGTGATCCTGCCCGCGCCCGTGGTCGTATCCTTGTCTGCGATCGCCTGCATGTCGCGGACCTCTTCGGCGACGCGGGCCTTCGCGGCCGGCCAGACGCGCATCATCAGGTCAATCGCCGCGGCCGGCGTCTTTGCCATCGTGTCCTGCATCCGCCAGTCGGCGTGCGTCTTGAACCCCAGCAGGTGCGCACGATCGGCACGCAGCTTGACGATCCGGGCGATCGTCGCGTTGGTGTCGTTGGCATCGCCATTGTCGCCACGGTTGACGAAGGCACGCCAGACCTTCTCACGCAGCGCGCGGTCGGTGGCGAAGGTCAACACGGGGTCGACCGCCGAACGGGTATTGACGATCGCCCAGCCCTGCTGGCTGCGCTCCACCGCCGCCGCCTTGGCCACCGCCTTGACGCTGTCGGGGATACCGGCGAGCTGGCCTTCGTCGGTGACGACGATCGCCGTATTCTCGTCCGCCAGCAGCCGCTTGGAAAAGTCGCTGAAGGCGCTCGCCAGTTCCTGGTTGTAGGCGGACAGCTGCGTCTTCTGCGCCGGCGTCAATTTCGCGCCTTGCCGCACGTAGCTGTCGTAGGTGCGGGTGACGAGCCGCTGCTGCTGGGGATCGAGCTTGGCGCGGCTGTTGTAGACCGCCTCGATCCGCGCGAACAGCTTGGGATCGAACGTGATGGCGTCCGATGCGGCGGCGAACTTGGGCGACCATTCGCGATCGAGCGCCTGATAGGCGGGCGTGTTCATGTTGCCCGTCATCACGCCGAACAGCGTCATCACCCGGCCATAGCGCTGGCCGGCAAGCTGCATCGGGACGAAGGTGTTGGCGAAGGTCGGCGCGGCGGGATTGTCGGCGATCTTGCGATAATCCGCGGCCCGTTCCGCCAGCGATGCCTGGAACGCGGCGGGGAAGAGTTCGGGCTTCGCCTTGTCCCACGGCGGAACGCCGCCGTACGGGCCGGACCAGTCGGCCAGCAGCGGGTTGGTGGCGGGAGCGGTGGCGGCCGTATCGGATTGCGCGGCGACGGAACTGGCCATCAGCGCAATCGCGGTGGTGGCAAGAAGGATGTGATGCAAGATACTCTCCGGATCATGACTGCCGCCAGCATAGTCGATGATCCGGGCACGTCACCCCGGTCGGCGCGCGCCCGCCCGTTCGGCGACATCGATCAGCCGCCGGCCGGTTTCCAGCGCCGCTTCGGGCGTCATCGCCACCGCAACGCCGTCGGGACCATCCAGCATGACCTGACCGTCCTCCAGCGACACCGATCCGGGCTTGGTCTGCGGACGCTGGCCATGACCACCTGCCGCGCGGTCGTTCATGTCGTCTTCCATGTGCCGCAATCCGAATAGAGGTAATCGCTATTGAATTCCGCTGCGGCACAAAGACCAGCGTAATCAAGGATTTCCACCTTGCCATTGCGAACCAGCAACAGGTTCTGCTCCCGCAGCCGGCGCAGCGTCCGGTTGACGTGCACACCGGTCAGGCCGCACGCCTCCGCCAAATCGGGCTGGGTAAGCGGCAGTTCGAACTTGCCATCGCGCGCCAGGCCGACCAGCTCCAGCCGGGCGTTCAGTTCGCAGAAGAAATGCGCAAGCCGTCCGTCCGCGCCCAGCCGGCCGAGCCGGAATATCCATTCGCGGTGCATCGCGGCATCGGCAAGGGTCGCGAACCACAGGAAACGGGTGAGCCGGGGATGCTGTTCGGTGATGCCGACCAGCGTCTGGTGATCGAACAGCGCCATCCTGACCGGCCCCAGCGTGCCGAGATCATGGTCGAGACGACCAGTCGGAAAGCCGTGCAGGTCGACGAAATCGCCCGGAACGTGCACCGACACCAGCTGTCGATACCCCTCCCGGTCGTCCATATACCGTGTCACATATCCCTCGACCAGCATCATGCTGGTATCGACCGGCTCGCCGCGATGGACGAGGTGATGACGCGCGGGATAATCCTTCACGGCGTGCGCCGCCCCTTCCAGCACCCGGCGCTCCTCGTCGGTCATGCGATCCCTGCCGCGACCGAGCAGGAACCGCCCGGTCAGCGGAAAGCTGGCCAGATCGGGCGCGGGTAGCAGGGAGGGTGCGGGATCGTCTCTCATCAAAGCGGTTAAACTCAAATCGCACGCGTAACGTTCCCTGACGTTTCCATTCCTGCCTGCCCTCCATGCATGCCGGTAAACCGGGCGATCCGCGCTTCCCCGCCCCGACCCGTCGGCTGGCAGCAATGCGATCGACCTCGTCCTCCCACCTCGTCGACCGGGGCGCTTTCGCCCCCGGCTTCCCTCCGCGTCCCCCCGTCCGGGCGGCGCTGCCTTCCCTGAACCGCATGGCGACGCAGCGTCGCGCAAAGTCGCCCGCCGTTTCTATGACTTCACGGCGCAGCATTTCACCGGTACGCACGCCGCGATGCCGGCCGAGCCGCCCGATCCCCGGGGTGCGCGGTCTGCTGCCGTATGGGCGGAACAGCTTGCTGCCTCCGCCCGCCTCGATCCCGCGGCGGGCCAGTCCGCGCGCAGTGCCCAGGTGCTCGACGGCATCGACGGCCGACAGGAAGGACCAATCGCCCCCGATGCTCGACCCAGCCCGTAACGTCTGGCGTATCGAACATGCCGATCGCCTGTCGGTGATCGTCGATGCGGACCATTATTTCGGGGTCGCGCGCGAAGCGTTCGGCATGGCCCGCAAGCGGATCATGCTGGTCGGCTGGGATTTCGATGCGCGCATCCGGCTGGTCGGCGGCAACACCGCGACCGAGGGGCCTGAGACGGTCGGCGACTTCCTCTACTGGCTGGTCGAACGCAATCCGGAACTGGAATTGTACCTGCTGCGCTGGGACGTCGGTGCGCTTAAAGCGGCGTTCCGCGGCAGCACGGTGTTCACCGTCCTCAAATGGATGCGCCACCCGCGCATTCACGTGAAGCTGGACGGGCACCATCCCACCGCCTCGTCCCACCACCAGAAGATCGTGTCGATCGACGATTGCCTCGCCTTTTGCGGCGGGATCGACATGACCGCGGAACGCTGGGACACCCGCGCCCATCGCGACGACGATCCGGGTCGCAAGCTGCCCGGCGGCAAGCCCTACAAGCCGTGGCACGACGCCACCACCGCGATCACCGGCCCCGCCGCCGCCGCATTGGGCGAATTGTGCCGCGACCGCTGGAACCTCGCATCCGGCCATGCCATCGGCCCGGTCGAGGGCGGCGGCGCGTGCTGGCCCGCCTCGCTCAGCCCGACGTTTGAAAACGTCGACCTCGGCATCGCCCGCAGCCAGCCGGAGATGCCCGGCGAACCGGCAGTGACGGAGGTCGAGGCACTGTTCCTCGACCAGATCAAGGCGGCCAGGCGCCACATCTATTGCGAAAGCCAGTATTTCGCCTCGCGCCGGATCGCTGAGGCGATCGCCGCCCGGCTCGATGAACCGGACGGCCCCGAAGTGGTCATCATCAATCCGTTGACCGCACAGGGCTGGCTGGAGCCGCTCGCGATGGACACCGCGCGCGCACGGCTGGTCGAAACGCTGCGCCAGCACGACGCGCATGGCCGCTTTCGTCTCTACCATCCGTTCACCCGCGGCGGCACCGCGATCTATTGCCACGCCAAGATCACGATCATCGACGACACGCAGTTGCGCGTCGGATCGGCCAACATCAACAATCGCTCGCTGCGCCTCGATACCGAATGCGACATCGTGCTCGACACCGATCGCCATCCCGATGCCGGGCTGGAGGACAAGATCCGCGCCACCCGCCACGACCTGATGGCCGAACATCTCGACGTCCCGCCCGAACGCGTTGCCCAGCTGATGGAACAGACCGGATCGCTGATCGAGACGATCGAGCGCCTGCGCGGCCCCGGCCGGTCGCTTCGCCCCTATGAAGTGCCGGACCTCGACGGCGTTCAAAAATGGCTGGCGGACAATGAGGTCCTTGATCCTGAGGGTCCCGGCGAGATGTTCGAGGCCACCACCCATCGCGGCCTGTTCCGCGGCCGCCTGAAGCGCCGCGGCTGATCCGGGGCACGATAGGGTCCGCATGTCACGGCGCGGCATCCCGCCTGCCCTGATGTGCAGTGACCCCATGGACACTCGCGCATGGCCTGTGGTCGTCGGGCGAATGTCGGCAGGATAGCAGCCGCCACTCCCGCCCTCCCGTCCTACCTCAGCCGCCCGATCGCCCACGCCGCCGCCTCGGCGACCACCGCGTCATCGTCGTGACGCAGCTGTTCCAGCGCCGGTAGCAATGTCGCGGTGCCACTGTTGCCGGCGGCGATGGCGGCGTTGCGCACCATGCGCCCCCGGCCGATGCGCTTGATCGGAGAGCCGGCGAACACCTGGCGGAAACTCGCATCGTCGAGCGCGAGGATGTCGGCCAGCATCGGCGCGGTCAGTTCGGCGCGGGGGTGAAAGGCGATGTTGGCCGCAGCGGTAGCGGCGAACTTGTTCCAGGGACACACCGACAGGCAGTCGTCGCAGCCATAGATGCGGTTGCCGATCCCCTCGCGGAATTCGTGGGGGATCGGACCGGCATGCTCGATCGTCAGATAGGAAATGCAACGCCGCGCATCGAGGCGATAGGGCGCGGGAAAGGCATCGGTCGGACAGGCGCGCTGGCAGGCATCGCACGATCCGCAGGTGTCGCGGCCCGGCCGGTCGGGCGCCAGGTCGAGCGTCGTGTAGATCGCGCCGAGGAACAGCCAGCTGCCATGGTCGCGGCTGACGAGATTGGTGTGCTTGCCCTGCCAGCCCAGCCCCGCCGCCTCGCTGAGCGGCTTTTCCATGACCGGGGCGGTGTCGACGAACACCTTGAGGTCGCACCCCGCCTCCTGCGCCAGCCACCGGCCCAGCGCCTTCAGCGCGCGCTTGATGACGTCGTGATAGTCGCCGCCCTGCGCATAGACGGAGATGCGGGCCCGATCGCCCTCCCCCGCCAGCCGCAGCGGATCGGCGGCGGGGGCATAACTCATGCCGAGCGCGATCACGCTGCGCACCTCCGGCCACAGGCCGGCGGGGGTGCCGCGATGATGTTCGCGCTCCGCCATCCAGATCATGTCGCCGTGGCGCCCCTCGTCCAGCCACTGGCGCAGCCGGGCGGCGGTCTGCGGCGCGGCGTCGGCGCGCGCGATACCGCAGGCGACGAAGCCCAGCTCCGCCGCTTTCGCCTTGATGCGCGCCTCGATCCCGGGTTGCTGCTTGTGTTCGGACACGGGCCGCCGCTACCACAGATCGGGGGCCGGGGTCATCGGCCCGGCATACGGGCGGGATGAACTTTTGGCGGACGATCAAACGGCGGTGTTCGCCGAACATCTGGTAAAGCGCTTCGGCGACCGGCGCGTCGTCGACGGCGTCGACCTGTCGGTGCCGCGCGGCGCGATCTACGGCGTGCTCGGTCCGAACGGCGCGGGCAAGACGACGACGCTGCGCACGCTGCTGGGGATCATCGAACCCGATGAGGGGCGCCGGTCGATCCTGGGCCATTTCGCCCCGCGCGAGGCGAGCGACCGGGTCGGCTATCTGCCCGAGGAACGCGGCCTGTATCCATCGATGAAGGCGCGCGATGCGATCGCGTTCATGGGCGCTCTCCGCGGGCTGGACCGCAAGACCGGCCGCACGCGCGCTGCCGAGATGATGGAGGCGGCGGGTCTGGGCCACGCGATCGACGAGAAAATCAAGAAGCTGTCGAAGGGCATGGCACAGCTGGTCCAGCTGCTCGGATCGGTGGTGCACCGCCCCGACCTGCTGGTGCTCGACGAACCGTTTTCGGGGCTCGACCCGGTCAACCAGGAAAAGCTGGAGGCGCTGATCCTCGCCGAGCGAGATCGCGGCGCGACGGTATTGTTCTCGACGCACATCATGGCGCATGCCGAGCGGGTGTGCGACCGGCTGGCGATCATCGCCGGCGGCAAGCGCCGCTTCGAGGGAACGGTGGACGATGCGCGCGGCACATTGCCCAGCCGGGTACGCTACCTGCCGACGCGGCCGGATGCGGCGGTGGCCGATGCGCTGCCGCACGATGCGGTGGCCGACGGGGACGGATGGCGTTTCCAGTTGCCGCCTGAGGGGATCGAGGGATTGCTGGTGACGCTGATCGAGCGAGGCTACGGCATCGGCGGATTGTCGATCGAGCGGCCGAGCCTGCATGACGCCTTCGTCCGCATCGTCGGACGCGATGCGGTGGATGCGGCCGGCGGGGAGGACGCGGCATGAACCTCGCCCGGACGCTGCGTCAGGCGCTGACCATCGCGCGGCGCGATTTCATCGCGACGGTGTTCACGCCGATCTTCCTCCTGTTCCTGTTCGCGCCGGTCATCATGGGATCGTTCGGCGCAGTCGGCGGCCTGGGTGCGGCAAGCGTCGCCGACGGACGGGGCGACAAGGCCCGGATCGTCGCGATCGTACCGGATCGCGAGGCGGCGACGATCGCCCGGGCGGACACGCGGCTGCGCGATGTGTTCCGGCGCGACGAGGAGGCGCCGCCGGGCCTCACCACGCTGCGCCCGGCCGGCGACCCCGCCACGCAGGCGCGGGCCGCCTTCGCCACTAGGGAGTACGAAGCGACGGCGGTGCTGTTCGGGCCGCTCGACGCGCCGCAGGTGCTGTACGGCCCGCGTGGCAAGCGCGCCGCGGACTATCTGGCGCTGCTCGCGGCGGAAACGCTGGCGGCGGATCGGTTGAACGGCGACATGCCGCAGGTCACCGCGGTGAAGACGGCGATGGAACGGCCCGGCGGATCGGCCGGCAACCGCCGCCAGTCGGCATCGTTCGCGGTGTTCGGCGTGTTCCTGCTCAACCTGTTCCTGGCGAGCCAGGTGGTCGGCACGATGGCCGAAGAGCGCAACAACAAGGTGATCGAGGTGCTCGCTGCGGCGGTGCCGCTGGAAAGCGTGTTCCTGGGCAAGCTGCTCGGCATGTTCGGCGTGGCGATCCTGTTCGTCTGCTTCTGGGGGACGATCATCGCCAAGCTGGGATCGCTGCTGCCGCCGGAGGTCGCATCGGCGCTGGCGATCCAGGCCGCGGTCGGCATGCCGGCCTTCGTCGCGCTGTTCGTGATCTATTTCACCATGGCCTATCTGTTGCTCGGGTCGGCATTCCTCGTCGTCGGCGCGCAGGCATCGACCCCGCGCGAGATCCAGATGCTGGCGCTGCCCATCTCGGTCTTGCAGATGGGGATGCTGGCCTTGTCGCTCGCCGGGACCGCGCGACCGGGCAGCTGGGTGGCGACGCTGGCGGAGATGTTCCCGCTGTCGTCGCCGTTCGCGATGGCGGGCCGGGCGGCGACCTCCGCCGAACTATGGCCGCACATCGCGGCGATCGCGTGGCAATTGCTGTGGGTGTCGATCTTCATCACGCTCGGCGCGCGGCTGTTCCGGCGCGGGGTGCTGCAATCGGGCAGCGCCAAGCCGTTCTGGAAGCGGGCGCGGGGGTAAGCCGATCGTCCGGCCGCGCCGCATCGCAGTTGCGACGAAGGGCAATTGACACGAATGTCAGTTGGGTATCTCCTGCCGGAAAACGACAGGAGAGAGACGATGGCGACGCTGGTGCAGCCCGAAATGCGGGTCGATCCGCTCGATGTCAGCCGCGCGGACCTGTACCGCGACGACACCTGGCAGGCGCCGTTCGCACGGCTGCGCGGCGAAGCGCCGGTCTATCGCTGCGAACACAGCGATTACGGCCCCTATTGGTCGGTCAGCACCTACAAGCCGATCGTCGAGGTCGAATCGCTGCCGGACCTCTATTCTTCGGAGGCGGGCGGCATCACGCTCGCCGACTTCCTGCCCGAAAGCGACGTGCGGATGCCGATGTTCATCGCGCGCGACCGGCCGGTGCATACCGGACAGCGGCGCACCGTCGCCCCCGCCTTCACGCCGTCCGAGATGGCGCGGATGAGCGAGGACATCCGGCGTCGTACCGCCGAAATCCTCGACAGCCTGCCGTGGAACACGCGGTTCGACTGGGTCGATACCGTGTCGATCGAACTGACGACGCAGATGCTGGCGATCCTGTTCGACTTCCCGTGGGAGGACCGGCGCAAGCTGACCTTCTGGTCCGACTGGGCGGGTGATATCGAACTCATCAAGAACGAGGATCTGCGCAAACAGCGGCTGGCGCACATGTACGAATGCGGCGCCTATTTCCAGCAGCTGTGGAACAGCAAGGTCGGCAAGCCCCAGACGCCCGACCTCATCAGCATGATGATCCATTCGGATGCGATGAGCCACATGGACCATTTCGAATTCATCGGAAACCTGATCCTGCTGATCGTCGGCGGCAACGACACGACGCGCAACACGATGTCGGCGCTCGCCTATGGGCTGGATCGCTTTCCCGACGCACGCGCGCAACTGGAAGGCGATCCGACGCTGATCGCCAATGCGACGCAGGAAATCATTCGCTGGCAGACGCCGCTGGCGCACATGCGGCGCACCGCGACGCGCGATACCGAGCTGATGGGGCAGACGATCCGCGAAGGCGACAAGCTGGCGCTCTGGTACATCTCGGCAAACCGGGACGAGAGCGTGTTCGGGCCGGATGCCGACGCCATTCGCGTCGATCGGCCCAATGCGCGGCGGCACCTGGCGTTCGGTCACGGCATCCATCGCTGTGTCGGCGCACGGCTGGCGGAGATGCAGATCGGCATCCTGCTCGAGGAAATGGCAAAACGGCGGATGCGGGTGAACGTGCTGGAGGAACCGACGCGGGTCGCGGCGTGCTTCGTCCATGGCTATCGATCGCTCCCGGTCGAGATCAGCCGTTATTGACCCGTTATTGAATCGCCACGAATGGCGTGAATGACGGCGTTGTCATGACGGCTACGTCGCACCGTCATATCGATATGATTACGAACCGGCCCTAGTGGGGTGGGAGACGGTTCGTGCGCATACCGGGTATTGTCTTGTTGGCGTCGGTTCTGCTGGTGACGGGGTTGGCGGAACCGCGGTCGGTGCAGGCCAGCGAACCGCCGGTCATGCACCCCGTCCCTGTCGCCGGACCGGTGACGATGCTCTCCTACAACGTCGAAGGATTGCCGTGGCCGCTGACGCACGGTCGTACCGCCGCGGCGGCCGCCATCGCGGCCGAACTGCGCGCGCTGCATGCGCGCGGCACCGGACCGCAGGTGGTGGCCGTGCAGGAAGCGTTCGGGGATGCGCAAAAGGCGATCGGCGTCACGGCCGGCTATCGTTACGCCGCCTTCGGCCCCTCCGCGGCGATGCCGGGTGCGCCGGCCGCGACGCCGTCCGAAGCCGCGTTCCTGCAAGGGGCGAGTTTCTGGCATGGCGAAACCGAAGCGCCGCGCGAGGATAGTGGCCTCGCGGTGTTCTCCGACTATCCGATCGTCTGGGCGCACCGCATTGCCTATCCGCGTTTCGCCTGCGCCGGTTACGACTGTCTGGCCAACAAGGGCGTGCTGGCCGTCGCGCTCCGCATTCCCGGCCGCACGGCGCCGCTGATCGTCATCGACACCCACCTGAATGCCCGTGCGGCATCGGGCGTGGACGATGCACGCAGCCTGTACGCCTATCGCCGGCAGGTCGACGTGCTGCGCCAGTTCGTCGCGGCGCTGGCGGGATCCGGATCGCCGGTCGTGCTGGCCGGCGATTTCAACGTCGGTAACGATATGGAGCGGCAGGCGTATCTGTCGACCGCGCTGTTCGGCGACGATGCCATGACGCTCGCCGCGTCGGAAAGCAGTTGCGGCGACACCTGCCGGGTGATTGCGCCGGTGCCGACGCCGGCACGGGCGAAGACCATGGTCGCCTATCGCGGCACGATCGCACCGGAAGGCCGCACGCTGCGCTTCGGGACCCTGCCGGACGGCACGCAACTGTCCGACCACGTCGGGGTGATGCGGGCGTTCGCATTCCGCACCTGAACCGGTTCGGGATCGCGCGGCGGCATGGATTGCGGGCGGGCCCATGCCTATATCCCGGCAATGACCCAGCATTCCACCCGCCGCTCGTTCCTGTCGCTTGCCGCCGCCGGCGTCGCCGGCGCCGCGTTATGGGGCTGTCGCAGCGCGCCGGCCGCGGCCGCCGAACGCTTCCCGGTGCAGATGAGCGATGCGGCGTGGCGCACGAAGCTGGGCGACGCCGCGTGGAACGTGCTGCGCCACGAGGGTACCGAACGACCCTATTCCAGCCCGCTCAACGCCGAACATCGTGCCGGCACTTTCGCATGCAAGGGCTGCGCGCTACCGCTGTTCTCGTCGAAGACGAAGTTCGAGAGCGGCACCGGCTGGCCGAGCTTCTATGCACCGTTGCCGAAGGCGGTGGCGACACGCACCGACGGATCGCTGATGATGGAGCGGACCGAAGTGCATTGCCGGCAATGCGGCGGACACCTCGGCCATGTCTTCGACGATGGCCCCAAGCCGACCGGCAAGCGCTATTGCATGAACGGCGTGGCGATGACGTTCAAGGCGGGCTGATCCAGCACCGGACGGTCCATGGTACGTCGACGTTTCTCGCGCCGGCTTGCCGACAGCCTCATCCCCTCGCCTGATCCGTCACCGTGGCCGGCGCCCGGATCGTCATGGGCTTCGCTTAAGACGTGGGGGACCGGCGCGGTGCGCCTTCACCAGCTGTGGGATGACAATGAGGAAAACAGGGGGATAAACGGCGCGCCGGCAGTTACTCGCCGGCGACGGGAACGACCGGCACGATGGCGGCGGTGGCGATGACGTTGGTATCGACCGCAGGCGCCTGCTCCACGACCGGTGCATGGCCCGAATAGATGAAGCCATTGGTCGGATAGCTGGAGGTGCCGAGGCCGCCGGTCGGGCCGTACCAGACCTTCACTTCGCTCCAGTCGCCCGCCGTCGACACGTCGACAGCCCGGACATCGCGTTCGATGCCGCCGGGGCGCGACCAATTGGCGTGGGTCAGCAGCACTTCGCGATCGCTCACGATCCGCGACACCATGGCGACATGGCCGACGCGCATGCGGCGGGTCGACTGGAAGGCGAGCACCGCGCCGACCTTGGGCGCATGACCCCGTTCGTACTTGCCGGCGGCTTGGCTCCACCAGGTGTTGGCGTTGCCATGGATGTCGATGCCCGAGATTTCGCGGGCGTACGGCGCGCACTGCCAGAATTGCGCCATCGCCGGAGTGGCCATCATCAGGCCGCACGAAAACACCAGCGCAAAACGCGCTGCCAACGCCTTAACAGTCATTTGCTGACCCCCCGGTCAAAACCCGTTCGTCGAGGATGTCGCTAGCCGGGGGTTCTCATTTCTCCAATGGCCGCCGGAACCATAAGCGGCGAACTGTGTTGGCGCGCCGACGAGTGGGGGATGGACCGTCGAAGCGCGTCCGAAGGGCTGACCCTTTCGCTACGATGAACGGTTCGATCAGTGTGAATCAGTCAGCGCCTCTGCCCCAAGCCGCGCCAACCGCGCCTCATGCTCGCGCCGGCCGAATGGAAAGCGGGTGAAGCAGAACGCCGCCAGCCCCGCGATCGTCAGATAGGCGATGCCGTAGGTCAGCGTCAGTCGGTCGATCGTCGCCACCGGCACCTGCCCCGGCGTCGCCTTTTCGGGAAAGCCCGCGACCGCCAGGATTGCACCGGCCAGGAAGATCCCGATGCCCGAGGTGCATTTCTGCACGAAGAACGATCCAGCGAAGAACACCCCTTCGGACCGGCGTCCCGTCTTCGCCTCCGAATCCTCGACCACATCGGCCATCATCGATGCGCCGAGGATGAAGGCGGTGACGTTGCACGCCGTCGCGACGACGAAGAAGCAGAGCAGCACCGGCAGCAGGGTGGCGGTGCCGACCTCCGGCAGGACGTGCAGCAGGCGCAGCGCATAAGGCGCGATGTTGAAGCTCGCGCCGGCCACGACCGCGGTGGCCGCGGCCGAGGGCTTGCTGACCCGCCGGCCGATGCGCGGCGCCGCCACGAACGCGACCAGCACGCCGCCGAACAGCGCCACCGTCGCATAGACGAAGACGATTCCCCGAAACCCCCAGACATAGGTGTAGAGGTAGGTCGACATCGCGTAGCTGATCCCCTGCACCGTATAGGCGCACAGGCCCGCCAGCATCAGGATCGCGAACGCGCGGTTGCGCACCGTCTGGCCGAGTTCGCGGAAGCTGTCGCGCAGCGACTGCGCGACGATCGGCGGGTTGGGCAGGTTCGGGATCTCGCGATGCGTGCCCCAGCCGGACATGAGAATGGCGCTGCCCATCAGCAGCGCGCCGAGCAGCGCGTAACCGACATAGCCGTCGCGATTGAGCAGGCCGTTGGCGAAGGCGGGCGTCGGCGCGAGGAAATAGAGATAGGCCGACACCAGCATGGTCAGCCCGCCGGCCCAGCCGAACAGGTAGCGCCATGCCATGATCCGTGTCCGTTCGTCGTAATCCGACGACAATTCGGGCGTCAGCGCGACCGACGGCACCTCATAGCAGCTGACCGCCGTGCGCACGAGCACCGCGGTCAGGAACAGCCAGCCGAGCGTCGCCGGCTGCGACAGCGATTCGGGCGGGTTCCACAGCAGGACCCAGCCGACCATGATCGGCAGCGCAGAAGCATACATCCACGGATGCCGCCGCCCCCAGCGGGTGCGCGTGCGATCGGAGAAGAACCCGACCATCGGATCGACGAAAGCGTCGATCAGCAGCGCCATCATCACCACCAGCCCGACCGTCGCCGAAGGCAGGCCGACCACCTGGTTGTAGAACAGCAGCAGGAACGTGCCGAAGCCGGCGTCCTTCACGCCATAGGCGACCGCTCCGAAGGCATAGGCGCCCATCGTACCGGTGCGCAGCCGCCGGGCGCGCGGCACCACGATCGCCGATGCCGCCGCCGATGCCGGGACCCCGCGCACGGACGTACTCACCGGAACGCCTCCAGCGCGGTCAGCATCGATGGTACGGCGGGGTCCCAGCTGGCCCGCGTCCCGATCGTCAGGCCGCCATCGACCAGGATGTGCGTGCCGGTGATGAACGATGCGTCCTCGCTGGCGAGGAAGGCGACGGCCGCCGCGATATCCTCGGGTCGGCCGGCGCGCGGGATCGGCTGCGCCTTGGCGGCGGCGCCGGCGATCATCCCGTCCGCCTGTTCGCGACGCGCGCCCTCGATGTCGAGGTGACGGGTGAATATGGCCGTGGTGATGAACCCCGGCACCACCGCGTTGACGCGGATGTGCGCCGCGGCGAGGTCTGCGGCGGCGATCTTCGTGAGGTGCAGCACGCCGGCCTTGGCGGTCGAATAGGCGGTCGGCGCATAGCCGGCGCCAAGCGCGGATACGGACGCGGTGTTGACGATCGCGCCGCCGCCGCGTCGTGCCATCAATGGCGCGGCATAGCGGATGCCGAGCGCGACCGATCGTAGCAGCAGCGCCATCGTCCGGTCCCAGTCGTCGGGCGACAGCTGGTCGATCGGTTCCCTCGCCCCGCCCGCGCCGGCATTGTTGAACACGATGTCGAGGCCGCCGGCCGCATCGGCCGCCTGCATCAGCGCCTCGATCTCGTCGGCCCGGGTCACGTCGGTGTGCCGGAACGCGATGCGGCCACCCGACGCGGCGGCCAGTGCCGCACCGGCCTCGCCATCGATATCCGCGACTATCACGCTGGCGCCCTCGTCCGCCAGCCGCAGGGCGGTCGCACGCCCGATGCCCGATGCGCCGCCGGTGACGACCGCGCGCTTTCCTGCGAAACGCATCCTGGCTCCTCCATGTTTTCGGCAATCATAGTATGGCACTTAAACGGGTCAACCGATCGCTTTTCGAAATTCGGGTTTGCAGCCGGCACGGTCCCGTTCTAACCACCTCGGCATCGTTCGCCCCGGTATGCGGGGCTTCGCAAGGGAAACGCCATGGCCCTCGATGCCGACACCTTCGACGCGCTGATCGACACGGTCCGCCGCTTCGTCGCCGAACGCCTGCGCCCGCTGGAGGGCGACGTGGAGGCGGCCGACGCCATTCCCGACGCGGTGATCGCCGACATGAAGGACATGGGACTGTTCGGCCTGTCGATCGCCGAGGAATTCGGCGGCCTGGGCCTCGACATGGTCGAGGAATGCCGCGTCGCCATCGAAATGGGGCGGACCACGCCCGCGTTCCGCTCGACGTTCGGCACCAATGTCGGCATCGGCAGCCAGGGACTGGTGATGGCCGGCACCCCCGAACAAAAGGCGGCATGGCTACCGAGAATCGCAAGTGGCGATATCGTCACCAGCTTCGCGCTGACCGAACCCGATGTCGGCAGCGATTCAGGCGCGGTGAAGACGCGGGCGGTGAAGGACGGCGACGTCTACCGCCTGACCGGCACCAAGCGCTACATCACCAATGCCGACAAGGCGCAGCTGTTCACCGTGATGGCCCGCACCGGCGAGGACAAGGGCGCACGCGGCGTCTCCGCCTTCCTGGTGCCGAAGGACCTGCCCGGCATCACCATCGGCGAACCCGAAAAGAAGATGGGGCAGAAGGGCGCAAAGGTCGCCGACGTGCATTTCGACGACGTGCCGGTGCCGGCGGCGAACCGGCTGGGCGCGGAAGGCGAAGGCTTCAAGATCGCGATGCGCGTCCTCGACCGCGGGCGGTTGCACATCAGTGCGGTGTGCGTCGGTGTCGCCGAACGGCTGATCGCCGACAGCGTCGCCTATGCGGGCAGCCGCAGCCAGTTCGGCGCGCCGATCGCCAGCCACCAGCTGATCCAGGGCATGATCGCCGACATGAAGACCGAGGCGCTGGTCGCGCGGGCGATGGTGCTGGAAACGGCGGCGAAAAAGGATCGCGGCGAGGACGTCGTGCTGGAATCGGCAGCGGCGAAATATTTCGCGAGCGAGATGGTCGGACGCGTCGCGGACAAGGCGGTGCAGATCTACGGCGGGGCGGGGTATATCGCCGACTACGGGATCGAACGGCTGTACCGCGACGTGCGCCTGTTCCGCATCTACGAAGGCACCAGCCAGATCCAGCAGGTCATCATCGCCCGCGAAACGATGAAGCGCGGAGGATGAGGCGATGACCCCGCCGATCGTCATCCCCGCACAGGCGGCGATCAGACGCGCAGGGTGCGCGTGAGCCGCCTTGTCCACAACTATGGTCCCCCGCCTGTGCGGGGATGACGACAGGGCAAGGCGACGGGTCAGGCATCGCGCCCCAATGACGCATTCCAATCGGGAGGATACACCATGGACACCACCACCCTCTTCCGCCTCGACGGCAAGGTCGCGCTGGTCACCGGCGGCAGCCGCGGCATCGGCAAGATGATCGCGGCGGGCTTCATCGCCCAGGGCGCCAGGGTCTATATCTCGTCGCGCAAGGCCGCCGCCTGCGCCGACGCCGCAGCAGAGCTGGGGCCCAATTGCATCCCCCTGCCCCAGGACGTCAGCACGGTCGCCGGCTGCCAGGCGCTGGCGGAACAGCTGGCCGCGCACGAAGGCCGGCTCGACATCCTCGTCAACAATGCCGGTGCCGCCTGGGGCGTGCCGTTCGAGGAGTTTTCGGAAACGGGTTGGGACAAGGTCATGGACCTCAACGTCAAGTCGCCCTTCTTCCTGACGCAGGCGCTGCACGGGCTGCTGAAGGCCGCAGGCACGCCGCAGCGCCCGGCCAAGGTCATCAATATCACCTCGATCGACGGCCAGCGCCTCAATCCGTGGGAAACGTACAGCTATCACGCCTCGAAATCGGCGCTGATCTACCTGACCAAGCGGCTGGCGGCACGGCTGGTGAAGGATGCGATCAACGTCACCTCGATCGCCCCCGGCGCCTTCCCCAGCGATATGAACAAGGCCGCACGCGACCACGGCGACGCCATCGCCCGCGGCATTCCGGCCGGCCGGATCGGCGTCGACGAAGACATGGCCGGCGCCGCCATCTACCTCGCCAGCCGCGCCGGCGATTACGTGGTGGGCGAAACGATCACCGTCGACGGCGGCCTGGTACACGCCGCACTGGGCACCAGCATCGACGCGTAGGTGGGTGGCGCGAGGCGGGGGTGTTGTGGGGAGGGCGAACTGTCGGTGTGCGGGGACGCCGGTAGCGATAGCCGACATCACGCAGCACCGATTTTCCTAGTAACGATCGAATATCGGAAAAGAAAGACCTTCTCAAATCCCGCGTCGGGTATCCAAATTGATACGCTAGCAGTGCCAATCTGCGACGAAGGCCGCTGGCGCACCCGTTTGCCGTTTTGGAAGACGGTTAGTACTCTGTTGATCTTGCACCGTCCGCAATCGCGTTTGTGGCCGCACAAAGGTTGCCGACAAATCTCGTGCCATGCTGGACGACATATTTGCGCTCCTTGTTGCGCTGGCTGCGCTCTCGCGTGAAGGCGATCGTGCGCGGTCCGCTGACGCGGCCACCGAGTTCAAACCAGATAACCCAATATCCAGCGATGTTGTAAGCACGCAGGAAGCGATGCTGCGGTACATCCTCGTCATCGATAACGTCCGTGCTGTTGAAAGGGCCACCTGCATCTGAAACCTTGCGATTGCCGATTGCCCGATGAAACTCCTCGACAACATCCGGCGGCAGTTGCGCCATGCTAGTGGCCATCGTTGATGCTGTTTGCAAAACACAGGGTGGGAATACCGGCATGTCTGGTTGATGGCGTTCCTTCCACGCCGCATACGGACCGACCTGCAATAGAACGCTGGCGACGAAGAGCATCAAATCCTCCCAGATTGGGGATGCAGCCAACCATTTGTGTGTGGCAATTCAAAGACGCCTTTCCGCCGCCAGAATGAGCTCCCGATGACGTGACCCCCGTTTCTTCATCCACCTGGACCTAGAGACCGGCCCCTCGAAGGGACGGACGGAATGAAGCGGAAGCAGTTTTCGGAAGAGCAGATCATCGGCATCCTGAAGGAGGCCGAGGCGGGTGCGGTGGTGACGGAACTGTGCCGCAAGCACGGCATGTCGAGCGCGACCTACTATGCATGGAAGGCGAAGTTCGGCGGCCTGGAGGTATCTGACGCGAAGCGTCTGAGGTCGCTTGAAGAGGAGAACGCGCGGCTCAAGCGGCTGCTTGCGGACACGATGCTGGACAACGCGGGGTTGAAAGACCTGCTGTCAAAAAAGTGGTGACGCCCGCCGCGAAGCGACAAGCGGTTGCGCATCTCCAGGCGACGTTGGGGATGAGCGAGCGGCGGGCGTGTGCTGTCGTCGGGGCGGACCGCACGAGCATGCGGTATCGCTCGTGCCGGGCAGATGATGGCGACCTTCGGTCGCGTCTGCGCGAGCTGGCGCAGCAGCGCCGACGGTTCGGCTATCGACGGCTGCACATCCTGCTGCGCCGGGACGGCATCACGATCAACCGCAAGAAGACCCAGCGGCTCTACCGTGAGGAAGGGCTGACGGTCAGGCGCCGGAAGGGACGAAGGCGCGCCGGTGGCGCGCGGGCACCTGCGCCGGTGCTGGCGCTCCCCAACCAGCGCTGGAGCCTGGACTTCGTGCACGACCAGCTCGTCACTGGCCGACGGTTCCGCGTGCTCAACATCGTCGACGACGTGACGCGCGAGTGCCTTCGGGCAGTGGTGGACACGTCGATTTCGGGCCGGCGGGTCGTGCGCGAGTTGACCGATCTGATCGCGGAACGTGGCAGGCCAAAGATGATCGTCAGCGACAACGGGACCGAACTGACGTCGAACGCGGTGCTTGCCTGGTCCAGCGACGCGGGCGTCGAGTGGCATTACATCGCGCCGGGCAAGCCGACGCAGAACGGGTTCGTCGAGAGCTTCAACGGTCGCATGCGCGACGAGCTGCTCAACGAGACGCTATTCTTCACGGTTCGCCAGGCCCGCTCGATCCTGGCGCGCTGGGTCGACGACTACAACACCGAGCGGCCGCACTCGTCGCTAGGCTACGCTACCCCGGCTGCGTTCGCTGCCGGGCTCGAACAGCAATGGGCGGGGTTAACCCCGCCCATTGCTTCAACTGCGCTCATGCGCAACAACACCGGTCGGTCTCTGGTCGCAGCTGGATGAAAGACTGGGGTCACGTCACCGAAGACAACGGACGCCCTTCCCGAAAACGAAGGCCCGGCGAGACGGTCGGCGCTTTCCCATCGGGATGGCAAAACGGGATTCCTCACGTCTCCGCGTCACGAAGTACAGGCTGCGCTTAGTACAATAACCACTCCGGCATCGGCATCGCAGAACCCTCGATCTCTACAGGTATGATCGGACCAACTGCCTTTATGCCACTGTTTTGGCGCGACGGAACTCGTGCCGTCAGGTGAAAGATGAAGTCTTCTTGCGGGCTCGACGGTATGGTCATTTCGTGCACGCGTATGTCCAGTGCAGACAATTCCTGTTCGGTTAGATTCTGAGATCGGAAATCCAACGCCGGTCGATGATCCAGCTCGATTTCAAATCTCTTCAGCGCGTACCGATCCGGTAATCTGTCCCATTCGATCCGGATCACGGCAGATTCGCGTTTTGCATGTTCCGTCGCTGCCTCGACTAAGTTAGCAGGTGGAGACCAGCGGGAAGTACCAAATCGACATGCGAGGAATATCTTGGAGGGTCTGCCAGATTGGTTACGCCGATTGATGTACTGATCGGGTCCGGTATCGCGCGATGTACAAAAGTATGCCTCGTCAGGGCGCTGAAGGTTGCGCGTGCCATAAAGGCGCTGGGCGATGATTTCCGCCTGACCTAAGCTCTTCGCGGGTTTCAGGTCGTAGGCGTGAAGGGTACGGCGACCATTCACGTCATAGGCCAGAGAGGCGCGCTGCCCCTCGCTTGCGCCACATGACGATACTGAGATCAACAGCAATATGTTCGGTAACGATCGGTTCACGCGCTTCCTCCCCTGGTTCCGGTCAAGCCGATAGCAAGTAGAGGTGAAAGAGTTATCGAGGGTCGGCCAATCCACACGAGGGAGCGCGACGGTCGTGGCCACGGGCGATGTGCATTCGGGCTGGCCGATGCTCTTATCCGAACCAACCCTGCACATGCGATCCCGTTTGGAACGTATCAATGATGATCGACGTGATCTCCAAAAGTGCTGCTTGATGCCGGCTCACCTACTGCTTCGCGTTTGGGAACGGCCAGCGAGACGGCGCGGGCGTTCTCGGAATCGATCGAGTTGTGGGAAACGCTGCCTTGTCCGATCCTTTGATCGGCATCATGCTCTTGGGTCTTGCGACGGGAGCATGCCGCGCTTGGCATGCGCTTCAGCATCAGAGAAAGGGAAAGACCCGTCATGGCCGTTCTACGGCACACGATAATCGGCTTGTCCGTCCTTATATTTCCCGCTCTGCCCGGCTGTGCTCCAACCGCAACTTCCTCTCACCCGGCAGCATACCAGTCATTGACGGGATCGGTGTGGGCGCTTCGGTCTCTTCAACGCCGACACGTTCCGCGATCCCGTCACGAGGCGGTCACGCTGCGACTGCTACCCGACCACGGCATCGCGGGAACCGCCAGCTGCAATAGTGTCGGTGGCAGGGAATTCACTTGGACCGCTACGACGGATGCCGAGGGGTCATTCGCGCGTGATCCGTCACAGCCGACGATAATGACAGTCGCGGGGTGTAACAATGTAGTGGCGACACAGATCGCCAACCATTTTTGGACGCTGATGACGAAAGCTCGGAAATGGTCGATTGATCGCGGCGATCTGCTCCTACGCTTCGATGACGGCACGATGGCCGTTTTGAAGGCGATAGGTCCAACAGCGCAGACATCGACCGACTGTCGCTCCGCCGATCCAAACAATCTCGATTGTCACGACCCGGTGAACCCGCGAGAAGCCAAGCGCTGACGTGATAGCGCTGGCTGCCACTTCTACAATCAATCTTTCCCGACAGGGAGGACAATTGCCCGGGAGGCCGCGGCGACGGTCGTCCGCGGCGCCTGCTTCCCAAAATCTGTTCCCGATTGCTCTTTCCCGAAAAGGCATGGCGGAGACGGAGAAACGGGAAAGATCGCGCTTAACGAATGGCCGTTTTCGAATTCCCGGATCGCCAGCTTGCCCGACCGAGATTGGGCGGGACCGGTCGTCGCCGACACCGCCCGCCGCCCTCGCCTAGCGTGCGATGCCGCCCGCCGCCAGCACCGCCAGCGTCACCAGTTCGCTCGCGGTCGATGTCATCGGCGCGATCTGCACCGGCTTTTCCATGCCGATCAGCATTGGGCCGATGACGTTGTCGCCGCCCAGTTCGCGTAGCAGCTTGGCCGAGATGTGCGCCGATTGCAGGCCGGGCATGATGAGGATGTTGGCCTGGCCCGACAGGCGCGCGAACGGATATTTCTTGAGCTGCTTTGGATTGAGCGCAACGTCGGGCGGCATCTCGCCTTCATATTCGAAGCCGACGTTGCGGCCGTCGAGCACCGATACGGCATCGCGGATGTTGTCGACCCAAGCGCCCTTGGGGTTGCCGAAGGTGGAATAGCTCAGCATCGCGACGCGCGGTTCGTGGCCCATCCGGCGCGCGACCTGCGCGGTCTGTTCGGCGAAGTCGGCGAGCTGTTCGCCGGTCGGCCGCTCGTTGACGGTGGTGTCGGCGATAAAGACGGTGTGGCTTTGCCCGACGAGGACGTGGATGCCGAACGGGGTGCGCCCCGCCTCGGGATCGATCACCCGCTTCACCTGGCGCATCGATTCGGACCATGTCCGCGTAATGCCGGTTATCATCGCATCCGCTTCGCCCAGTTGCAGCAGCGCCGCACCGAAGACGTTGCGATCCTGGTTGATCATCCGCTCGACGTCGCGGCGCAGATAGCCGCGGCGTTGCAGCCGGGCATAGACGAAGTCGACCATCGCCGGGACCAGCGGCGAATGGCGGCTGTTGTGGACCTCATATTCCTGCGGGTTGGCGACGCCCAGCGCCTGCAGGCGGTCGTAGACGTCGTCGCGCCCGACCAGCACCGGCGTGCCATAGCCGCCTTCCTTGAAGGCGATGGCGGCGCGCAGCACCACTTCCTCCTCGCCCTCGGCGAACAGCACCCGCTTCGGCCGCGCCCGTGCGCCTTCGTAGGCGAGGCTGAGCACCGACGTCGTCGGGTTCAAGCGGGCACGCAGCTTCTGGCGATAGGCCTCCATGTCGAGGATCGGCTTGGTCGCGACGCCGGAATCCATCGCCGCCTTGGCCACCGCCGACGGCACCAGCTCCATCAGCCGCGGATCGAACGGCGCGGGGATGATATATTCGGGGCCGAAGCTGTGCTGGACGCCATACGCCAGCGCGACCTCCTCGGGCACCCGTTCGCGCGCCAGTTCGGCGATGGCGTTGGCGGCGGCGATCTTCATCGCATCGTTGATCCCCGTCGCGCGCACGTCGAGCGCCCCGCGGAAGATGAAGGGGAAGCCAATGACGTTGTTGACTTGGTTGGGATAATCCGACCGGCCGGTGGCGATGATCGCGTCCGGCCGCGCCGCCTTGGCGAGTTCGGGGCGGATCTCCGGTTCGGGGTTGGCCATCGCGAAGATGATCGGCGCCTTGGCCATGTGCGTCACCATCTCGGGCTTCAGCGCCCCGGCGGCGGACAGGCCGAGGAACACGTCGGCTCCCTCCAGCGCCTCGGTCAGCGTGCGGCGGTCGGTGACCGCGGCATGCGCCGACTGCCACTGGTTCACGTCCTCGCGGCCCTGGTAGATCACGCCGGTGCGATCGCACATGATGACGTTGTTGTGGCGCACGCCCATCGCCTTCATCAGCTCGGTGCAGGCGATCGCCGCCGCACCCGCGCCGTTGACGACGATCTTCACCTCGTCCAGCCGGCGCCCGGTCAGCAGGCAGGCGTTGATGAGGCCGGCCGCGCAGATGATCGCGGTGCCGTGCTGGTCGTCATGGAAGACGGGAATATTCATCCGCTCGCGCAGCGTCTGCTCGATGATGAAGCATTCAGGCGCCTTGATATCCTCGAGGTTGATGCCGCCGAAGGTCGGCTCCATCAGCTCGACCGCGTCGATGAAGCGATCGACGTCCTCGGTCTTCAGCTCGATGTCGATCGAATCGACGTCGGCGAAGCGTTTGAACAGCACCGCCTTGCCCTCCATCACCGGCTTCGACGCCAGCGCCCCGAGATTGCCCATGCCAAGGATCGCGGTGCCGTTGGAAATGACCGCGACCAGATTGCCCTTTGCGGTGTAATCATAGGCGGTTGAGGGATCGTCGGCGATCGCCTGCACCGGCACCGCAACGCCCGGCGAATAGGCGAGCGCGAGGTCGCGCTGCGTCGCCATCGGCTTCGATGCGATGATCTCGATCTTGCCGGGGCGCCCCTCCGAATGGAACAGCAGCGCCTCGCGCTCGGAGAATTGGATGGACGCTTCGTCGGACATGGGACCTCGCTGACGGGCTGACGCTAGGGCTCTTGGCGGTTTGGGCGCGGGGTTTCAACCCGCGGCGAGAGGGGGTATAGCCACAACCATGGACCGCGACCCCGGCGATTTCACGGCGCATACGCCGCCCAAGGCCCTCGCCGACATGTCGGAGGGCGAGATATCCGATTGGCTGGCGAGCCTGCCGCCGGCGCCGGGTATCCGGCATGGCGACGATCCCGATACGCGGAGCGAGGAACGCGCGCTGGCCGACTATGCGGCGGGGCGCGTCCACAGTCATGCGACGGTCAGCCAGTGGCTGCGCACATGCGGGACGCCCGATCATCGGCCCTTCAGGGAATGGTTGACAAGGCACGATGGCTGAGGTCGTCTGGCCGGACGACGTCATCGCGAAAATCGACGAAATCACGGCATATATCGCAGCAGACGACCCGATTGCGGCGCAGAAGATCGCGCAACGGCTGATCGCGCTCGGCGAAAGCCTGGCCGACTTTCCCGACCGTAGACGACCCGGCAGGAACGGCGCGCGCGAAATGACCGGCGTGTCGCCGTACATCATTCGTTACAGAATAATCGACGGAACCGTCGTCATCGTCGACGTGCGCCATGGTCGTCGACAGTCGCTGTCATGACGTCCACCCCCACCCCGATGATGGCGCAATACCTCAGCCTCAAGGCCGAGGCGGAGGATTGCCTGCTCTTCTATCGCATGGGCGATTTCTTCGAGATGTTCTTCGAGGATGCCCGGATCGCATCGCAGGTGCTCGACATCGCGCTGACGTCGCGCGGCGAGCATGATGGCGAGAAGATTCCGATGTGCGGCGTGCCGGTGCATGCCGCGACCGCCTATCTGCAACGGCTCATCAAGGCGGGACACCGTGTCGCCATCGCCGAACAGACCGAGACGCCGGCCGAAGCGAAGGCGCGCGGCGGCTACAAGGCGCTGGTCGCGCGCGGCATCGTCCGCGTCGTCACCGCGGGCACGCTGACCGAAGAGGCGCTGCTCGACGCGCGGCAGGACAATTGGTGCATCGCCATCGGCGAGGCGGCAGGCGCGGTCGCGATCGCCGCCGCCGACGTGTCGACCGGCCGCTTCGAACTGATCGACTGTTCCGCCGACGCGCTCGGCGCCGAACTCGCACGGCTGGGCGCGGCCGAGGTGGTGGCGTCGGAGGCTGGCGAGCAGACCCATGTCGCGACCACGCTGCGCCCGAAGCAGGGCTTCGACAGCGGCAGCGGCGAAACGCGGTTGCAGGCGCTGTTCGGCGTCGCCACGCTGGATGGCTTTGGCCAGTTCAGTCGCGCCGGGCTGGCCGCCGCGGGCGGGCTGGTCGCGTATCTGGAACATACCGCAAAGGGCGCCCTCCCCTTCCTGCGTCCGCCGCGGCTGACCCGGGCGGCGGAAACGATGGCGATCGACGCGGCGACGCGCGAGAGCCTTGAACTGACCTGCACCACCGGGGGGCAGCGCAAGGGCAGCCTGCTCGATTGCATCGATCGCACGGTGACCGGCGCGGGCGCGCGGTTGCTCGCCGCCGATCTCGGTGCGCCGTTGATGGACAAGGCGGCGGTCGATGCCCGGCTGGATCTGGTCCAGTATTTCCACGATGCGGCGGGCCAGCGCGAACAGGTGCGCGCCGCATTGCGGGCGCTGCCGGACATCGGGCGGGCGATCGGGCGACTGGCGGCGGGGCGTGGAAGCCCCCGCGATCTCGGCCAGTTGCGCGACGGCCTGGATGGCGCGTGGCACCTCGGCGAACGGCTGGCGAAGATCGATGCGCCGCTGGCGCTGCTCGACCGCGTCGCGCCGAAACTGCGCGGGCATGGTGCGCTCGTCGACCTGCTCAGGCGCGCACTGGTACCCGCGCCGCCGATCGAGGCGAGCGAGGGCGGCTATATCGCCGCCGGCTACGACCTCGCGCTCGACGATCTGCGCGATGCGGGCGCAGGCGGGCGCCGCGCCATCGCCGCGCTGGAAGCCGACATGAAGGCGGCGACCGGCATTACCGCACTGAAGGTCCGCCACAACAACGTGCTCGGCTATCATGTCGAGGTGCCGGCGCGGTCCGCCGACCCGCTGATGAAGCCCGACAGCGGCTTCACGCATCGCCAGACGCTGGCCGGGGTCGTCCGCTTCAACACCCCCGCCCTGCATGAGGTCGCGGCAAAGGTGTCGCAGGCCGGCGCGCACGCGCTCGCCGCAGAGGCTGCGCATCTGGCCGACCTCACCGCCGCCGCGCTGGCGCATCGCGAGGCGATCGCCGCCACGGCCGACGCGCTTGCCCGAATCGACGTCGCCGCCGCGCTGGCGGAACGCGCGGCGGAGGGGCAATGGGCGCGGCCGCACCTGGTCGATCATGCCTGTTTCGACATCGCGGGCGGGCGGCACCCGGTCGTGGAGGCCGCGGTGGCGCGTTCGGGTGACCGCTTCGTCGCCAACGATTGTTCGCTATCGCCGGATTCGCGCCTGTGGCTGGTCACCGGGCCGAACATGGGCGGCAAGTCGACCTTCCTGCGCCAGAATGCGCTGATCGCGGTGCTGGCGCAGGCGGGCAGCTACGTGCCCGCGACCAAGGCGACGCTGGGCATGGTCGACCGCCTGTTCAGCCGCGTCGGCGCATCGGACAATCTGGCGCGCGGCCGATCGACCTTCATGGTCGAGATGGTGGAGACCGCGGCGATCCTGGCGCAGGCGACGCCGAACAGCTTCGTGATCCTCGACGAGGTCGGGCGCGGCACATCCACCTATGACGGCCTCGCCATCGCCTGGGCGGTGGTGGAGGCGATCCATGAGGACAATCGCTGCCGCTGCCTGTTCGCGACGCATTATCACGAATTGACCCGCCTCGCCGAACGCTGCGAGGCGCTGACGCTGCACCATGTCCGCGCCCGCGAATGGAAGGGCGAGCTGGTGCTCCTCCACGAATTGAGCACCGGACCGGCGGATCGCAGCTACGGCCTTGCCGTCGCACGGCTGGCGGGGATGCCGCCGGCGACGGTGGCGCGGGCGAAAGCGGTGCTGGCGAAGCTGGAGGCGGGGCGCGCCAGGACCGGCGGCCTCGCGGCGGGGCTCGACGACCTGCCGCTGTTCGCCGCCGCGCAGGTGGCGGAAGCGGAGCAATGCGACGCGATCCGCAGCGAGGTGGAGGCGCTGGACGTCGATGCACTGACTCCGCGCGAGGCGCTCGACACGCTCTATCGATTGAAGGCGCTGGCGCGGGAGGGATGAGGCCGCAAGGCGCAGGCTCAGACGCCGCCGGCACGATGGACCAGCAACCGCTGTCCTACACGCCAGGCTTCGGCTATCGAGCGTGCGTCATGCCGGTCTCCCGCCCCGATCGCCTTGCTGCCCTGCGCCGCCGCACCTCCTGCCACCCTCGTCTCCGATCGCGACGTAGTGTCAACTTCGGCAACTTCCGCGCTGCGGGCCGGGGTGCGTTGCGCGGCCTCGCCATGACCGGCGCGATTCGATGAGCGGCCGTTTCGACCATCTCCCCAACCGCCGCGCGATCGTCGATCGCCGGGCGCTCGCCGATCGCATCGCAGCGATAGACGCCAGCGACACCGCCCTTCGTATCCAGGCGACGGCGATCCTCAAGGGCGCGCTGGCCGACGGGCGGGCCGAAATCCAGCGGCGGCTCGCCGCGCACCCCTCGCGCGGGTTGGAGGCGTCGAACGCACAGGCCTATCTGGTCGACCAGCTGCTGCGCGTGCTGTTCGATCTCGCGACGCAGCGGCTGCATCCGCTCGCCAATCCGACTGCGGGCGAACGGCTGACGCTAATCGCGGTCGGCGGTTACGGGCGGGCGGAGATGGCGCCGTTTTCCGATGTCGACATCGGTTTCCTGACCCCCGGCAAGCAGACGCCCTGGGCCGAACAGGTCATCGAATCGATGCTCTACGCGCTATGGGACATGGCGTTGAAGGTCGGCCATTCCAGCCGCTCGCTGGACGATATGGTGCGCCAGTCCAAGGCCGACGTGACGATCCGCACCGCGCTGCTCGAGGCGCGCTACGTCACCGGCGACACGACCTTGTACGAAGAGGCGGCGAAACGCTTCAAGGCGGAGGTGCAGCATGGCACCGAACGCCAGTTCATCGCCGACAAGCTCGCCGAACGCGACGCGCGCCATCGCAAGATGGGCGACACCCGCTATGTCGTCGAACCCAATGTGAAGGAGGGCAAGGGCGGCCTTCGCGACCTGCACGCGCTGTTCTGGATCGGCAAGTATATCCACGACGTGCAGCGCGGCGCCGACCTCGTCGATGCCGGCTTGCTGACGGCGGAGGAATACAAGCTGTTCCACCGCGCCGACAACTTCCTGCAGGCGGTCCGCTGCCATCTGCATAGCGTGACACGGCGGGCGGAGGATCGGCTGACGTTCGACGTGCAGCGCGAAATCGCGACGCGCATGCGGTTTTCCGATCGCCCGGGCAAATCCGCGGTCGAACGCTTCATGCAATATTACTTTTTGCAGGCGAAGACGGTCGGCGACCTCACCGGCGTGTTCCTGGCGCACCTCGACGAACGGTTCGCGGCGCGTGGGCGACGGTTCGGCCTGCCGACCATCCGGCGACGGCCCGGCAAACTGCACGGGTTCGTGCTCGATCGCGGCCGGTTGGCTCTGCCGAGCGATGATTATTTCGTCGAAGACCCGGTGCGCCTGATCGAGATATTCCAGCTCGCCGACCTGCACGGGGTCGAAATCCATCCGCTGGCGATGCGCGCCGCCAATCGCGACGCGCGATTGATCGCTGCCCACCGCCGCGACCCGCGCGCCAACGCGCTGTTCCTCGACGTGCTGACCAGCCCGCGCGACCCCGAACTCGTGTTGCGCTGGATGAACGAGGCGGGGGTGTTCGGCCGCTTCGTTCCCGATTTCGGCCGTGTCGTCGCGCAGATGCAATTCGACATGTATCACCATTACACCGTCGACGAACATACGATCCGCGCGATCGGCCTGCTCGCCCGGATCGAAAGCGGCGCGCTGAAGGACGATCACCCCCTCTCCTCCGCCATTATCAAGCATATCGTGTCGCGCCGGGTCCTGTTCGTCGCGGTGCTGCTGCACGATATCGCCAAGGGGCGCGGCGGCGATCATTCGATCCTGGGCGCGGAGGTGGCCGAGCGGCTCTGCCCGCGCTTCGGGCTGACGCCGGCGGAAACCGACACCGTCGCCTGGCTGGTACGCTGGCACCTGCTGATGTCCGCGACCGCGTTCAAGCGGGACCTGAGCGATTTCAAGACGATCCTCGATTTCTGCGAGGTGGTGCAAAGTCCGGAACGGCTGCGGCTGCTGCTCGTGCTGACCATCGTCGATATTCGCGCCGTCGGCCCCGGTACGTGGAACGGGTGGAAGCGTCAGCTGCTCGCCGACCTGTTCGAGGCGGCCGAGGAGGTTCTGCGCCTCGGCCACAAGCAGCGTGGCCGCGGCGAACGGATCACGGCGCGGCAGGCGACGCTACAGGCGACGCTCGGCTGGGACGATGCGCGATTTGCCGCCTTCGTGCGGCGCTTTCCGGAGGCTTATTGGATCGCGGAGCCCGACGACGTGCTGGCGCACAACGCGCGATTCATGGCCGCGGCCGGTGATGCGCAGCTCTCGATCGATGCGCAGGTCTATTCCGAACGCGGCGCGACGCTGGTGACCATCTATGCCGCCGATCACCCCGGCCTGTTCTATCGCATCGCCGGTGCGATCCATGTCGCCGGCGGCAACATCATCGACGCACGCATCCACACCACGCGCGACGGCATGGCGATCGATAACTTCCTGGTGCAGGACCCGTTCGGCCGCCCCTTCGACGACCTCAGCCAGCTCGGCCGGTTGAAGACCGCGATCGAGGATGCCCTGGCCAACCGCGGCAAGCTCGCCGACCGGCTGGAGGCGAAGCCCGCACCACGCACCCGCGCCGATGCGTTCGAAATCGTGCCGAACGTACTGATCGACAATCGCGCGTCGAACCGCTTCACCGTGATCGAGGTCAATGCGCGCGATCGCCCGGCGCTGCTCAACCAATTGGCGCAGGCGCTGTTCCAGTCGAAGGTGACGCTGCATTCAGCGCATGTCGCGACCTATGGCGAGCGTGCGGTCGACACCTTCTACGTCACCGATCTGACCGGCGACCGCATCGTCGCACCGGCACGATTGAAGGCGCTGGAAAAGCGGCTGCGCACCGCGGCGGCGGGGGAGGCCATGGACATGGCCGCCTGACCACCAAAATGCCGTGCAATCGTAGGGAGATGCGGCCGTGTGGCCCCCTCCTCATGCCTCCGGCGGGGCGAATGTCAGCATGGTGTCGCCCGTCTCCACGACCGGACGCTGGGTGGTCGAAAAGAGCAGCAGGCGCCTGTCCGGCTTCATTACCGCCACGGGCTCCGCCGCCGCGGAAAGCCGGGCGCGATAGGCGTCGTAGGTGTGCATGTCGGTGATCCGGGTGCGGCCGAACGACCAGCCCGCGGCCACCCGCTGTTGCAGTTCGTCGATCGTCTCCCCGCCCTCCAGCAGCACCCGCCCTCGGCCGCGCGCGCGGCGATCCTCGTCGACGCCGGTCTGGGTCAGCTTGTCGGTACCCACCTCGGGTCCCAGGTCCGCGCAGACCAGCGCATTGTAGGAATCGCTGTCGGTCGCGGCGATCACATGCTGGAACTGCAGCATGTCGAGCGTGTCCTGCGTCACCTCGTCGAGGATGTCGCCGCGATGCACGTCCAGCTGCTTCTTGCGTGCGGCGCGCAGCGCGAACTTCGCGGTGTCCGCGACGGTCACCTTCAGCCCCATCCCCTGCAACGCCACACCCAGCGCGGCGGTGAAGGCGTTTGCGCCGACCAGCAGCACGCCCTCGCCCTTACCCTTGTCGATGCCCAGCCGTCGCGCGACCCAGCCGGCGGAAAAACCATGGGCAAAGATCGTCGCGACCACCACGCCGAACACCAGCGGCACGAGCGCGTCGGCATCTTTCATGCCGAAATCGTCGAGGCGCAGCGCGAACAGGCTGGTCACCGCAATCGCGACCACGCCGCGCGGCGCGATCCAGGCGACGAATAACCGCTCACGCCAGGGCATGTTCGAAAACATCAGGCTGGCCAGCACCGTCACCGGCCGCACCACGAACAGCAGCAGGAACAGGAAGATCAGGAAGCGCGCCTGAAAGCGTTCGATGACGCTCCATTGCAGCGTGGCCGACAGAATGATGAACACGCCCGAGATCAGCAGAACGGCGAGATCTTCCTTGAAGTGCTTCAGCGCCGCCGTCGACTGGGTCTGGCGATTGGCGAGTACGACGCCCATGACCGTGACGGTAATCAGTCCGGTCTCATGCTTGATGAGGTCGGCCATCACGAAGCCGGCGATGACGGTGACGAGGACGCTCGGCGCCTTGAGATATTCGGGAATATAGCCGCGGCGGAACGCCGTCGTCAGGCCGAAACCCAGGCCCACGCCGATCAACGCCGCGACGAGGGTCGCGGCGGCGACGTCGAAGCCGATCGCCACCACGCTGCGGTCAGGGCCGATATAGGTGATGTAGGCGTAGATCGCGACCGCGAGCAGCGCGCCGATCGGATCGTTGACGATCCCTTCCCACTTCAACGTATCGCGGACCCTCGCCGGCACCCGCAACGTCCGCAGCATCGGGCCGATGACGGTCGGTCCGGTCACCACCAGAATTCCGCCGAACAGCGCCGAAATGCCGAGTGGCAGGCCTGCGCCATAGAAGGCGGCGGCCGTGCCGAGTACCCATCCGACTGGCACGCCAATGACCACCAGTCGCAGCACCGCCGATCCCGCGTGGCGCAAATCACGAAAATTGAGGCTGAGCCCGCCTTCGAACAGGATCACCGCCACCGCCAGCTTGATGATCGGCTGTTGCAATGCGCCGAAATCCCGCTGCGGATCGATAAGGCCGGTGACGGGTCCCGCCAGCACACCGGCGATCAGCATCAACGCGATCGCCGGCCGTCCGGTGCGCCAGGCGATCCATTGCGCACCAATGCCGAGCACGCCGATGAGCGCCAGTTTGACGAGCAAGGAATCAAAGATCAGCAGCTTTCCCCTTCGGCGTTTCCAATCGCCTATACTCGGGCTGGGTTCCGCGGTCCCTCTCAATCCTGTTGCGGCGCAGCGAGGCGAAAGCGGGACGATCCCCCTGTCGCAGGCTGCGCCGTCAAACAAAAGGCCGGGCGTGCATCGCTGCACGCCCGGCCCAGTGTCGTTATGTCGGCAGGATCAGAAACGCGCGCGGATCGTCGCACCATAGGTGCGCGGTTCGGCAAGGAACTGCGAGAAAAGCTGGCGGCCGCCCGGATATTGCGGGTCCTGGAACGCGGAGGACACGCCGCCTTCCTGGAACGGCGAGTTGAAAGCGACCTGCGCGTAATCGACGTTGAAGAGGTTCTGGCCCCAGAATTCCAAGCTGAACTTTTCGTCGGGCGTACGCAGGCCGATGCGGGCATTGACGATCGCATAGCCGTCCTGCTGCTTCTGCGGGAACAGGTCGGAGCCGGTGTTATAGTCGCTCGTCATGCGCGTATCGGCGTAGAAGAGCGCCGAATAGCCGCCACCGATCTGCGGCGTCCACGATGCCGACGCGGTGGTGACGATGTCGGCGGAATTCGACAGGCGCTGCCCCGGCAGCTTGCGCAACGACTGGTTCAGCGGTGCGCCCGCACCGGTGCCGACCAGATTGTCGCGATAGCCGGTGTCTGTGAAAGTCGCACCAAGCGACACGCGGACGTCGCGTGCCGGCACCAGCGACGCTTCCAGTTCGACACCCTGCGCACGCACGCCATAACCGACGTCGCCGGACGGACACGCACCGGTGGTGCCCGCCGCCGCATTGTAGTTGCTGGCGCCGGTGAATTTGTTCTGGTCGCGATCCCCGCCGTTCAGGTTTGACGAGCAGCCGTTGATGTTCTGGACGATGAAGACGCTGCCGTCGAAGGTGTTGAGCTGGAAGTTCTTGAAGTCCTGACGGAACGCCGCGATGCTGAGGCTGAACGGACCGGTGCCGTATTTCGCGCCGATTTCGAACGAATTGACCGTCTCCGGCGCGAACTGGAGGTTGCCCACCAGCGCCTGCGCACCGCCCGATGCCGCGAAACTGGCGATCGGCAGCTTCAGTGCCGAGCGATCGAGGTTGAACCCGCCCGCCTTGTAGCCGCGCGAATAGCTGCCGTAGAGCAGCAGGTTGTCGATCGGCTTCCACGACAGGATCGCAGTGCCGGTGACCTGGTCTTCCTTGCGGCTGCTGTTGATCGACACGCCGTTCAGTTCGGCGGTCGAATTGCCCTGGCAGGCGAGGCCGATCAGGCCGGTGGCCGTCGCGCCCAGCGTCGCCAGGAACGGCGTCAGCAGCGCCTGCTGCGTCTGACAGCCGACGTTGTCGTTGGTGAAGGTCGCATCGAACTTCTTGCGCTCGTTGGTGTAGCGCGCGCCGAGCGTCAGATCGACCGTGTTGGTAACGTGGAAGATGTTATGCGTGAAGACCGCATAATTGCGGCTGTTCTGGTTGTAGACGTCGCGGGTCGAGCCCTTGTCGTTGATCGCATCGAGCGTGTCGAACGCGCGCAGCAGCACGCCGCCAAGCGCCGCCGACCCGCCGGTGGCCGCGCCGCTGGCGACGACGGCACGACCCGTCGCGCTGAGACAGCCCGCCCCCGTCGGCGCGTAGAACGCCGCAAGGCCACCACCCGACACCGCGCGGCAGGTCGCGAAACGGCCATATTGGCTGCCGAAGCGCAGGTTATCGAGAACGCGAAGGTCTTCGTTGGCGAAGAAGCCACCGACCAGCCAGTCGAGCTTGTCGTTGAACAGCGAACCGTTCAACCGCAGTTCCTGCGTGAAGGTGCGGAAGCGGCGTGCGGAATTGCCGTTGGCGGCGCGATACAGGATGTCGACGCGGCTGTAGTCGGTGTCCGAACCCTGATCCGAATCATAGTCGCGATAGGCGGTGATCGACGTCAGCTTGGTGCTGCCGATGTTCCAGTCGAGCTGCCCCGACACACCCCAGTCCTTGGTCTTGCCGGCAAAGCTGCGGCCCGGGCTGACCGAGACGTCGCGGCTGTATCCCGGCTGATTGACCAGGTTGAGCGGCTGACCCAGATCGCGGATCACGTTGACGATGTTGTTGCCCGCACCGCCGGCGGCGAGGCCGGCATTGACCGATGCGACGGGATCGTTGAGGTTGCCGACCGCCTGGTTCACCGAACGGTCGACATAAGTCGCCGCGCAGCACTTTTCGTCACGGTGCGTGTAATCGCCGATCAGGCGGAAACGGACGTTGCTGCTCGGTTCGAACAGCAACTGGCCACGCACGAAGTAGCGGTCGCGATCGTTGACGTCGGTGTTGTTGGTATAGTCGCGATAGAAGCCGTCGCGCTTGACGTAGACGCCATCGACGCGGGCCGCGATCGTCTCGGTCAGCGGCAGGTTCAGGTTGCCGGCGACGCGATAGAAATTGTAATTGCCGTAGGTCGCCTCGGCACCGCCGCTGAAGCCCTCGAACGAGGGTCCCTTGCTGATGATGCTGATGAGGCCGGCCGACGAGTTGCGGCCACCCAGCGTACCCTGCGGTCCGCGCAGCACCTCGACACGGTCGATCTCACCCAGTTCGGTCAGGCCGATACCGGACCGCGAGCGGTAGACGCCGTCGATGAAGACCGCGACCGAGCTTTCGAGGCCGGGATTGTCGCCGACCGTGCCGATGCCGCGGATGCGGGCCGAGCCGTTCGCTTCCGATCCGGTCGAGGACACGAGCAGCGACGGTGCCAGCTGATTGAGCTGGCGGATATCGTTCGCACCCGAATTCTGCAGCGTTTCGGCCGACACGGCGGAAATGGCGACCGGCACGTCGGCCAGCGCCTGCGCGCGGCCCTGCGCGGTGACGACGATGTCCGCCTGGTTCTGGTCGTCCTGCGTCACCGATGCGGCCGCGGTTGCCGACGTGGTCTGCGCCGCCGGGGTGGCCTGGTCCGGAGAGGTGTTCTGCGCCACGGCGGGTGTGGCAATCGCAATCGTCGCTGCCGACAGCAGGTACGCGGTAAGACGCATGGTCATCTCTCTCCTGAACGATTTTCGTTTTTCGAATATCGGGTTTTCTTTTGAGGCTAGGGTCGCCCAGGCGTGAGCGTCCAGTATTTTGTGCCTCGCAACCGACTTTTCGAACGGAGTGTCGCCAATGCGCAACACCGGGCCCGTTGCCGGACCCGGTGTTCGAAAAGACCTTACGCTAGGGAAAGCGCCAGATTGGTATTAATCAGGACAGGGGGACTTACCCGCCTGCCGTGTCGGCCGATTTACTTGGGCGCGAGCACCATCAGCATCTGCCGGCCTTCCATGCGCGGATAGGCTTCGACCTTCGCCGTTTCGGCGACCTGTTCGGCAACCCGCTGGAGCACAGCCATGCCGAGCTGGCCATGGCTTAGCTCGCGGCCGCGGAAGCGCATGGTGACCTTCACCTTGTCGCCCTCCTCGATGAATTCCGCGACCTTCTTCATCTTGGTATCGTAATCGTGGTCGTCGATGTTCGGACGCATCTTGATCTCCTTGATCTCCTGCGTCTTCTGCGACTTCCTCGCGAGGTTCGCCTTCTTCTGCGCCTCGTACTTGAACTTGCCGACGTCGAGGAACTTGGCGACGGGCGGATCGGCGTTCGGTGACACCTCGACCAGATCCAGGCCGAGTTCCTGCGCCTGCGCCATCGCCTCGCGCGTGTACATCACGCCAAGATTCTCGCCCTCATGGTCGATCACGCGGACCTTGGGGCTGACGATCCACTCGTTGAAACGAGGGCCATTCATTGGCGGCGCCTGGTTCGGCCGGCGCATCATGGGAGGACGTATGGGTATTGCTCCTGTGGTGGTTTGGGTTCGGATATAGTGGATCGCGGCCCTTTTTGAAAGGGACCTGTTCCCCTCCCGGTTCGGGAAGGGGTAAAGGCCGTTACCCGAGATCGGGCGGCGTCGCTTCGTCGCGCAGGCGGGCGACGATGTCTTCCACGGTCAGGAATTCCTGCGCCTGGCTGCCGAGACGACGGACGGCGACCTTGCCCCCTCCGCCTCGCGCTTGCCGACGACCAGCAGCACCGGAACCTTCGCCACCGAATGTTCGCGCACCTTGTAGTTGATCTTTTCGTTGCGCAGGTCGGTCTCGACGCGGATGCCCGCCTTGCGCAGTTCGGCCGCGACGCGATGGGCGTAATCGTCGGCGTCGGACACGATCGTCGCGACCACCGCCTGCACCGGCGAGAGCCACAGCGGGAAACGGCCCGCGTGATGTTCGATCAGGATGCCGATGAAGCGTTCGAACGTGCCGAGGATCGCGCGGTGGAGCATGATCGGGCGGTGACGGTTGCCGTCCTCGCCGATGTAGCTGGCATCGAGCCGTTCGGGCAGCACGGTATCGGTCTGGATCGTGCCGACCTGCCACGTCCGCCCGATCGCATCGGTCAGGTGGAATTCGAGCTTGGGAGCATAGAACGCCCCCTCGCCCGGCAATTCCTCCCAGCCGTATTCGGGCGTGTCGCGACCGGTCGCCGCGACCGCGTCACGCAGCGACTGTTCGGCCCAGTCCCACATCTCTTCCGAGCCGAACCGCTTTTCGGGGCGAAGCGCCAGCTTGATCGCATAGCTGTCGAAGCCGAGGTCCTGATAGACGCTATCGAGCAATTCGCAGAATTTGCGGACTTCATCGACCAGCTGGTCCTCGCGCACGAAGATATGCGCGTCGTCCTGCGTGAACTGGCGGACGCGCATGATGCCGTGCAGCGCGCCATGCGGCTCGTTGCGGTGGCAGCAGCCGAATTCGGCCATGCGGATCGGCAGGTCGCGATAGGACTTGATCCCCTGTTTGAAGATCAGCACGTGCGCCGGGCAGTTCATCGGCTTGAGCGCCATCAGGTCGCCCTCGCCCGACAGAACCTGCCCCTCGTCCTCGGTGTTCGGCACTTCGTCCGGCACGACGAACATGTTCTCGCGATATTTACCCCAATGGCCGGACTGTTCCCACTGGCGCGCGTCCATCAGCTGCGGGGTCTTCACCTCGGCATAATCGGCAGCGTCGAGGCGGCGGCGCATATACGCCTCCAGCTGGCGCCAGAGGATGAAGCCCTTGGGGTGCCAGAAGACCGACCCCTGCGCCTCCGACTGGAGATGGAACAGGTCCATCTCCTGCCCGATCTTGCGATGGTCGCGCTTGGCCGCCTCCTCCAGCATGAAGAGGTGCTGGTCGAGCTGCTTCTTGTTGAGCCAGCCGGTGCCGTAGATGCGGCTGAGCATCGCATTCTTCTGGTCGCCGCGCCAGTATGCGCCGGACACGCGCGTCAGCTTGAACGCATTGGGATCGAGCTTGCCGGTCGAGACCATGTGCGGCCCGCGGCACATGTCGAGCCACTGGCCCTGACGATAGATCGTCAGTTCCTCGTTGTCGGGCAGCTCGGCGGCCCATTCGGCCTTGAACGTCTCCCCCTGTTGCCGCCACGTCTCGATCAGCTGCTCGCGGGTCCAGACTTCCCGCGTGAACGGTTCGTTGCGGGCGATGATGCGGCGCATCTCCGCCTCGATCGCGGGCAGGTCCTCTTCGGTAAACGGGCGGTCCTTCGGCGCGAAGTCGTAGTAGAAACCATCGTCCGTCGCCGGGCCGAAGGTGATCTGCGTACCGGGGAACAGGTGCTGCACCGCTTCTGCCATCACGTGCGCGAGATCGTGGCGGACGAGTTCGAGCGCGTCCGCCTCGTCCTTCGCGGTCACCAGCGCCAGGTTGGTATCGCCTTCGAACGGGCGATTGAGGTCGCGTACCTGACCGTCGATGCGTGCGGCGAGCGCCGCCTTGGCGAGGCCCGGGCCGATCGCGGCTGCGACATCCGCGGGAGTAGTCCCGGGCGCAACCTCGCGGACGGAACCGTCGGGCAGCGTGATACGGAACAACTCGGCCGGGTGGGCGGACATGGGGCTAAAGCTTCCTTGGATAGCGGAGGCGCGGCTTATGCACGCGCTGCGGCGATGTAGGCAAGGCGCCCCGCACTTGCCAGCAGGACGGCGGAACCGGCGCGGAAGTTGCCGAAGTTGACACTACGTCCCGGTCGGAATCGCTTCCCCGGCGGAGGCGGCAGGCGCGGCGGCGGGCGAACGGCCGGGCGACGACATCATCCGGACGGGGACGAGGCGCGAACATGGCACGGCGCCTACGCCAGATCCGGCGCTGTAGGACAGGCCTATTTCAAGGCGGCCTATTTGCAGGCGGATCAGACGATGCCAAACGGCACCACGCGATTGCCCTGGGTGTGGCCGATGTCCGCCCGGCCGAGATACGGCACGCCGAGGTCGCCACAGCAGCGGCGGATCATGACGTCCAGGCTGTCGCCCCATTCCGGCTCGTTGGGCTGGACCGCGGTGACGCCGCCCAGGCGCACGCCGGCGATGCCCTTCAACTGCGTCGCATGGCCCATGTGGAACAGCAGCCGGTCGATATTGTACATGGGTTCCGACACTTCCTCGACCATCAGCACATGGTCGGTGAGGTCGGGCAAATAGGGCGTGCCGATCAGCGCGCCGAGGATCGACAGGTTGAAGGCCGCCGCCGGGCGCCCGTCGAGGCCGGGTTCCAGCCCCTGCCGGTCGCCGCGCGCCAGCCAGCCGAGCGACCGGGCGATGGTGGCGTCGCCGCCCTTGCGCCGGATGTCGCTGGCCATCGGCCCGTGGACCGGACGGCCGATCCGCGCCGCGTACAGCGCGCCGAGCAGGAACCCCATGTCGGAATAGCCGAGATAGGTCTTGTGCCGCGCGGCGGGGCCGAGGTGCGGCATCACCAGCGGCAGGATGCGGTTCGAACCGTACCCGCCGCGCAGAAACCAGATCGCATCGAAGCCCGGATCGTTGGCGAATTCGAGAAAGGCGGCGGCGCGGCGCGCGTCGCTGCCCGCGAAATGGCCATCGACCTCCCAGCATTGCGGATGGACGATCAGATCGACCTCCGGATAGGCGAGCGCGGCGAAGGCGATGAACGGCGCCTCGGCATCCTTGTTGCCGATACTGGCCGGCGCCACCACTCCAATCCGCATCCGTCGTCGCCTCATGCCTTGCCCGCGCAGGCGTGCGTCGATAGCGCGGGCGCATGGCGAACGGCAACATTCCCGCATTTGTGCACGGCTCCGTCGGGGGCAAGCGCTTTTTCCTGGTCGGCATCGGCGGGTCGGGGATGATGCCGCTGGCGACGATCCTGCGCGGCCGCGGCGCAACCGTCGACGGATCCGACCGCGGGCTGGACCAGGGCCGCGTGCCCGCCAAGTTCGACGCGTTGCGCGCCCGCGGCATCGGCCTGTTCGCGCAGGACGGCAGCGGCATCACCTCGCCCGACCAGATCGTCGTCGCCTCCGCCGCGGTCGAGGACAGCGTGCCAGACATCGTCGCGGCGCAGGCGCTCGGCTGTACGCGGGCGAGTCGCGCCGAACTGCTCAGCACCCTGTTCAACCAGAGCCGCCTGCCGATCGGCGTCGCCGGCACCAGCGGCAAGTCGACGGTCACCGGCATGATCGGCTGGATCCTGCACGCCACCGGTCGCGACCCGACGGTGATGAACGGCGCGGTGATGAAGAATTTCGTCCGCCCCGACGCACCGTTCGCGAGCGCGCTGGTCGGCGCGGGCGAGGCGTTCGTCAGCGAAGTGGACGAGAGCGACGGATCGATCGCCGCCTATCGCCCGCGCATCGCGGTGCTGAACAACGTCAGCCTGGACCACAAGGGGCTGGACGAGCTGCGCCTGCTGTTCGCGGCCTTCATCGCCAAGGCGGAAACGGCGATCGTCAACATCGACAACGACGAGGCGGCGACGCTCGCCCACGCGCTGCCACGGGCGCGGCTGGCGACGTTCGGGCTGCACGGCGACGCCGATTTCACCGCACAGGCGATCGTCGAGGCCCCGTTTGCGGTCGCGTTCGATCTGGTGGCGGGCGGCAATCGCGCGATTCCGGTGCGGTTGCAGGTGCCGGGGCGGCACAACGTCGCCAACGCCCTGGCCGCGATCGCCGCCGCGGTGGCGGCCGGCGTCCCGCTGTCGGAGGCGGCCGCGGCGATCGCCGGCTTCACCGGCCTACGCCGCCGCTTCGACCTGGTCGGAGACGCCGGCGGCGTGGCGGTGATCGACGATTTCGGCCACAACCCCGACAAGATCGCCGCGACGCTGGCGACGCTGCACGCGTTTCCGGGACGCCTGCTCGTGCTGTTCCAGCCGCATGGCTATGGTCCGCTGAAGGTGATGCGGCGCGAACTGGTCGCAATGTTCGAAAGCCATCTGGCGCCCGGCGACGTGCTGGTCCTGCCCGATCCCGTCTATCACGGCGGCACCGTCGCACGCGAGGTCGGCAGCGCCGCCATCGTCGCCGACATTACCACGAGCGCGCGCGAGGCGCATCACATTCCCGATCGGGCGGCGGCGGCGGCGCGGCTGGTCGCGCTGGCAAAGCCCGGCGACCGCATCGTGGTGATGGGCGCCCGTGACGACACGTTGAGCCTGCTCGCCGCGGACATGCTGGAAAGTCTCGCCGCCAAGGGTTAGGCTCGCGGCGGAGGTACGCAGCGATGAACCCCTTTACCGAACATCCGGCCGCGGTCGGCGAGAGCTATCCCGAGCATTTCCATGTCGCCACCCGCTTTGGCCTGCGCATGATCGCGGGCGGCATCGGCGCCGTGCTGCACGGCGTCTTCCCCTTCCTGTTCACCACCACCGGCAGTCGCACGATCAAGGCGCTGCACGGCGAGATCGTCGCCAAGCGCGGCGATACCGTGCAGCAGCGCTCGGTCGAATTCGTCATCTGATGTAAAGCGCGCTTGACGTAAAGTTCGCTTTCCATGTAAAGCTTCCTTCACATCGAGTCGAAGGAGGTGGGTGATGTTCGTCGCAACCGGACGGTCGAAGCTGAATGCGGCGCAGCGCCGCTATCTGCGGCGGTTCCTGCCGGCGATGCTGGTCTACAGCGTTGTCATCATGGTGTCGGGCAACGCCATCGGCCATCATCGCGTGAGCGGCGGGCTGCTGATCGCGCTATCGATCGCGCCCGCGTTGCCGCTGCTGTGCGCGATCGCCGCGGTGGGCCTGTACCTGCACGAGGAAACCGACGAATATATCCGGATGCGCGCCGTCATCGGCTCGCTGGGCGGTACCGGGCTGGTCCTGGCGACCGGGACGATCTGGGGATTCCTGGAACAAGGCGGGGTCCTGCCGCACCTTCCCGCCTGGTTCGTGTTTCCACTCTGGGCCGTCGGCCTCGGCCTGTCGCAATGGGTTTGCAACCTGCGCGACCGCTGGTCCGGGGGAGCAGAGTGACCAACCGGCTGCGCGACCTGCGCGCCCAGCGCGGGTGGAGCCAGCAGCATCTCGCCGACCAGCTCGACGTCAGCCGCCAGAGCGTCAATGCGATCGAAACGGGGCGCTACGACCCGTCGCTGCCGCTCGCCTTCAAGATCGCCGAGCTGTTCGACCTTGCCATCGAAGATGTGTTCATCAGCCCATCCAAGGAGTCGTGACATGATCCTGCGCATCGCCCGCTTCCGGCACGGCCGCCGGGGGTTCCGGCCAAGCCACTGGGGCCTTCGCCTCGCCGCCACCGCGCTGACACTGGGCGTCGTGCTGCATCCCGCCGCCTCGCATGCCTCGCCCGCCGCCGCGACGACCGCGCCGGTAACGCAGATGGCGCACATCTCGGTCGTCGCCACGGGCCAGGGATCGCCGGTGATCCTGATCCCCGGCCTGTCGTCGCCGCGCGCGGTGTGGGACGGCGTCGTTCCCGGACTGGCCAGGGACCACCGCGTCTATGTGGTGCAGGTCAACGGCTTCGGCGGCGATGCGCCGGGCGCGAACCTGGCGCCCGGCATCCTCGACGGCGTCGTCGCCGACCTCCACGCGCTGATCGCGAAGGAACGGATCGCCGGTGCGGCAGTGGTCGGCCATTCGATGGGCGGGCTCGCCGCGCTGATGCTGGCGAAGGCGCATCCCGCCGATGCCGGCAAGCTGATGATCGTCGATTCGCTGCCGTTCATCGGCACGCTGTTCGCCCCCGGCGCGAGCGTGGCCGCGATCGAGCCGCAGGCCAGGGCGATGCGCGATGCGCAGGCCGCCAGCTATGGCAAGCCCGCCAGCGAGGCGATGGCGACCGCCACCGCCGACCGGCTCGCCGCCAAGGCGGCGTCGCGCACGCAGGTGGCGGCATGGTTCAAGACCGCCGACCCGCGCGTGTCGGGCCAGGCGATGTACGAGGACCTGACCACCGACCTGCGCCCGGCGATGGCGGGCATCGCGACGCCGATCACGGTCGTCTACCCCTTCGCGCCGACCGGAACGACGCGGGCGCAGGCGGATGCGCTGTACAAGGCCGCCTATGCCGACGCGCCGCACGTGACCTTCGTCGCCATCGGCGATGCCGCGCATTTCGTGATGCTCGACCAGCCGGCGGCATTCGCAGCGGCGCTGACCGCCTTCGCCGCCCGGTGACCGGACGGGCGAGGCTCCCCATCGGCGCGCAGCCGCGGTAAGGAGGCGGGCATGACCCAGCTGCCCCGCCCCCGCCTCGCCTATCACCACACGCAAGGGACGGGCCCGACCGTCGTCTTCCTGCCCGGCTATGCCTCCGACATGAACGGCACCAAGGCGCTCGCGCTGGAAGCCTGGGCGCGGGGCACCGGCCGGGCGTTCCTGCGGTTCGACTATGGCGGTTGCGGGCAGAGCGAGGGTGCGTTCGAGGACCAGACGCTGACGGGCTGGCGCGACGATGTCGTCGCCATGATCGACCAGGTCGCGACCGGGCCGGTAATGCTGGTCGGATCGTCGCTGGGCGGCTGGCTGATGCTGCTCGCCGCCAAGGCGCGCCCCGAACGGGTGGTCGGGCTGGTCGGCATCGCGCCGGCGCCCGACTTCACCGACTGGGGCTTTTCGACCGAGGACAAGATGGCTATCCTGACCGGGGGGCGGCTGGAGCGGGCCAATCCCTACGGGCCGGCACCGACCGTCTACACCCGCGGCTTCTTCCAGTCCGGCGAGGCGAACCGGCTGATGTTCGGCGCCATACCCTTCGATGGGCCGGTGCGGCTGGTGCAGGGACAGGCCGATGGCGACGTGCCGTGGCACCGCACCGTGCGGCTGGGCGAGATGATCCGTTCAGCCGACGTGCAGACGCTGTTGATCAAGGACGGCGATCACCGCCTGTCGCGCGATACCGATATCGCAGCGATCATCCGGGCGACCGAGGACGTGCTGAACCGCTTATGATCCTGCTCTTCGCCGTGGCGCTTCAGGCGGCATCGCCGGCGCCCTCGCCGCCTTCCACCGTGGCCACCGTCAAGGGCGCCGACCCGCGTCAGGCGCGCTACGACCGTTGCGTGCGGCTGGCGGACAGCGATCCGGTCGCGGCGCGGGCGGAGGCGGTGCGCTGGGGTGCCAGCGGCGGCACCTGGTTCGCGCGGCAGTGCGCCGGCCTCGCGTATACGCAGGAAGGCAATTTCACCGCGGCGGCCGCGGAATTCGAGGCGGCAGCCAAGGCGGCGGAGGTCGCGCGCGATCGGCGTGCCGCCAATTACTGGGCGCAGGCCGGCAATGCCCGGCTGGCGGCGGGCGACGTGCCGCGGGCACGCGCCGCGCTCGACACCGCGCTGGTCGCGGGGACGCTGGAAGGGCTGGCGCTGGGCGAGGCGCAGCTGGATCATGCCCGCGTGCTGGTCGCGGCGAACGAGCCCGAGGCGGCGCGGCGCGACATCGACCTGGCGCTGACCAATGCCGCCGACGATCCGCTCGCCTGGCTGCTGTCGGCGACGCTGGCGCGGCGCGAGGGCGACCTGGTGCGGGCGAAGAAGGACATCGCCGAGGCGCTGAAGCGCGCCGCGGACGATGCATCGGTGCAGCTGGAAGCGGGCAACATCGCCGCATCGGCCCGCGACGAGCCCGGCGCGCGGGCGGCATGGGCAGAGGCGGCGCGACTGGCACCCGACGCCCCCGCGGGCAGGAATGCGCAGGCGGCACTGGCGCAGTTCGACGCGGCGCCGGCGAAACCCTGAATGGCGGGCGCGCCGGTCGCGTCCGGAAGCGCGATTGCCCCGGAGGCATCGGGACCCGATCGGTCGTGACGACGGGCGATGGGGATGGACACCCTATGGCGGGCCGTGCGTTGGGGGGCTAGCTATCCATCGCCAGTACAGCAGGGTTCTTCATGCATTATCTTCACACCATGATCCGCGTAACCGATCCGGATGCGACCATCGCCTTTTTCGAACTGCTCGGCCTGAAGGAAGTGCGGCGGTTGGAGAATGAAAAGGGGCGTTTCACGCTGATCTTCCTCGCTGCCGACGAGGACATGAACGCGCCGGGCGAACGCGCCAGGGCGGAGGTCGAGCTGACCCATAACTGGGACCCCGAGGATTATGGCAGCGGCCGCAATTTCGGGCATCTCGCCTATCGCGTCGAGGACATCTACGACACGTGCCGGCGGCTGATGGACGGCGGGGTGACGATCAACCGCCCGCCGCGGGACGGCAACATGGCCTTCGTCAAGACGCCCGACGGCATTTCGATCGAATTGCTGCAGGCCGGCGATGCGCTGGCGCCGGCCGAACCATGGACGTCGATGCCGAACACCGGAACCTGGTGATGGCGCTCCGGATCGTCCGCGTCCCCGTGCTGAGCGACAATTACGCCTGGCTGGTGCATGACCCCGTCAGTGGCGAGACGGTCGCGGTCGATCCGGGCGAGGCGGCGCCGGTGCAGGCCGCCGCCGCGGCCGAAGGCTGGACGATCGATCAGGTGTGGACCACGCACTGGCACCCCGATCACACCGGCGGCAATGCGGACATCCGGGCGACGGGCGCGCGGGTGACCGGCCCCGCCGCCGAGGCCGCCAAGATTCCGACGCTGGACGCGACCGTCGGCGAGGGCGACGTGGTGCGGATCGGGACGGAGGTTGCGCAGGTGCTGCACGTACCGGGTCACACCGCCGGCCACATCGCATTCCACCTTGCCGACGAGGGCGTGATCTTCACCGGCGACACGCTGTTCGCGATGGGTTGCGGCCGCCTGTTCGAGGGTACGCCGGCGGAGATGTTCGCGAACATGCAGCGCTATGCAGCGTTGCCCGATGCCACGCAGGTGTATTGCGGCCACGAATATACCCAGTCCAACGGCCGCTTCGCGCTGGCGATCGAGCCGGACAATGCGGCGCTGGCGGCACGGATGGCGGATGTCGATGCGGCGCGCGCGGCGGGCGAACCGACGGTGCCGACGACGATCGGGCTGGAGCGTGCGACCAACCCGTTCCTGCGCGCGCAGGACGCGAACGGACTCGGCAAGCTGCGGGAACGGAAAGATAGTTTTCGCGGATAGGACTTTGATATCGGCACCATGGGAGGTTTGGGATGAGGACCGCAGGATCGTTGATCGCCGTTGCCCTGACATTGGCAGCGTGCACGCAGACCCCGGAGCAGCGCGTCGCCGCGCAGCAGGCGGACGCGGTGGCGGCCGAGAAGCTGGGCAAGGCGCTCGCAGGGCTGACGCCGGACAAGCCGTCGTCGTCCTGCATGCCGCGCTTTCCGACGTCGCAGGTCCAGGCCTATGGACCCACGATCGTCTATACGGTCAGCCGCAACCTCAAATACCGGACCGACACCGCCGGCGGGTGCGAGCGCGTCGGGCGCGGCGACATCCTGGTGACGCAGTCGCCGATCGGGCAATTATGCCAGGGCGACATCGCGACCACCATCGATCAGACGTCGCGGACGTTCAGCGGCAGCTGCTCGTTCGGCCCCTTCACCCGCTACAGCAAGTCGGGATCGTGACGCTGCGGCCCCTTGCCCTGCTCGCACTGGCGCTGCCGCTGCTGGCCGCCAGATCCGACCCGCTGGCTGGCCGCATCGCCGGCGAACCGCAGCGCTGCATCACCCTGTCGTCGACCAACGGCCCATCGACGATCGATGCGCGCACGATCCTGTACACCGAGGGCGCCGGGCGGCGCATCTGGAAGACCGGGCCGGTCGGCGATTGCCCGTCGCTGGAGCCGCTGACGACGTTGATCGTCGATGTCTATGGCGGGCAATTGTGCCGCAACGACCGGTTTCGCGTGCTGACGCCGGGAACGACGATCCCGTCCGCTTATTGCCGGTTCACCGAATTCACGCCCTACACCCGCCCCGATCGGACCCGAAAGCCCGACTGAGCGAGCCGCCCGCGCCGGACCCCCTGCCCAGCCCGGCCAACTTGGGCTAGCCACCGCTCATGATGTCCCGATTCGTCCGACGGCTGAGCGGCGCGCTCGCGATTGCGATGGGCGTCGCCGTCGGTGTCTATCTGGTCGACGGGCGTGTCGACGGGGCGGCGGTCGCGCTGGTCGGCGCGGTGGCGGTGGCGCTGGCGGCGATGGGCCGCGGCGACGAGGGACAGGCGACGGCACGGGCGGCCGGACCGGACGCCAACGTGTTGCTCGGCGAGGTGCTCGACGTGATCGCGGACCCGGTGCTGCTGGTCCGCGGCGGCAACGTCACCTGCGCGAATGCCGCCGCCAAGGCGCTGCTGGGCCGCCACATCGTCGGCGAGGACGTCCGCGTCGCGATCCGCCATCCCGCCGCCGCCGACCGGCTGAGCTCCAGCGCGCCCCTGCCCGGTCGCCCGGTCGAGCTGGTCGGGCTCGGCACCGCCGACCAGCGCTGGGAAATGCGGACCGGCGAGACCGGCGATGGCGCACGCATCGTCCATCTGGTCGACCAGTCGGGCAATTATGCCGCGGAGAAGATGCGCGTCGATTTCGTCGCCAACGCCAGCCACGAACTGCGCACGCCGCTCGCCTCGATCCTGGGGTTCATCGAGACGCTGAACGAGGAGGCGGGCGAAGAGCCGGCGCTGCGCAAGCGGTTCCTGGACGTGATGTTCGCCGAGGCGCAGCGGATGCAGCGGCTGGTCGAGGACCTGATATCCCTGTCCCGCATCGAGGCGGAGAAATACCGGCTGCCCGGCGATCGGCTCGACCTCGGCGAATTGCTGGAGGATGTCGCCGCGGAGATCGAGGCGGCGCGCAGCCCGCGGGCGGAGAACGTCGCGGTCACCGTCGAACCCGGCCTGCCCGAAGTGGTCGGCGACGAAGCGCAGCTGTCGCAGCTGTTCCACAACCTGATCGGCAATGCGATGAAATACGGCCGCCCCGGCACGCCGGTGACCGTCACGCTCGGCCTCGATCGATCCGGGCTGCTGCGCTTGACTGTGGTGGACGAAGGCGAAGGCATCGCGCCCCAGCATATCCCGCGCCTGACCGAGCGATTCTATCGCGTCGATGCCGGCCGCAGCCGCAGCGTCGGCGGCACCGGGCTGGGCCTCGCCATCGTCAAGCATATCGTCGAACGGCATCGCGGCCGGCTGGATATCGCCAGCAAGGTGGGGATCGGGACCACCGTATCGGTCGCGATCCCGGCGGCGGACGCGGTGGCCGGAACATCCACCGGAGCCGCTGTCATCAAAGGGTAACCGAACCGTCACACAGGCGGGGCGTGGCGACGCGGAGTCGCCCGCGGGGATCCGATGCGCGTTCTAATCACCGGCCTGATGGGGCTTTGCCTCGCGGGCTGTCAGGACCAGGCAAATGGCGGTGGCGGCGGCGCGCGCGATCAGATCGCCGTGGTCGGATCGTCCACCGTCTATCCGTTCACAACGCTGGTCGCCGAGACGTTCGTCGCCAACAATCCCGACGCCAGGGCACCGGTGATCGAATCGACCGGCACCGGCGCCGGCATGAAGCTGTTCTGCGCCGGCGTCGGCGCCGGGCATCCCGATATCGAGGATGCCTCGCGACGGATGAAGCGCAGCGAATATGCCGCATGCGCGGCCCATGGCGTCGGCCCGGTGATGGAGGTGCAGATCGGCATCGACGGCATCGCCTTTGCCGAAGCGAAGAACGGGCCGGAAATGACGCTGACGCCGGCAATCCTGTACCGGGCGCTGGCCGCGAACCCGCTCGGCCGGCGCAACGCCGCAAGGGTGTGGCGCGACGTCGATCCGGCACTGCCCGCGACGCCGATCCAGGTCTATGGCCCGCCGGCGACCAGCGGCACCCGCGACGCGCTTGCCGAACTGATCCTGACGCGGGGGTGCGAGGCGGTCGATCCGCGCGCCAAGGCGCTGGCGACGACGAACCCGGCGGCGCACAAGGCGCTGTGCACGCGGGTGCGCGAGGACGGCGCCTATGTCGATGCGGGCGAGAACGACAATCTGATCGTCCAGAAGCTGTCCGCCAATTCCGATGCGATCGGGGTGTTCGGCTACAGCTATCTCGAACAGAATGCCGGGACAGTGAACGGCGTCGCGATCGACGGCGTCAAGCCGACCTATACTGCGATCGCCTCCGGCGCCTATCCGGGATCGCGACCGCTGTACGTCTACGTGAAGGCAGCGCATCTGCGGGCGATCCCGGGCCTGGCGACGTTCCTGACGCTGTATGCGGGTGCCTGGGGTCCGGACGGGCCGCTGGTCCGCCGCGGCCTAATCGCGGCGCCGGCCGACGTGCGGGCGCGGGCGGCGGCGATCATCGCGAACGAGACGCCGCTGGATCCGGCGGAGCTGGCGTCGTGAGGCGGTTCGTTTCGTCATGCGGGCGGCGGTCGGGGGGATCCGCCGCTATTTTCCCGATCGTTCTCCGGCAGAGGACGGGGCACGATCGGGGTGCGCTGGCGAGCAGCGACCAAGGGCTGCCCAACTGGGCCCCGGCCTTCGCCGGGGAAGCGGGTGATCGGGGCGTCGGGCGGGGTCGCCCGATCCACCAAGGCCGGGCGGCATGAGCGGCCTTGCCATCGTCTTCGTCGTCATCGGGCTGGCGCTGATCGGCTGGCTCGCCGCACGGATGCGGGCGGCGACGTTCCGCAAGCCGGGCGTGGCGCGCTTCACCGCTTTGCCCGTCCACTACGGCTATTTCGTCGCGATGTGCGCGGCGATCCCGCCGCTGCTGTTCCTGGCGGTGTGGAGCCTGACCTCGCCCGCGCTGGTCACCGATGCGGTGATCGCCACGCCGGCCGCGGCGGCGCTGCCGTCGCCGGGGTTCGAGCGCGCATCGATCCTGTCGGAAGCGCGCGCGCTTGCCGCCGGACGGAGCCATGGCGTGTTCCATGCGCTGTCCGGGCGACTGGCGCCGGCCTATGCGGCGGCGCAGGCGCGATACGACTGGATCGCGACGGCCGTGGCGCTGTTGCTGGCGTTCGTCGGCGGCGGGATGGCCTTCACGCGCGTCCGGCCCGATTTCGCGGCGCGTACCCAGGTCGAACGCGGCGTCATGCTGCTGCTGCTCGCCGCATCGCTGATCGCGATCCTCACCACGATCGGCATCGTCGCGTCGCTGCTGTACGAATCGGGCCGCTTCTTCAGCATCGTGCCGATCGGCGAATTCCTGTTCGGCACGCACTGGAGCCCGCAGGTGATCGACCCGCGCGATCCGGGCGCCAGCCTGGGCGCGGTGCCGCTGTTCTGGGGGACGTTCTTCATCGGCGCGGTGATCGCGATGGCGGTGGCGATTCCGTTCGGCCTGATGAGCGCGATCTATCTGACGCAATATGCGCATGCCCGTACCCGCCGCTGGATGAAGCCGGTGCTGGAGATGCTCGCCGGCGTGCCGACCGTCGTCTACGGCTATTTCGCGGCGCTGACCGTCGCGCCGGCGGTGCGCGAGCTGGCGCTGGCGATCGGCATCGACAACGCCTCGTCGGAAAGCGCGCTGGCGGCGGGCGCGGTGATGGGGATCATGATCATCCCCTTCGTCTCGTCGATGGCCGACGATTCGATCGCCGCGGTGCCGGCATCGATGCGCGACGGCAGCCTGGCGATGGGCGCGACCAGTTCGGAAACGATCCGCAAGGTGATCCTGCCCGCGGCGCTGCCCGGTGTCGTCGGCGGCATCCTGCTGGCGGTCAGCCGCGCGATCGGCGAGACGATGATCGTCGTCATGGCCGCATCCGGCGTGGCGACGCTGACCGCCAACCCGTTCGCCAGCACCACCACGGTCACCAAGCAGATCGTCGACCTGCTGACCGGCGAGGCGGAATTCGACAGCGCCAAGACGCTCGCCGCCTTCGCGCTCGGCCTCACCCTGTTCGTCATCACGCTGGCGCTCAACGTCGTCGCGCTGACCGTCGTGAAGCGGTATCGGGAAGCCTATGAATAGCCCCCTCGTCCCCGGCGTGCCCGCGCAGGGCCACGAGCCGGCAGCCCGTCGCCCGACCGACTGGAAGGCCGCGTCGGTCCAGCGCCGTACCCGCCGCCGCTATGCCGCCGAGCGCCGGTTCCGGCTGATCGGCCTTGCCGCGGTGTGGCTGTCGGCGGGCTTCCTCGCACTGCTGCTCGCGACCATGCTGTGGCAGGGGGCGAGCGGGTTCCGCCAGACGCGGATCGCGCTGCCGATCGACCTCGCCGCGGCCCGGCTGGCAGTGACCCCGGCACAGCTGCGGGAGCGCGGCGCGAACCTGGCGCTGGCCGGCGCCGGCCTGGAAGGCGTCGTCGATCGCGCCGCGGTCCGCGCCTATGGCCAGCACGGTGCCGACCTGCTGTCGGACGGCGCCTGGCTGGTGGTGCGCGATGCGATCAAGCGCGATCCCGCCCTGCTGCGCCGATCGACGACGCTGGCGGTGCCGGTCGCCAGCGCGATCGACGTCGCCGCCAAGCATGACGGCGCCCCGCGGGCGGAGGCGATCGTCGCGCGATTGCAGGCGCGTGGCGTGCTGTCCACCGGCTGGGCGACGGGTTTCCTCACCACCGCGGATTCGACCGATCCGACCCGGGTCGGCATCTGGGGCGCGTTCAAGGGATCGCTGCTGACGATGCTGGTGACGATCGGCATCGCATTCCCGATCGGCGTGCTGGCGGCGCTGTACCTCGAGGAATATGCGCCGCGGAACCGCTGGACCGACCTGATCGAGGTGTCGATCAACAATCTGGCCGCCGTGCCCTCGATCATCTTCGGCCTGCTCGGGCTGGCGGTGTTCCTCGGCACGTTCCACCTGCCGCGCTCGGCACCGCTGGTCGGGGGCCTGACGCTGGCGCTGATGACGATGCCGGTGATCGTCATCGCCGGGCGCAACGCGATCAAGGCGGTGCCGCCGTCGATCCGCGACGCCGCGCTGGCGGTCGGCGCATCGCCGGTGCAGGTGGTGTTCGATCACGTCCTGCCGCTGGCGCTGCCCGGTATCCTGACCGGCACGATCATCGGCATGGCGCGCGCACTGGGCGAGACGGCGCCGCTGCTGATGATCGGCATGCGCGCCTTCATCGCCGCGCCGCCATCGCGGCTGACCGACCCCGCCACGGTGCTGCCGGTGCAGATCTTCCTATGGTCCGACGACGTCAATCGCGGCTTCGTCGAAAAGACGTCGGCAGCGATCATCGTGCTGCTCGTCTTCCTGCTCGCGATGAACGGGCTCGCCATCTACCTTCGCAACCGTTTCGAGACCCGCTGGTGACCCACAAGATCTCCGCCCACGACGTCAGCGTCTTCTATGGCGACAAACAGGCGATCGACCATGTCTCGATCGACGTCGACCAGGACAATGTCGTCGCCTTCATCGGCCCCTCGGGCTGCGGCAAATCGACGTTCCTGCGGACGCTGAACCGGATGAACGATACCGTGCCCTCGGCGCGCGTGTCGGGCGAGATCCTGCTGGACGGCGAAGATATCTATGCGTCGGGCATGGACGTGGTGCAGCTGCGCGCACGGGTCGGCATGGTGTTCCAGAAGCCCAATCCGTTCCCGAAGTCGATCTACGAGAACGTCGCCTATGGCCCGCGCATCCACGGCCTTGCCACGGCGCGTGCCGACCTGGATGGGCTGGTCGAACAGTCGCTGCGCCGCGCCGGCCTGTGGGACGAGGTGAAGGATCGCCTGACCGACAGCGGCACCGCCCTGTCGGGCGGCCAGCAGCAGCGGCTGTGCATCGCCCGCGCCATCGCGGTCGATCCCGAAGTGATCCTGATGGACGAGCCGTGCAGCGCCCTGGACCCGATCGCGACCGCCAAGATCGAGGAGCTGATCCACGAGCTGAAGGGCCGCTACGCGATCGTGATCGTCACCCATAACATGCAGCAGGCGGCACGCGTGTCGCAGCAGACCGCGTTCTTCCACCTCGGCCAGCTGGTCGAGTTCGGGCGGACGGGCGACATCTTCACCAACCCGCGGGAAGAACGCACCCGCGACTATATCACGGGCAGGTACGGTTGATGGTGGATCATACGGTCAAGGCGTTCGACGCCGATATCGGCCAGCTGCGTGGAATGATCTCGCAGATGGGCGGGCTGGCGGAGGATGCGATCGGGCTGGCGATGCAGGCGCTCGCCCGCCCCGATCCCGAGCTCGCCGCAAGGGTGCGCGCCGACGACAAGGCGATCGACGCGATCGAGGCGGAGGTGGAGCGGCTCGCGGTGCGCATCATCGCGCTGCGCGCGCCGATGGCGGTCGACCTGCGCGAAGTGGTGGCGGCGCTGAAGATCGCCGCCGTCGTCGAGCGGATCGGCGACTATGCCAAGAACATCGCCAAGCGCGTGCCGCTGATCGCCAATTCGAATGAGGGGGAGAGTATCGGATCGAGCCGATATCGCTGCTGCCGTCGATGGCGCGGATGGCGAGCGACATGGTCCGCCGCGCGCTCGACGCCTTTGCCGCGCGCGATGCCGAGGCAGCGATCCGCGTCGTGGAAAGCGACGCGGCGCTCGACGATTTCTACGACAGCATCTTTCGTACCCTGGTCACCTACATGGTCGAGAATCCGCGCACGATCAGCCAGGTCGCGCACCTGCTGTTCGTCGCCAAGAACCTCGAACGTATCGGCGACCACGCCACCAACGTCGCCGAGATGGTCTATTTCGCGGCGACCGGAACCCAGATGGCCGACCGCGACCGCGGCGGCGCCAGCTTCGAGGACAAACGCTGATGGCACGTGCATCCATGCTGCTGGTCGAGGACGACGCCGCCCTCGCCGAATTGCTGATCTATCATTTCAAGCGCGAGGATTTCGAGGTCGCGCACACACCGGACGGCGAGGAGGCGTTGCTGCTCGCCAAGGAAAAGGCGCCCGACATCGTGCTGCTCGACTGGATGGTCGAGGGCCTGTCCGGGATCGAGGTCTGCCGCCGCCTGCGCCGGATGACCGAGACGCAGAACGTGCCGATCATCATGCTGACCGCGCGCGGCGAGGAAGAGGATCGCATCCGCGGGCTGGAGACGGGCGCGGACGATTACGTCACCAAGCCCTTCAGCCCCCGCGAGCTGGTCGCCCGCGTCAGTGCGGTGCTGCGTCGCGTCCGGCCGGCGCTGGCGGGCGAGGCGTTGACCTATGACGACATCGAGATGGATACCGTCGGCCACAAGGTCCGCCGCTCGGGCGAGGTCGTGCCGCTCGGCCCGACGGAATTCCGGCTGCTGAAGCATTTCCTCGAACATCCCGGCTGGGTGTTCAGCCGCGAACGACTGCTGGATGCGGTGTGGGGGCATGACAGCGACATCGAAAGCCGCACGGTCGATGTCCACATCCGGCGGCTGCGCAAGGCGATCAACGTCGGCGACCGCCCGGACCTGATCCGCACCGTCCGGTCGGCCGGATATTCGCTCGATTCGGGCGCGTAATAGAATCGTTCGCGAAACGAAGGAGAAAAAGTCAGCATCGGGCGTTGGGCCGGAGCGTTGTCGTTATTCGACGCATGAGATTTCAAAGGAGAATCCGCGATGAAGCTCATTCTGCTGGCCGCCACGGCCCTGATCGCTGCCCCGGTGATGGCACAGACGACCCCGCCGGCCCCCGCCGATGCCCAGACGGCACCGGCGCAGGACCCGGCCGCTCCGGCCCCCGCCGATCCCGCCGCCGCCGCACCGGCCGATCCCGCCGCCGCACCGATGCCGGCCGACCCCGCCGCCGCACCGATGCCGCAGGCCGCCACGCCAGCACCGATGACGACCGGATCGGGCACGCCCGCCGGCGGCTATGCCCCGACCGGTTCGGCGTTGAGCGGCGGCACCCCCGGCGCGACGCTGCCCCCGGTGTTCCGTCCGGCTCCGTCGCCCGACCAAGCCTATCCGGCGCCGGCGCCGCTGGCCAAGTATCCGGTCTGCAAGAAGGGTCAGTACGACCAGTGCATCCAGCGCGGCGGCAAGTAAGCCCTCGCGCGTCGGCAATCGGGATGACCGGTTGCCAGATGCTACCGACCGTTTAGGAAAAGGCGCTCCATGGCAACAGGAGCGCCTTTTTCATGTCTGCTATCCGCTTCGACGGCAAGGTCGCGATCGTCACCGGCGCCGGCGGCGGCCTGGGCCGTCACTATGCGCTCGAACTCGCGCGGCGCGGGGCGAAGGTCGTCGTCAACGATCTGGGCGGATCGCGCGACGGGACGGGCCATTCCGACGCTGCGCTGGCGGTCGTCGAGGAGATTCGCGCCGCCGGCGGCGAGGCGATGTCCAACGGCGGCAGCGTCGCCGACTATGACCAGATGACCGAGATGGTCGCACGAGCCAGGGATGCCTGGGGCGGCGTCCACATCCTCATCAACAACGCCGGGGTGCTGCGCGACAAGACCTTTGCCAAGATGGACCCGGCGGATTTCGAATTCGTTATCCGCGTCCACCTGCTGGGATCGGCGTTCGCGACCAAGGCGTGCTGGGAGACGTTCCGCGAGCAGAATTACGGCCGCGTGCTGATGACCGCATCGTCCACCGGCCTGTTCGGCAATTTCGGCCAGGCGAATTACGGCGCGGCCAAAATGGGGCTTGCCGGCCTCACCAAGACGCTGGCGATCGAGGGGGCTAGGAACGACATTCGCGTCAACACGATCGCGCCGACCGCGGGCACGCGGATGACCGAGGACCTGTTTCCCGCCGCGGCGTTCGAGGCGTTCGCGCCCGAGAAGGTCGCACCGGGGGCACTGTACCTCGTCAGCGAGAATGCGCCGACCAACGTCATCCTCGGGGCCGGCGCGGGCGCGTTCCAGGCCGCGTACGTCACGCTGACCCGCGGTGCGTTGCTGACCGGCGACGACCTGACTCCGGAAGGCGTCGCCGCGCATTGGGACGCGATCACCGATCGTGCCGGAGAGATCGTGCCCAAGACGGGCGCCGAACAGGCGATGACCATCGGCACGCTGCTGCAAGGCGGCTGACGGTGAGTCCCCCGCCGCGCTGCAGGGGCGTGGCGCCGGAAGGTGTATTGATTACGTAATACACGAATGGTAACCTCCCCACTCAAACGGGGAGGATCGCCATGTACAGCGAGAGTGACATCGACGGCGCGGTGACCGCGGGGGTGCTGTCGGCCGATGCGGCGGCGGCGTTGCGCGCGCACGTCGCGTCCAGCCATGCAAGTCCGGCGGTGGACGAAGAACATTTCCGCCTGCTGACCGGGTTCAACGACATCTTCGTATCGATCGCGCTGGTGCTGCTGCTGGTCGCGGTGGGGCAGATCGGCCTGTCGATCACCTATGCCGCGGGCGGCGTGCTGGTCGCGGCGGCGGCGTGGGGCCTTGCCGAATATTTCACCGCGCGCCGCCGGATGGCGCTGCCCAGTATCCTGCTACTGATCGCCTTCGTCGGCGGCATTGCCGGCGCGCTGTACGCGCTGGTCGAAACGGTGGCCCCGCATATCGACGGACGCGCCGGGGCGCTGGCAGCGGCGGGCGTCGCCTTTTGCTCGGCGGCGGCGGCGTGGGTGCATTGGCGACGGTTCATGGTGCCGATCACCGTCGCTGCGGGCGCGGCGGCGCTGGTCGGGACCGCCATCGGACTGGTCGTCGCGGCGTTTCCGACGGTCGGGCAGACGGTGTGGCCGCTGCTGCTGGTCGGCGGCCTGGGCGTGTTCGCCACCGCGATGCGATGGGACATGAGCGACACGCGGCGCCAGACGCGCCGATCGGACGTCGCATTCTGGCTGCACCTCGTCGCCGCACCGATGATCGCGCATTCGATCTTCCAGATGCTGGGCGTGTTCCGGGGCGAGATCGGCGCCGGCATGGCGGCGGTGGTGCTGGCGCTCTACGTCTGTTTCGCCGGCATCGCGCTGGCGGTCGACCGGCGCGCCTTGCTGGTCAGCGGCCTCGCCTATGTCCTGGCCGCCCTGTACGCGCTGTTCCGCAGCGCCGGGGCGATCGAGCTTGGCGCCGCGCTCACCGCCTTCGTCATCGGATCGGCATTGCTGTGCCTGTCCGCCTTCTGGCAGCCGATGCGCCGGGCCGTCGTCAACGCCCTGGCGCCATCGTGGCGCCGCAGCCTGCCGGTCGCCGCCTGAGCGGTCGGGACCGGCCGGCGGGGGTCGTCCCGCAACGACACGTGCGTCGCGCTTGCCAGTGGTTAGCGAATGTGAAACTCAGCATGCGCTAGCAGGGGTTTTATGAACGACGCGACGCCGACCGACGGCCACGACGAAGCGCAGACCAGGGACGGGACCATCCCGACCCGGCGGCGTGTACTGATACTCGGCGCGGTGACGGCGGGTGCGGTCGTGTCGATCCGCCCGGCCCTGGCGCAGACCGCGGGGTCGGTGATGACGTGCGAGATCCCGGTGCCGGACATAGCGCGTGCCGGGCAGTTCATCGATCCGGCCGGCAACGTCGTCGCGGCCGGCACCAAGGGCGCATTCCCGCCGGCATCGCGCCCGTTCAAGGGCGAAGAGGTGAAACGGGCGCTCGCCGGCAGCCAGTTGCCCGGCACGACGTACGAGAGCAACCGCGCCTACGTCAGCTACATCCGCCGCCTGCAACGCGGCCAGGGCGGCTTCACCTGCTTCGCCTCGTTGCAGATGCCGCGCGCCTGAGCCGGTGCGCTATCGCGCCCCGCCGGCCGAGGCGTTGCTGACCGCGGACCTCGATGCGTTCACCGCCGTGTTCCACCGCCCTTCCGGCATCACCCATCTGCTCGCCAGTCCGGCGCCGGAGATCCTGGCGGCGCTGGCGGATGGGCCGCTCGACAGGCCGGCGCTGCTCGCCACCCTGGCCGCGACGTTCGACCTGGCCGATGCCGATGACGAAGCGCTGGCCGCCCGCCTCGACGAGCTGGTCGTCGCGGGCCTGATCGAGGCGGCATGAGGCACGCCTTTTCGGTACGGATCGGGCCGATCGGGTTTCGCATCGGCAGCGACTGGCGCGCGCCGATCGACCAGCTGCGCGAGTTGTACCGTTACTACCCCTCGCCCAACCTGCCCGATTTCACCGTGCGGCTGGAAGCGACGCGGCCGTGGCGGCGCTGGGTCCGCCCGTCGATCCGCCTCGCCGGGGACAATATGCTGCCGGAGGCGGCACCGTTGCCGCTGGCGCAGGGGCTGCTCGCCGCCGAGATGGCGATGAACCTGCAACTGGCGCTGGGCGGGCGGCGCTATCTGTTGCTCCACGCCTCGTGCGTCGAGCGTGACGGGCGCGCGGTGCTGATGACCGGCGAATCGGGCGCGGGCAAGTCGACGCTCGCCACGCTGCTGGCGGCGCGAGGGTGGCGATTCATGGGCGACGAGTTCGCGCTGGTCGACCCCGACACCGGGCTGGTCCACGCCTTTCCCCGGCTCATCAGCCTGAAGAATGCCGGGATCGCCGCGGCGATGGCGGCGCGGCCGGATGCGCGGTTCGGGCCGCTGCTTGCCGGTACGCCCAAGGGCGACATCCGCCACATGGTGCCCGACGGGCTGGCGGTGGGCGCGATGGACGAACCCGCCCGCCCCGCCCTGCTGCTCTACCCGCGCTTCGGCTTCGCCGCCGCCACCACGCCGGTGCGCGCCAGCGAATCGTTCGTGCGGCTGACGCAGGCATCGACCAATTACGTCGCGATGGGCGAGGCCGGGTTCGGCGCACTCTGCCAACTGGTGCGATCGACGCCGGCGCATGCGATCGACTATCCCGACGGTGCCGCGGCGGTGGCGCAGGTGGAGGCGCTGTGGCGGACGCTCTGATCCTCGCCCGCGCGCTGGCCGACCCGCAGTCGCTGACGCTCGACACCGATTGGGTGGGGCTGATCACCACCGCCAGGGCTGAGCTGCTGCTCGGCACCCTCGCCTATCGGCTCGACGGGCTGCCGCTGCCCGAGGACGTGGCGCTGCTGCTGGCGGATGCGCGCGCCGCGGCGGAGAACGGGCGCCGTGCCGCATTGTGGGAGGCGGAGATGGCGCGACGGGCGCTGGCGCCGCTCGATTGTCCGGTGCTGCTGCTGAAGGGCACCGCCTTCGTCGCGGCGGGGCTGACGGCGGGGCGCGGCCGGTCGATCGGCGACCTCGACATCCTGGTGCCACGCGGGTCGCTGGATGCCGTCGAGGCGGCGCTGCTGGCGGCGGGATGGGAATGGGTGAAGCCGGACCCGTATGACGATGCCTATTACCGGCGCTGGATGCACGAGCTGCCGCCGCTGATCCACCGCGAGCGCGACCGGATGATCGACGTCCATCACACCATCCTGCCGCCGACCGCGCGCATCACCCCCGATGCCGCCGCGCTGATCGCCGATGCGCAACCGCTGGGCAACGCCCTGTCGGTGCCGTCGCCGAACGACATGCTGGTCCATGCCGCCGCGCATCTGCTGGCCGACGGCGACCTTGCCGGGGCCTTGCGCAACCTGTGGGACATCCATTGCCTGATCGAGGATCATGGCATCGACGGCCTCGCCGCGCGGGCGCGCCACCATGGCCTGTCGCGGGAGGTCGATCGTGCGTTGCGCCTGGTCCGCCGCCTGTTCGGAACGCCGGTGCCCGAGATGCCGGCACGGTGGGCGGACGTCCTCTACCTGCGCCGCGTGCTGGCCCGCGACGATTGGGGGCGGCCGATCCGGCCGTTCACCCGCCTTGCCTTCTACATCCGGTCGCATTGGCTGCGGATGCCGCCGGCGATGCTTGCGCGGCACCTGTGGACGAAGTGGCGGCGGGCGTAGCGGTGGCGGGCGTGGCGGGCTTGAGGCTGGCTGCGGGCCTTGGTGATGAACGCTGCCGGGCGAGGCGGCGTCCGGTCAGGACGCTTGGGATTGCTTCGCCGCGCGCGCGATTGCGCCGCCCTACAGCACGAAGCGGCTGAGGTCGGTGTCGCGGGCGATGCCGGCGAGCTGCCGGTCGACGTAGGCGGCATCGACGGTGACGCTCTCGGTGCGATCCTCGGCGTCGAAGCTCACCTCCTCCAGCAGCTTTTCCATCACCGTCTGGAGACGGCGGGCGCCGATATTCTCGACCTGTCCGTTCACCTCGGCGGCAATGCGCGCGATGGCGGCGATGCCGTCTTCGGTGAATTCCACCTGCGCACCCTCGGTCGCCAGCAGCGCCTTGTATTGCGCGGGCAGCGAGGCCTTGGTGTCCGACAGGATCGCGATGAAGTCCTCCTCGGTCAGCCCCTTCAGCTCGACACGGATCGGCAGACGGCCCTGGAGTTCGGGCAGCAGGTCGGACGGCTTGGCGACGTGGAACGCGCCGCTGGCGATGAAGAGGATGTGGTCGGTCTTCATCGGCCCGTATTTGGTCGAGACGGTGGTCCCCTCGATCAGCGGCAGCAGGTCGCGCTGCACGCCCTCGCGGCTGACCGAACCGCCGCGCACGTCGCTGACCGCGATCTTGTCGATCTCGTCGAGGAAGACGATGCCGTTCGCCTCGGCATCGGCCAGCGCGGTGCGGCTGACCTCGTCCTGGTCGAGGCGCTTGTCGGCCTCTTCCTCGACCAGCTTGTCCCAGGCGGCGCGGACGGTCAGCTTGCGGCGCTTCAACTGCTGGCCGCCGCCGAACGACTTCATCATCTCGCCGAGGTTGATCATCTGCGGGCCGGCGCCCGGCACCTCGAACGGCATGGCGGGGGCCTGTTCCAGCTCGATCTCGATCTCGGTCGCATCGAGATGACCGTCGGCGAAGCGCTGCTTGAAGCTTTCGCGCGTCGCCTGGCTGCTGTCCTTGCCGACGAGCGCGTCGAGCAGGCGCTTCATCGCCGCCTCCTCGGCCTTGTCCTTCACCGCGACGCGGCGGCGTTCCTTTTCCAGCCGGATCGCTTCCTCGACCAGGTCGCGGGCGATCTGTTCGACGTCACGCCCGACATAGCCGACCTCGGTGAACTTGGTCGCCTCGACCTTCACGAACGGCGCGTCGGCCAGCTTGGCGAGGCGGCGGCTGATCTCGGTCTTGCCGCACCCCGTCGGCCCGATCATCAGGATGTTCTTGGGCGTCACCTCGTCGCGTAGGTCGGCGGACAGCTGCTGCCGGCGCCAGCGGTTGCGCATCGCGACGGCGACGGCGCGCTTCGCATCGGCCTGTCCGATGATGTGCGCATCGAGCGCGGCGACGATCGCCTTGGGGGTCAGGTTCTGGTTCATATCGTCCTTGCGCACCGACCGTGACGTGGTGCCGGGAAAGGTTGGAAAGTCACGAAAGTCTTGGTTGTGGAGAGGATCAGCCGGTGCTGTCCATGACCTCGATCGTGGTGCGATCGTTGGTGTAGACGCACACCTCCGCCGCGATCGCCATCGCCTTGCGGCACACCGTTTCGGCGTCCGCTTCGTAATCGACCAGCGCGCGGGCGGCGGCGAGCGCGTAATTGCCGCCCGAACCGATCGCGGCGACGCCGTTCTCCGGCTCCAGCACGTCGCCGTTGCCGGTGAGGATCAGCGTCACGTCCTTGTCGGCGACGATCATCATCGCTTCCAGATTGCGGAGGAACTTGTCGGTGCGCCAGTCCTTCGCCAGTTCGACCGCGGCGCGCATTAGCTTACCCTGATGGCGTTCCAGCTTCGCCTCCAGCCGTTCGAACAGCGTGAAGGCATCGGCGGTAGCGCCGGCGAAACCGCCGATCACCTGCCCGTCGGCGCCGAGACGGCGGACCTTCTTCGCATTGGGTTTCATGACCGTCTGGCCCATCGAGACCTGGCCGTCGCCGATGACGACGACCTTGCCGTTGCGCCTGACCGACAGAATGGTGGTGCCATGCCAGACCGGCATGGAATGTGGATCGTTCCCGCTCATGACGCGCGATGTAGGGTGGCGGTGGGGCCGGTGCAAAGGGTCGCCGTGCGGAGGTGGGTGCGGCGGGAGCAGGTTGGGTTCACGCGGAGGCGCGGAGGCGCGGAGAAGAAGGGGTTTTCGCGCGACGACGCGAAGCCGCAAAGAGAAGCGATACGGTGCAGAGGACGTGGAGGTGTCATGCGCGGCGCAGCCGCCGTCCCTTATTCACGCGTCCGGGAGGGATCGGAAGCCAGCCTGCGGCGCTATGCCCCCCCTGTGCCTCTTCTTCTCCGCGCCTCCGCGCCTCCGCGTGCACACATCTTCTCTTTGCGGCTTCGCGGCTTCGCGCGATCGCACCCTCCTCGCGCATCCTCATTCCACCCCGCGCACCTTCCCCCATGCCCGCGCCGCGGTGTAGCCGAGGTATCCGGTGCCGAACAAAGCGTAGAGCGGTTCGGGGATCGCCGACAGATAGGCGCCCATGCCACGCGCCATCGCGGTGGCGGTCGCGGGGCTGATCGCGGCGATCAGGCTCATCGGGATCGACCAGAGCAGCAGCAGGTACATGACGTAGAGGAACGCCGGTCGGGCGCGCCGTACCCAGGGATCGGGCGTCATGCGATCCGCCCCGCCAGCCAGCCGTACAGGAAGGCTTCGTTGGCGGGGCGGCGCTCGGCGAGGCTGAGGTAGCGTTCGCCCTGAAGGGCGTCGACCGCCTTGACCAGCACCGCCTCCCCCGCCCTGCCGCGCCGGGCGAGGAACGCGTCCAGCGCGCCGAGCGTGCGTGGCCCGATCGCGCCGTCGAGCGGCAGGTCGGCATAGTCGCTGGCGCCGCGATTGAGGGCATTGAGCGCGCGTTGCAGGAAACCGATGGCGACGCCCGTCCCCATGTTGACGCCGGTGTCGAACAATTCCGCCGCCAGGCCGGGCGCGCGTGCCGCGACCCGGTCGAACCCCGGCGCGCGCCAGTATACCGCGGCATAGATCGTCGCCGCGACGGTGCGCGGCATGTCGCGGATCGGGCCATGATAGCCGTTGGCGCGGGCGACCGCGGTGGTGATGCCCCAGCAGGTGGCGCCCCCGCGATCGGCAGGATGCTCGACGAAGCCCCCCTCGCGCGCGATGAGCTGGTCGATGAGCGTGGTGATGGGCATGATCGTGTCCCCCTGCGGTTAGCGTCGCGAAGGATCACGGCCGATCCCGATAGGACAGCGCGATTTTTCGGCGGCGGGTTCGTGGTGGTTTGAGAGCGATTTGCCGGAGTGTGAGGGGCGGCGGCGTCCAACGGGCACGCGTTCGATCCGCCGTTGCGTCGCGAGTCGGCGAAGGTAGGTGGTGCGACGCGGTGCGCTTCGGAGCCGGTGAGGGGCGACGGGGGGATATTGGCTGGTCGCGGCGCGGCCAGCCCACCATCCGTCATTGCGAGCGCAGCGAAGCAATCCAGTGCGCCCTGGTCCGACCCTGGATTGCTTCGCTGCGCTCGCAATGACGCGGATGAGGCGCGGTTCAGGCCAGCGCCTGCCGGCCGCCTAGCCCTCGCTTACCCTCGTATACTGCCGCCCTCCCCTCCCCGTTGCACCGCAGCATGTTTATCGGTATTGCGCGGGCAATCGCATGGACCCGGTGCAAATCCGGGTGGCTATTCCGGCCGCCGATCCGCCGGACAACGTAAACCGACCCCGACATCCCTCCGTCGCGCCCGATCGCGCGATGCCCGTCGCGGCGGTCAATGCGGACCCCCTTTCATGACATCCTCCCTCTCCCGCTATCGGGCCGAATGGTATGGCGGTGCCGCCGCGGCGCGGCGCGACGTGCTTGCCGGCATGGTCGGCACCTTTGCGCTGATCCCCGAGGTCATCGCCTTTTCCTTCGTCGCCGGCATCGATCCGCAAGTCGGCCTGTTCGCCTCGTTCGTCATCGGTATCGTCATCGCGATCTTCGGCGGGCGGCCGGCGATGATCTCCGGCGCGGCAGGATCGGTGGCGCTGGTCGCCGCGGCGCTGGTCCACAGCCACGGCCTGTCCTATCTGCTGGGTGCGACGATGCTGGCGGGCGTGTTCCAGATCGTCTTCGGGTTGCTAAGGCTCGACGTGCTGATGCGCTTCGTATCGAAGTCGGTGCGAACAGGCTTCGTCAACGCATTGGCGATCCTGATCTTTTCCGCGCAGGTGCCGCAGCTGGTCGGTGTCGACTGGCACACCTATGCGATGATCGCGCTGGGCCTCGCGATCATCTATCTGGTGCCGCGGCTGACCACCGCCATCCCGTCGCCATTGATCTGCATCGTCGTGCTGACCGCGATCAGCATCGCGTTTCCGATGCCGTTGCGCACCGTCGCCGACCTCGGCCGGCTACCGGCGTCGCTACCCCATCTCGCATGGCCGTCGCTGCCGCTGGAATGGCGGACGCTGAGCATCATCGCGCCCTATGCGCTGGCGATGGCGGCGGTGGGCCTGCTCGAATCGATGATGACGGCAAGGGTGGTCGACGAACTGACCGAGAGCAACAGCGACGGGCCACGTGAATGCACCGGGCTGGGCCTCGCCAACGTCGCCGCAGGGATGTTCGGCGGGATCGCGGGGTGCGGCATGATCGGGCAGACCGTCGGCAACGTCCGCTATGGCGGGCGCGGGCGGCTGTCGACGCTGGTGGCGGGTGTGTTCCTGCTGGTCGTGATGGTGCCGCTGCGTCCGTGGGTGGCGCAGGTGCCGGTCGCGGCGCTGGTCGCGATCATGGTGATGGTATCCGCCAGCACCTTCGCCTGGGGATCGCTGCGCGATCTCGGGCGGCACCCCAAGGTATCGGGGCTGGTGATGCTGGCGACCGTCGCGGTGACGGTGGCAACGCACGACCTGTCGATGGGCGTCGCCGTCGGCGTGCTGATGAGCGGCGTGTTCTTCGCGTTCAAGGTGACGCGGCTGATGCACGTGGCGGTCGGCTATGACGCGGACAACGACACGCGGACGTACGACGTGTCCGGGCAGGTGTTCTTCGCGAGTGCCGAAATCTTCGCCGACCGATTCGACCTGCGCGACGAGGCGGCACGGGTGCGGATCGACCTGACCGCGGCGCATCTGTGGGACATCACCGCCGTGGCGGCGCTGGAGGACGTGGTGGCCAAGCTGCGCAGCCACGGCATCGCGGCGGAGGTGGTGGGCCTGAACGCGGCGAGCAGCGTGCTGGTCGACCGGCATGCGCCGTTGGTGATGGGGTGATGGGGCCTAGGTCGGATCGACATTCAACAGCGCGACGGCATTTGGACCGGCGAGCTTCCCCGGCGGAGGCCAGGGCCCAATCGGGAAAGCGACCGTGACGGTGGAATGCGCCTCATCACCAGCCTGTCCCACCTGGGCCCCGGCCTCCGCCGAGGGGTAGAAGGCTGAATGTCGATACATTCCAGCCTCAGCCGCGGACTCGTCATTCCCGCGCAGGCGGGAACCCATACGTGCGCACGTTCGCGATGGAGCCGTGAGGTTCGCCAGTCTGGATGCCCGCCTGCGCGGGCATGACGGCTTTGGGCGTGCGGCGCCCATGCTACTGCGCAGCGGCGCCGTCTTTCCGGGCGCGCAGCCCCTCTCCTGCCGAGGCGGGAGAGGGGCGGAACGATCTCAATACACCCGCTTCTTCGGCTTGATGTACTCGACGTCGTCGGTGAGCGTATAGTCGTGGACCGGACGGTAATCGATCGCGGTCGCGCCGCCGACGCCGCCCCAGCCGGTGAAGGTCGTGATCGTGTGCTTCATCCAGTTCGCATCGTCGCGATCGGGATGATCCTCGTTGACGTGGGCGCCGCGCGATTCCTTGCGGTTTGCCGCCGAATCGATCGTCACCACCGCCTGCGCGACCAGATTGTCGAGCTCCAGCGTCTCGATCAGGTCCGTGTTCCAGATCAGGCTGCGATCGTTGACCTGCACGTCCGCCATCTTCTTGTAGATGCCGTTCATCAGCGACTGGCCCTCGGTCAGCAGCGCATTGTCGCGGAACACCGCGCAATGCTTCTGCATCGTGCGCTGCATCTCGCCGCGGATCTCTGCGGTGGGGGTGCCGCCGGCGGCGTTGCGGAACTTGTCTAGACGGGTCAGCGACAGCTCCTCCGACCCCTTGGGCAGCGGATTGTGCGTGCCGTTGGGCTTGCAGATGTCGGCGATGCGCTTGCCGGTCGCGCGGCCGAACACGACGAGGTCGATCAGCGAGTTGGAGCCGAGGCGGTTGGCGCCGTGCACCGAGACGCACGCTGCCTCGCCCACCGCGAACAGGCCGGGGACGACCGTGTCGGGGTTGCCATCGACGAGATTGACGACCTCGCCGTGGAAGTTGGTCGGGATGCCGCCCATGTTGTAATGGACGGTCGGCGTCACCGGCAGCGGCTGGCGCGTCAGGTCGACGCCGGCGAAGATCTTGCCCGTCTCGGTGATGCCCGGCAGCCGCTCGTGCAGCACCTTGGGATCGATATGGTCGAGGTGCAGGAAGATGTGGTCGCCGTTCTTGCCGACGCCGCGTCCTTCGCGCATCTCCATCGCCATCGACCGCGACACGACGTCGCGGCTGGCAAGGTCCTTCGCCGACGGGGCGTAGCGCTCCATGAAGCGCTCGCCCTCGGAATTGGTCAGATAGCCGCCCTCGCCGCGCGCACCCTCGGTGATGAGCACGCCCGCACCGTAGATGCCGGTCGGGTGGAACTGGACGAATTCCATGTCCTGCAGCGGCAGGCCAGCGCGCAGCACCATGCCGCCGCCGTCACCGGTGCAGGTGTGCGCCGAGGTCGCGGAGAAATAGCAGCGGCCGTAGCCGCCGGTCGCCAGCACGGTATTGTGGCTGCGGAAGCGATGAATCGAGCCATCCTCCATGCACAGCGCCACGACGCCGCGGCACTGGCCGTTCTCCATGATGAGATCGAGTGCGAAATATTCGACATAGAAGTCGGCGTCGTAGCGCAGGCTCTGCTGGTACAAGGTGTGCAGCATCGCATGACCGGTACGGTCGGCGGCGGCGCAGGTGCGCTGCGCGGGCGGGCCTTCGCCCATGTTCTGCATCATGCCGCCGAACGGGCGCTGGTAGATGCGCCCTTCGTCCGTGCGGCTGAACGGCATGCCGGCATGTTCCAGCTCGTACACCGCGGCCGGCGCCTCGCGGACCATGTACTCGATCGCGTCCTGGTCGCCGAGCCAGTCGGAGCCCTTGACGGTGTCGAACATGTGCCAGGTCCAATGGTCCGGACCCATGTTGCCGAGCGATGCGGCGATGCCGCCCTGCGCCGCGACGGTGTGGCTGCGGGTCGGGAACACCTTGGTGATGCAGGCGGTCTTCAGGCCGTTCTGCGCGCATTCCATGACGGCGCGCAGGCCCGAGCCGCCGGCGCCGACGACGACGGCGTCATAGGTGTGATCGATGATCTTGTAAGCGTCCGACATTATGCGGCGGCTCCGAAGGCGACCTTGAGGATCGCGAAGATGGCGGTCGCGGCGGTGGCGACGGTGAAGAAGTTGAGCAGCAGCATGTAGGCGACCCGCTTTTCGCCATGCTGGTAATCCTCGATCACCACCTGCAGCCCGAGGCGGAAGTGATAGAAGACCGAGACGATCAGCAGGATCATCGGCACCGCCGCCCAGCTGTTCTGCAGCCAGCTGTGGACGCTGCCATAGTCATAGCCCGGCATGCGCAGGATCGCGAAGACGAACCAGAGCGTCAGGAACAGGTTGGAGCCGGCGGTGACGCGCTGGCGCCACCAATGATGCGCGCCCTCCTTGGCGCTGCCGAGGCCGCGGACGCGGCCGATGCTGGTGCCCGATCCCATTACTTCATCCCCAGGTAGAGCCAGAACGCCGCGGTCAGCACGAAGCCGCCGGCGATCACGATCAGGCTGAACATCTTGTTGCGCTTCAATTCGAATGCCGCGCCTGCGTCCATGACGAGGTGGCGGACGCCGTTCAGCATGTGCGTGAAGAATGCATAGGTGATGCCGAGGCCGACGATCCAGCCGATCACGTTGAGATTGCCGGCAGAGGTGGTGAACACGTTCAGGAAGGTCGCATATGCCTCTGCCCCCGCGGCGATCGCGGCGAGCCACCAGACCAGCAGGACGGTGCCGACGGTCGCCATGCCCGAACCGGTCGCGCGGTGGAGGATGGAGACCAGCATGTGCGGCCCCCAGCTGTAGTGGAGCTTCAGGAAGCCCGAAAAGAGATGCGGGCTGCGCGGACGCGCCGGGTTACGGGATGCCATGAACGGTCCTCGGGCAAGATCGAATGCATTGCCTATTAGGCCGACCGTGCTGCGATGCAACCCGTGGCATCCGCTTCTAACCCCCCATTAACCAGTGACGGTTACCACCACGCAGACGCTTACGCCTGTTGACCGCCGGAGACGCACTTGTCCGATATCGTCCTGCCCACGCCGACCAGCATCGCGGCCGCCGTGGACCTCAAGAGCCGCATCGCCGCGTTCGACGGCGGCGAGAACACGCTGCTCGCGCAGGCGGCCGATCTGTGGGCGATCATCGAACCCGATGCGCCCGAGATCGTCGAGGCCTATTGGGCGCACTGGCGCCGGGCCAATCCGGGCGCGGCCGAATGGACGCCGTTGGAGAACGAGCGGCGGATCGGCGCCGGCATCACCTATCTGCGCAACCGCTGCTGCCATCTGGACGGGCGGGCGTGGGTGGAATCGCTCGAACGATCGGTGTCCGCCGCTTATGCCGCCGGCGTATCGACCATGGAGGTGCTGGCGATGTCCTGCGCCAGCGACCGCGCCGCGCTGAAGGCGCTGATGGCGCGCGTGCCGGCCGACGATCCGCGCCACGCCGGGCTGGTCGATGCGCTGATGCGATTGTTCGGCATGGAAACCGAACTGACCGTCGAACTGTTCGCCGGCTTCGTCGATCACAATGCGCGCATCGACCGCGAACGCCTGGCGACCGAATTTCGTGAACGCATCGCGACCGCGGTGGAGACCGCGACCGACGAGGGCCATGCCCTGCGAGGCCAGGCGGAGCGCAGTTCGGGTTCGGCACGCGGCATGCTGGGCAAGGCGAGCGAGGTCGCCGCCGCCGCCGAGCAATCCGCAGTCGCCATGCGCGAAGCGGCACAGACCGCCGCCGGCCTGATCCGCGCGATCGAGGATGCCCGCACCGAGGTGGAGGCCGCCGCCGAGATCGCCAGCCGCGCCAGCGTGCAGGCGACCAATGCGGTCGGCATGTCCGAAACCCTGTCCGATCACGCCAAGTCGATCGAATCGATCCTGGGCCTGATCCGCGACATCGCCGGGCAGACCAACCTGCTCGCCCTCAACGCCACGATCGAGGCGGCGCGCGCGGGCGATGCCGGCCGCGGTTTCGCCGTGGTGGCGCAGGAGGTGAAGAGCCTCGCCAACCAGACCGCGCGTGCGACCGACGACATCGCCGCCAAGATCGCCTCCATCCAGTCGGCCACGCGGTCGACCGTCGACACCAACGCCAGCATCAAGACGACGGTGACCGAGGTGCAGGAAAGCGCCGACCGCATCCGTTATGCGATGGAGGCACAGGCGCAGACGGTCACCGCGATCACGGCCGCGGTCGACGAGACCGCGCTCGCCGCCGATTCGATGTCGAGCACCATCGCCGCGATCCGCGAGGATACCGAGACGGTGGCGGCCGAGATCGACAGCGTCGGCCGCGGCTTCGACCGGCTGGACGGACGGTTGAACACCCTCAAGAACAGCGCCGGCGAATTCGTCGCAAAGGTTGCTGCGTGAGGACCTGGAGGATGACCGCATGGCCGACGCGACGCTGTTGCACGCGATGACGCCCGCCCGGCGCTCGATCGTCGAGCACCTGGGGGATTACGACTGGGACAGGCTGATCGCCGATGCCTGTCGGGATATCGGCTCGCTGCTCGGGGAGGATGACTATCGCGAGATCGCGGCGCGGTTCTGGCAGCATTATCTGGCACTGCCCGGCGCGCGGCATATCCGCCACCTGTTCGACACCGAACGGCTGCAGCGCCGCGTGCGCGACAGTGCCCGCTACGCCTTCCTCAAATACAATGCGCCGTTCGACGAGGCATGGGTCAGCGTGGCGATCGTGCATGCCGAACAGTCGACCCGTTCGGGCGTGTCGGTGCAGAGCCTGCAGGCGGCGCTGGCGCAGTCGCACAGCTTCACCGTCGCGACGCTGGAACAGCGCTGTGCCGGCGACACCCGCAGGCTGATGCGCCTGTGCGATGCCGTCCAGCGCATCGCACTGGTCGAATCGGATCTGATGACCGGACACCTCGCGACCTTGCAGGCGAACGCCGCGCAGCAGGAACGCGCGGCGCGATCGGCAGCGTTCCGGGAAAGCATCGCAGCATCGATCGAAGGGGCTGCGACGGTGGGCGCGCGCATCCGCGTGCAGGCCAACATCGCCTCCGCCTCGACGCGGGACGTGCTGGGCAAGGCGAGCGAGGTCGCCGCCGCTGCCGAGCAATCCGCGGTCGCGATGCGCGAAGCGGCACAGACCGCCGCCGGCCTGATCCGCGCGATCGAGGATGCCCGCACCGAGGTCGATTCAGCCGCCACCATCGCATCGCGTGCCAGGGACCATGCCGGCGATGCCGTGCGGGCGAGCGAATTGCTCAGCGACCATGCGCAATCGATCGAATCGATCCTGGGCCTGATCCGCGCGATCGCCGGGCAGACCAACCTGCTCGCCCTCAACGCCACGATCGAGGCGGCGCGCGCAGGCGATGCCGGCCGCGGGTTCGCCGTGGTGGCGCAGGAGGTGAAGAGCCTCGCCAACCAGACCGCGCGTGCGACCGACGACATCGCCGCCAAGATCGCCGCGATCCAGCATGCGACCCGCACCACCGTGGCGACCAACGCCAGCATCAAGGATACCGTTGCCGAGGTGCAGGTGTCCGCCGACCGCATCCGCTTTGCGATGGAGGCACAGGCGCATACCGTGACCGCCATCACCGCCGCGGTCGACGAGACCGCGCTGGCGGCGGATTCGATGTCCCACACGATCGACGCGATCCGCGCCGACACGCAGGCCGTCGCGGGCGAGATCGACAGCCTTGGCGCCGACGTCGCCGATGTCGGCGACCGCCTGGGGCAATTGCGCGCATCGGCGGACAGCTTTTCGGCGAGCGTCGGCTAGGCCCGATCGACAGTCAAAAGGCGCGACGGCATTTGGACCAGCTTGCTTCCCCGGCGAAGGGCGGGGCCCGGTTGGGAAAGCCGCTGTGACGCTGGTATGCGCCTGATTATTTGACTGGCCCAACTGAGCCCCGCCCTTCGCCGGGGAGGTAGCAGGCTGAATGTCGATCCGACCTAGCCAACACGCAGGCCGTCGCGGGCGAGATCGACAGCCTTGGCGCCGACGTCGCCGATGTCGGCGATCGGTTGAGGCAATTGCGCGCATCGGCGGACAGCTTTTCGGCGAGCGTCGGCTAAGGCCCGATCGACATTCAACCGCGAGACGGCATTTGGACCAGCTTGCTTTTCCGGCGAAGGCCGGGGTCCAGTTGGAAAAGAAGTGTGACGCTGGAATGCGCCTCATCACCAGCCTGCCACAACCGGGCCCCGGTCTCCGTCGGCGAGGTAGAAGGCTGCATGTCGATCCGCGCTAGAATGCTCACCGCCAGGTCACGGCCGGCCGCCGGCCCGGTCGGTCGGTCGCGTCCTGGTGTCGGTCCGGTGCGGGGTTAATGACTCCGCGGCGATGCCGGGTGGTGGAGGGCGACCGCAAGGCCGTACCGGCGCGGTTGTCGCGCCCCCGCCCCGGCCCTAAAGCCACGGCCATGTCCATTCTCCTCACCGGATCGAGCCGCGGCATCGGCGCGGCGATCTTCGATGCGCTCACCACCGCCGGCGCACCCGTCATCGGCCACGGCACCCGCAGCGGCATCGCCGCCGATTTCGCCGACCCCGCCGCCCCGCAGGCGCTGTGGGACGCCGCGCTCGACCAGGCCGGCGGCACGATCGACGTGCTCGTCAACAATGCCGGCGTGTTCGAGGCCAATCGGCTTGACTGCCGCCACGACGATTGGGTCGCCGGGTGGGAACGGACGCTGCGGATCAACCTGACCGCCTCCGCCGAACTCTGCCGCCTCGCCGTCCGCCACTGGCAGGACCGCCGCGCCGACGGATGGACGGGGGCTGGCCGGATCGTCAACATCGCCAGCCGCGCCGCCTATCGCGGCGACAGCCCGGCGCATTGGCATTACGCCGCCGCCAAGGCGGGCATGGTGGCGATGACCAAGACGATCGCCCGCGGTTATGCGAGAGAGAATATTCTCGCCTTCGCCATCTGTCCGGGCTTCACGATGACCGGCATGGCCGACGATTATCTCGCCAGCCGCGGCGGCGACGCGCTGCTCGCCGACATTCCGCTCGGCAAGGTCGCCGACCCGGCGGAAGTCGCCGCGATCGCCAAGTTCTGTGCGCTCGACGCGCCCGCATCGATGACCGGCGCGGTGCTGGACGTCAACGGAGCCAGCTATGTCCGCTGACCGGAGCGCCGCTGACCTGTCAGCCGGGGCACTAGGAACCGCGGAATCGTGGAAGGTCACCCTGCCCTGCACCCGCGCCGAGGCGGAGGCGATCGACAGCGCATCCGACCTGACGATCGATGCCGTGCTGATAACCAGCGAAGAGGTCGAGGACGACGTCGAACGCTGGCGGCTCGATGCCTATATGGAGCATGAGCCCGACGCGGCGATGCTGGCGCAGTTGCACGCGCTGGCGCCGAGTGCATCGGCGAACGACCCCGTCGTCGTCCGCCTGGGCGACGAGGACTGGATCACGATGAGCCAGTCCGGCCTGGAACCGATCCGCGAGGGCCGGTTCGTCGTCCACACCGGCGCGCATGCCGTCGACGTTCCGAGCGGCGGGCGTGCCTTCCTGATCGAGGCCGGGCAGGCGTTCGGCACCGGCCACCACGGCACGACCAGCGGCTGCCTGGCGATGCTCGACGGGCTGGCGGTGGCGGGCAAGGATTTCGCCAAGGTCATCGACGTCGGCACCGGCACCGGCCTGCTCGCCTTCGCCGCGGTCGATCTGTGGCCGGACGCGCGGGTGGTCGCCACCGACATCGATCCCGTCGCGGTCGAGGTGACGCGGGAGAATGCCGCGCTCAACGCCGTCGAGGGGGTCGACCTGTTCGTCGCCGACGGCGCGCGTCATGCCGATATCGATGCGCAGGCGCCGTTCGACCTCGTCATCGCCAACATCCTTGCGGGCCCGCTGGTGTCGATGGCGCCCGAACTCGCGGCGATCGCCGACGTCGGCGCGACGATCGTTCTCGCCGGCCTGCTGGAAACGCAGCGCGAGACGGTGGTCGCCGCCTATGCCGCCTGCGGGTGCACGCTGGAGGCGATCGACCGTCGCGGCGACTGGACCGTCCTGCGCCTCACCGCCGGCGCGACGCGCTACGTTCCGACCGCACCGTTCGATCCCAACGGCCGCGACGGCTGGGCGCTGGACCTGTAGCCGGCGATCGGGCGCGCGGTGCGCGTCGCGTCCCGGACGGATCGATGACGATCAGCCCCGCGCCTTCATCCGCGCGTAACGCTGGGTCCCCTGCGTCATGACGTCGTCGCCTGCGACGATCGCCGCGACCGGGATATCGTCCTGCAACTTCAGCTGTTCGTACAGCGGTGCGAAATCGGTTTCGACCGTCACCCGCAGCAATTCGTCGAAGCTGGGGATGACGAAGTAATTCTGCTGGAAATCGTCGATCCGATAGTCGGTCCGCATGACCCGCGCGATGTCGAAACCGATGCGGTTGGGGCTCGGGTCGTCCAGCGCGAACTGGCTTTCGGTATAGCTCGACACGATGCCGGATCCATAGATCTTCAGCCCGTCGCCTTCGCGGATCAAACCGAATTCCACCGTATACCAGTACAGGCGCCCCAGATACTTCAGCGCATCCAGCCCCAACGCCCGCTGCCCACCGCGACCGTAGGCCGCCAGATAATCCGCGAACACCGGGTCGGCGAGCATCGGCACGTGGCCGAACACGTCGTGGAAGACGTCGGGTTCCTGCAGGTAATCGAGCTGGTCCGGCCGGCGGATGAAATTGCCGGCGACGAAGCGCCGGTTGGCCATATGATCGAAGAACACGTCGTCCGGCACCAGCCCCGGCACCGCGACCACCTGCCACCCGGTCAGCTTCATCAGCCGTTCGGACAGTTCGGCGAAATCGGGAATCCCGGGCTTCGACAGCTTCAGCACGTCCAGCCCGCGCAGATACGCTTCCGATGCGCGGCCGGGAAGCAGTTGGGATTGGCGCGCGAACAGGGTATCCCAAGTCGCATGCTCCTCCGCGGTGTAATGCTGCCAGTCCTGATCGATCGTCCAGTCGGTCGCGGCACCGGCGGGGGGCGTATCGAGAGCGTGCGATTCATCAGCCATGACGACGGCGTAGCATAAGGTTTCTAATGATACCAAACCGCGTTCACGTTACCCTGCTGGCCCGATGGCTCGGCCAATGGCTGGGCCGTGGCGCGCTGCTGCTGGCGCTGCTGTTCGGCAGCTACGCGACCGCGGGGCTGATCGGCGGCGCGATCCCGGCCAATGCGCAATGGCGCCCGCCGGCGCAGGGAGTCCGCATCTATGTGGAATCGAACGGCATCCACGTCGGTATCGTCGTGCCGAAGGTGGCGGGCGGCGTCGACTGGCGGGGGCTGGCACCCGGAGCCGACCTCGCCGACCCGCGTTATGCAGGCTATGACCATCTGGCAATCGGCTGGGGTGAGCGCGCCTTCTTCCTCGACACCGCGACCTGGGCCGACCTCAAGCTGCGCACTGTCCTGTCCGCCGCGCGTGGCAGCGACGCGACGTTGATGCACGTCGAACACGTTCCCGCGCCGCATCCCGGCGTGGATGTGCGTAGCGTGGTGCTGCGGCCGGAGGAATACCGGCGTCTTGCCGGCTATATCCGCGCGAGCCTGGCCGATCCGCGCCAGCGCTACCGCGGCTATGACGCCAACGACGCATTCTATGCCGCGCGCGGGCATTACGATGCGATGCGGACCTGCAATGCCTGGGCGGGCGCCGCGCTGCGTCATGCCGGTGTGCGCGTCGGCCGGTGGACGCCGTTTCCGGTGACGGTGCTGGCATGGTTCTAGACCGCCTGCAGGCCGGGCTCGCCCGCTGGCACGACCGGGTGCCGTCGCATGCGCGCATCGGCAACGGCTTCCTCGCCCCGCCACCGCCGCCGAAGGCGCTGGCGGCGAGCGAGGTGCCGCGCGTGGCCTGGATGCTCGCGACCCGCTGGCGCCATGCCGCGGCGCTGGCGGCGGTGCCGCAGGGGCGAGGCGGCGCAGTGATGATCCTGCCCGGCCTGTTCGATGCCGACGGATCCAGCGTGGTGCTGCGCCGGTTCCTGGGCGGCATCGGCTATCGCGCCGAAGGCTGGGGCCTCGGCCGCAACCTGGGCGTCAAGAGCGTCGGCGCCGAGGCGGAGCGGCTGATCGCCCGCGTCGAGGCGCTGCATGCCGAGGCGGGGCCGGTGACGCTGGTCGGCGTCAGCTTGGGCGGCATCATGGCGCGCCTGGTCGCGCATCGCCGCCCGGAACTGGTCGCGCGGGTGGTGACGGTCAGTTCGCCCTATGCGGGCAGCGGCCGCGCCACCAACGTCTGGCGCGCGTTCGAATGGGCGACCGGCGAGCGGGTCGACGATCCCGCCGTCATCGCCCGTAGCGAGGCCATCGCCGCGCCCCTGCCCGTCCCCTGCACCGCGATCTGGAGCCCGCGCGACGGCTTCGTCAACGGCTTCATCTGCCACGATCCCAGCGCCGAATCGGTCGAGGTCAACAGCGGCCATCTTGGCGTCCACATCCACCCGGAGGTGCTGATCGCCGTCGCCCGGGCGCTCGCGGGCGACAGCGTGGTGCAGGACCGGTAGGTCGACGCGGATCGGCGGCGATCCTGCCCATGCGGCGCCACGGCAGTGCCGGGCGCCATCGTGCACCCCTAGTCCATCATGCCGACGGATACCGGAATGAGGGGTCTGGCGGCGGACCGACATGGCATCACCGCACCGGCATCGGTTCCGTGCAAACGGAGTACGACACGCTCCGGCTCAGGTGAGGCGCCATGGCGGGGCAGATATTGGTTCCTGCGTGCGCGTGTACGACAACGGAAGGAACGACGCCTCCTCAGGCTGCCGACAGTCGCGGTTGCACGCGCTCAATAGCCCGCGCGATAGCCCGAATAGTCGCACGCCCGGCGGTCATCGGGGTGCTTGCGGCATTGCTTCGCCGCCTCCTTGCGCTCGCGGCCTTCCCTGGCCTCCTGCTTGCGCATCTTGCGGCCATAGTTGCGGTCCGCCTCCTCCTGGCTGGTCGTGGTCCAGTCGACCGCCTTGCCGGCGACCTGGAACGGCGCCTTCACGATCGATGCGGCGGTGTTGATGCAACCTGCGGTGGCGAACAGCAGGGGAAGACAAACGAGGGGAGCGATACGCATTTACCGATGATCCTTGGCCGCACGGCGGGTGTCGAAGCCGATTAGCGGATAATCCGTGAAAAATCCGTCGATACCAAGGCCCAGTGCCGCGGCGATCTCCCCCGCGACATCGCCGTGTGCGGCAGGGTCTGCGCCGCGTCGGAAGCGTTCCGGCAGGAAGGCGTTTTCGGCACGATAGGTCCAGGGATGGACGCGCAGCCCCGCGGCATGGGCGTCCGCGACCAGTGTCGTCGGGGTGGAGCCCGACCATGTTTGCGCCTTGTCCGGCCCCAGCCCATAGGCGTAGGTCGCCACCTGCCGCAGCCCGGCCGGGGTCAGCATCGCCGCATAGGACGGCGCGGAGCCGTCCGCCGGACCGCCCTGCCCGGCCACCAGCTGGATCAGCCGCACCGTCGTCAGCGCGTGGATGCGTTGCAGGTTCTTCACCTCGAACGACTGGATGAACACCGGCGCATCGGCGCTGTCCCATCCCGCCGCCCGCAGCTGTTCGACCAGGCGCACGTCGGTGGGGTGGCCGATGCCGGCGAAATAGGTCGGGTGCTTGGTTTCGGGATAGATGCCGACGTGCCGCCGCTTCGCCAACGCGATGATCTCCGCCAGCGTCGGCACCTCGAACCAACCATCATACGCCGTATTGCCGGGCCGCAGCTGCGGCAAGCGCTCCTTCGCGCGCAGCGTCTTCAGTTCGGCGAGCGTGAAATCCTCGACGAACCAGTCGGTCAGCGTCGTGCCGTCGATCGTCTTGGTGGTGCGCCGGTCGGCGAATTCCGGATGGGCGGCGACGTCGGTCGTGCCGCCGATCGCATTTTCGTGCCGGGCGACCAGCACGTCGTCCCTGGTCGGCACCAGATCGGGCTCGATGAAGTCCGCGCCCTGGTCGATCGCCAGTTCATAGGCGGCGAGCGTATGTTCCGGCCGCGACCCGCTGGCGCCGCGGTGCGCGATGACGATCGGCGCCGACAGGGGTTTCGAGGCGGACGAGGCGGAGGGCGATCGGGTCATCGGCGCATCCTGCCCCCGTCCGGGAGCCGATACCAGCACGGCGGCAGTGAGAGCGATTCGCAAAGCGGAAACCATCATGCCGACAGGCGTTAGGCCATCAATCCTACACGGGTGAGACACCCGCATTCTGCGAGGCAGCGCATGCATTTCACGATCAACGGCCAGTCGTATCAGGCAGAACCGGACATTCGCACGTCGCTGCTCGACCTGTGCCGCGAACATCTCGGCCTGACCGGCAGCAAGAAGGGGTGCGATCACGGTCAGTGCGGCGCGTGCACGATGCTGGTCAACGGCCGCCGCATCAACAGCTGCCTCAGCCTGGCGGTGATGCATCAGGATGACGAGATCACGACGATCGAGGGGCTGGGCACGCCCGACAACCTCCACGCGCTGCAATCTGCCTTCGTCCGGCACGACGGCTATCAATGCGGCTATTGCACCCCCGGCCAGATCTGCTCCGCGGTCGGCATGCTGGACGAGGTGCGCAAGGGGTGGGCGAGCCACGTCACCGACGACCTCGATGCCCCCCGGTTCGACGACGAGGAGATCAGCGAGCGGATGAGCGGCAACCTGTGCCGTTGCGCCGCCTATCCCAACATCGTCGATGCGATCCGCGAGGTCGCCGAGGCGGATGGCACCGTCGACATTGCCCTTCGGCACAAGGTGGAGACGGGCGCATGAAGACCTTTACCTACGCCAAGGCGGACAGCACCGACACCGCGGTGCGCGACGCCCACGCATCGGGCGCCAAATATATCGCCGGCGGCACCAACCTGCTCGACCTGATGAAATTGCAGGTCGAGACGCCGGACAAGCTGGTCGACATCAGTCGCCTGCCGCTCGGCGAGATCGAGGAGCGCGAGGATGGCGGTCTGACCATCGGCGCGCTGGTACCGAACTCCGACCTCGCCGCCGACCCGCGGGTCATCGAAAAGTACGAAGTGCTGAGCCGCGCGCTTCTTGCCGGAGCCTCCGGCCAGTTGCGCAACAAGGCGTCGACCGGGGGCAATCTGCTCCAGCGTACCCGCTGCTATTATTTCTACGACACCGCGACGGCCTGCAACAAGCGCGAGCCCGGAACCGGCTGTTCGGCGGTCGGCGGCTTCAACCGCGTGCTCGCCGTGCTCGGCACGTCGGACCAGTGCATCGCGACGCACCCCAGCGATATGGCGGTGGCGATGCGCGCGCTCGACGCGACGATCATCACGCAGACGTCGGATGGCGACAAGCGGCGGATATCGATCCACGATTTCTACCGCCTGCCCGGCGAGACGCCCAACATCGAAACGGTATTGCAGCCGGGCGAGCTTATCACGCACGTCGAACTGCCTGCCCCGCCGAGCGGAAAGCAGGTCTACCGCAAGGTCCGCGACCGCGCCTCCTACGCCTTCGCGCTCGTGTCGATCGCCGGCGTCGTCAGCGTCGAGGATGGCAGGATCGCCAGCGCCGCCCTCGCCTTTGGCGGCCTTGGCCCGATGCCGTGGCGCAACCCGGCGGTCGAGGCGGCGCTGGTCGGACAGGCGCCGTCCGATGCGGTGTTCAACGCCGCCGCCGACGCCTTGCTGGCCGATGCCAGAGGCTATGGCTCGAACGACTTCAAGATCCCGCTGGCGCGTCGGGTCCTGATCGCCACGCTGCGCGACCTGACGGGAGAATGAGTATGTTCGGATTCGGCAGCGACACCAATGCGCTCACCATGAACAAGTCGCATCCCGACAGCCTGCTCGATTCGTCGGTGCAGGACATCATCGGAAAGCCGATCGACCGTATCGACGGCCCGCGGAAAGTGTCGGGAACGGCGACCTACGCCGCGGAATACCAGCTGGACAACGTCGCCTACGGCTATCTCGTCCGTGCCACCGTCGGCGCCGGCAAGATCAGGTCGCTGGACGCCACCCGCGCCAAGGCGATGCCGGGCGTCGTCGACGTCATCACCGATTACGCCAGCTTCATCCGCAATCCCCAACAGGGCGGCGAGACGAGCGCACCGGCGCAGGGGGTCGAGGACGTCGCCTATCACGGTGAGATCATCGCGATCGTCGTCGCCGAAAGCTATGAAGTCGCACGCGATGCCGCGCTGCAGGTCAGCGTCGATTACGAACCGGCCGAAGGTCGCTACAGCTTCCTCGCCCACCGCGAGGAAGCGGAAAAGCCCGCGCCGCAGCAGATCCCGCCGCACCACAGCCAGGGCGACGTCGACAAGGCGATGGCGGACGCGACGCACACGATCGACGTCACCTATACGACGCCCAGCCAGAATTCCGCCGCGATGGAACCGCACGCCAGCCTCGCCGTGTGGGAAGAGGGCAAGCTGACCCTGTACGGCGCCTATCAGATGCCCTCTTCGGACAAGCTCCAGCTCGCCAAGGCGCTGGGTGTGTCGGCGGACAAGGTGCGCATCGTCGCGGCCTTCGTCGGTGGTGGCTTCGGATCGAAGCTGGGCATCGCCCCCGAAAGCGTCGCGGCGGCGATCGCGGCGAAGCGTCTCGGCCGGCCGGTCAAGGCGGTGATGGCGCGCCAGCAGGTGTTCGACGCGACCGTCCGCCGCTCCAACACCGAACAGCGTCTGCGGCTTGCCGCCGATGCCGAGGGCAGGCTGTCGGCGATCGGCCACGAGACGCTGGTGTCGAACCTGCCGGGCGAGGATTATTTCGAGCCTGCGGGCGTTTCGACGCATTTCCTCTATGCCGGTGAGAACCGCCTCATCACCCATGACATCGTCCGGCTCGACTGGATGCTGGCAGGATCGATGCGCGCACCGGGCGAGGCGGTCGGGCTGATCGCGCTGGAGGGCGCGATGGACGAACTGGCGGAGAAGACCGGGATCGACCCGATCGAACTGCGCCGGCGCAACGAGCCGGAACAGGACCCGGAAAAGAAGGTCCCCTATTCGTCGCGGGCGCTCATCCCCTGCCTCGATCGCGGTGCCGAGACGTTCGGCTGGTCGCGCCGCAAGCCCGCCGGCACCGACCGACGCGGCGACTGGTTGTACGGCATCGGCGTCGCGTCCGGGGCGCGGTCGAACATGCTCATCAAATCGGCGGCCAAGGTGTCGATCGATGGTCAGGGCAAGGCGATCGTCGAAACCGACATGACCGATATCGGCACCGGCACCTACACGATCCTGGGGCAGATCACCGCGGAGATCCTGGGCCTGCCGATCGAGGACGTGACCGTCCATCTGGGCGACACCGATGCGCCTCCGGGTGCGGGATCGGGCGGCTCCTGGGGTGCCGCATCGTCGGGCACTTCGGTCTACCTCGCCTGCGAGGCGTTGCGCGACAAGATCGCCAAGGCGATGAAGGTCGATGCGGGCGAACTGACGCTGAAGGATGGACGCGCGATCGCCGACAACCGCAGCGTGCCGCTCGCCCAGCTGGTCGGCGAAGGCATGGCGGCGACCGGCGAAGTCAGCCCCGGCAGCCAGGAAAAGACGTTCAACCAGGCCAGCTACGGCGCGCATTTCGCCGAGGTCGCGGTGAACGTGATCACCGGCGAAGTGCGGGTGAAGCGGATGCTCGGCGTGTTCGCCGCGGGTCGCATCCTCAATGAAAAAACCGCGCGTTCGCAATGCCTTGGCGGCATGACCTTCGGTATCGGCTGTGCACTGTCGGAAGAGCTGGTTCACGATCCGCGCAATGGCAAGATCGTCAATCGCGACCTTGGCGAATATCACGTGCCGGTGAACGCCGACGTGCCGCAGCTAGACGTCGACTTCCTCTACGAACGGGACGTCGAGGCGAACCCGCTGCACGCCAAGGGGCTGGGCGAGGTCGGCATCTGCGGCGCGGCGGCGGCGATCGGCAACGCGATCTACAACGCCACCGGCGTGCGGGTGCGCGATTATCCGCTGACCCTCGACAAGCTGCTGGAGGGATTGCCGGCGGTCTGACCCCCTCGTCACCCCGGACCTGTTCCGGGGTGACGGCCGGTCCGGGACGGAACGTGCGCCGACCCTTTGCCCCGGACCGCCCCCATCCTACATCAGCCCGACACCGCTCCGGGCAAGGATCAGACCGGCATGACCGATATTACGATGGACCGGGCACACCGCCCCGACGCCCTCGCCCGCGCGCGTCAGAACCTCCTCGGCCAGCCGATCCCCCGCATCGAAGGCCCGGCGAAGGTCACCGGCACCGCCACCTATGCCTACGAAGGCGCGCCGGACGGCATCGCCTATGCCGTGATCGTCGGCGCCCCCATCGGCAGCGGCCGGGTCACCGCGATCGACACGGCGACTGCCGAGGCGCTGCCCGGCGTCATCGCCGTGATCCACGACGATCCGCGCATCGTGACAGGCGGCAGCAATTCGCAGGCGCAGGCGCACAGCGATACCGACACCATCTTCCACTACGGCCAGCCCGTCGCGATCGTCGTCGCCGAGGATCAGGCGGTCGCCCGCGATGCGGCGAAGCGTGTCGTGGTGCACGCCGAACCCGGCGCGGACCGGTTCGATGCCGGCGCGCAACCGGTACAGCGCGACCACGGCATCGGCTTCCTTCCCGCGATCGACATCGGCGACCTCGACGCCGCGCTCGAACGGGCGGAGGTGACACTCGATCGCCACTATACGACGCCCGTCCACTTCCCCGCCGCGCTCGAACCGCATGCCAGCACCGTCCGCTGGGATGACGGCAAGCTGACGGTGCGGACCAGCAACCAGGTGATCGGATCGGCGAGCGCGACCATCGCCACGGCGCTCGGCATCGACAAGGGCGACGTCCGCGTGCTCGCACCGTTCGTCGGCGGCGGCTTCGGCGGCAAGACCGGCGTCGGGCCGGAGGTGATCCTGGCCGCCATCGCCGCCGAGCGGATCGGCCGCCCGGTCAAGGTCGCGCTGCCCCGTGCGCAGACCGCCTATCTGGTCCATCACCGTTCCGCGACCACGCAGCGCGTCCGCATCGGCGCCGACCGCGATGGTCGCATCACCGCCTTCGCGCACGAAGGAGTGGCCGCGCAGAACGACGATGCGAGTTTCCTCGAACCGATCCCGTTCGGCTCGCTGCCCCTGTATGCGGGTGAGAACCGCCGCTTCCGCACCGACCTCGTCCGGGTCGACCTGCCCGCCACCGGCGCGGTACGCGCACCGGGGGAGGCGATCGGCAGTTTCGCGGTCGAATGCGCAATGGACGAACTGGCCGTGCAGCTGGGGCTCGATCCGATCGCGTTGCGCCGCATCAACGAACCCCGGGTCGATCCGGTCAACGGCAAGCCCTTTTCCACCCGCCGCCTGGTCGACTGCTATGACGAGGGCGCCCGCCGGTTCGGCTGGGATGCCCGGCAGAAGCGCCGCGAGGGCAACTGGCTGATCGGCCACGGCATGGCGGCGGCCCTGCGTGGCAACTTCACCGTCAAGGCGGAGGCGCGCGTCCGCCTCGACACCGATGGCCGGGCGATCGTCGAATGCGACATGACCGACATCGGCACCGGCACCTACACCATCCTCGCGCAGACCGCGGGCGAGATGCTGGGCCTGCCGATCGACCGGGTCGAGGTGCGCATCGGCGACAGCGACCTGCCCGCCAGCGCCGGTTCGGGCGGATCGTTCGGTGCCGGCAGCGCGTGTTCGGCGACGGTGCTGGCGTGCGAGGACATCATCACCGAACTGGCCCGCCGCATGAACGCCGCGCCGGAGGATCTGGTTTTGCAGGACGGCTGCGTCACGGCCGGTGGCCGCAGCGTCGCGCTCGCCGACCTGATCCGGGGCGAATCGATCGTCGCGACCGGCAAGACCGGCCCCGGTGCGGAAACGAAACGCACCAGCCAGGCGAGCCACGGCGCGCATTTCGTCGAGGTCGCGGTCCATGCCGTCACCGGCGAGGTGCGCGTCCGCCGCATGCTGGGCGTGTTCGACATCGGCCGCGTTCTCAACGCCAAAACCGCCGCCAGCCAGCTGATCGGCGGCATGATTTGGGGCCTGTCCTACGCCTTGGGCGAAGCGGCGGAGGTCGACACCCGCAACGGCCATTTCGTCAACCCGGACTTCGGCGAATATCATGTCGCGGTCCACGCCGACGTGCCGCCGATCGAGGTGCATTTCATCGAGGAGATCGACGATCACGCCAACCCGGTGGGGGCAAAGGGCGTAGGCGAACTCGGCATTTCCGGCGCCGGCGCGGCGGTGGCGAACGCGATCCACGATGCGACCGGCGTCAGGGTACGCGACTTTCCGGTAACGCTGGACAAATTGTTGGCAGGATTGCCAAACCTCTAAAATCTCCCCGGCGCGGGACGGGGGACGGGGGACCGGCGCGGCTGGTGGCGGCACACCAGACAGTACCGGCGCCGGACGCTGCCCCACCACCCCGCGCCGCAAGCGCGGTCCCCCTCCCCGTTCCGCGCGGGAATCAGGAAAGACATATCATGGCCGAAAACGATTCCGTCCTTACCGCCGCGCGCAATTGGCAGGGTGAACCGCTCGCCCTCGCGACGGTCGTCTCCACCTGGGGCAGCGCGCCGCGCCCCAAGGGCAGCCACATGCTGGTCCACGCCGACGGCCGCTTCGAAGGCTCCGTGTCCGGCGGTTGCGTGGAAAGCGATATCCTCCAGACCGCCGCCGACGTCATCGCCGGCGCACCGTTTCAGCTGAGGACCTATGGCGTCGCCGACGATGCCGCGTGGGAAGTCGGCCTGCCCTGCGGCGGCGAGATCGCGGTGATGGTCCAGCCGGTGTCGGCGACCGGTTTCGATCCCGAATTGTTCGACCGGATCGCAGAGGCGCGCGACCACGGCCAGGCGGTGACCGTAACCACCGACCTCGCCACCGGTCACAGCGACCTCAAGCCCGCGGAAACCGGCGAGGTGTTCGTCAACCGCTACGATCCGCCCCGCCGGCTGCTGATCGTCGGTGCGGTGCAGATCGCGCAGGCACTCGCCGCGCTCGCCACGACGCTGGGCATCGATACGACCGTCATCGATCCGCGCGCGCGTTTCCTGACCGAGGAACGCTTTCCCGGCGTCACCCTCGACGATCGCTGGCCCGATGAAGCGATCGAGGCGCTGAAGCCGGGCCCGTCGACCGCGGTGGTGACGCTCAGCCACGACATCAAGATCGACGATCCCGCGCTGATCGCGGCGCTCGCCAGCAACGCGCCCTACGTCGGGGCGCTCGGCAGCCGTCGCAGCCATGCCGCGCGCCGCGACCGTCTCGCCGCCGCCGGCCTGTCGGTAGAGCAGATCGACCGCATCGACGCCCCCGTCGGTATCGACATCGGCGCGATCGGCCCGTCGGAGATCGCGCTGTCGATCGCCGCCGCCATGGTCGGGGCATTCCATGGGTTCGGCCATGATCGCGGCTGAGGATTGCGTTCTCGTCCTGCTCGCCGCCGGCCGTTCGCTGCGTATGGGTGACATCGGCAGCAAGCTCGACGAACCGTTCCTCGGCCGTCCGCTCGGCCTGCACGTCGCCGTTGCGCTGGAGGACATGCCGTTCATGGAGCGCGTTGCCGTCGTCGGCCAGGCGGATTGCGACTATGCCGCGCACGGCTTCGTCATCGTCCGCAACGACGACCCGCAGCTCGGCATGGGCCGATCGGTCGCGCTCGGCGTGGACTGCGCCCGCGCACGCGATGCGAAAGCCGTCGTCGTCGCGCTCGCCGACATGCCCCGTGTCACCGCGACCCATATCTACACGCTGCTCGATGCGGTGGATGGTGACGACGCCGTGGTCGCCTCCAGCGATGGCCGCTCGCCCAGGCCCCCGGCCGTCTTCGGCCGCGCCCGGTTCGACACGCTCGTACAGCTGGAGGGCGACGCCGGCGCCCGCGACCTGGTTCGCGCCGGCAAGCACGTGGTGACGACGCCCGCCGAGCTGATCGACGTGGATACGCCGGAGGAACTGGAGCGGCTGCGCGAGCTGGTGAACGCTCCGGAAGCCTACACCCGGCGGCGCCATGGCTGACGCCGCCGCGATGCGATCGCGCCCCGTCGCGGGGCGGCGTTGGACGGGATTCGCCGTTACCCGTTCATAACACGAGTGGAAACGGCCGGGTCTGTCCTACATCGTCCCACGCCGCTACGCCGCGCCGGCATGGCACCCGTCCGACCTGCCGTTCGCCCTGAACGCATCGAAGGGCTGGTATATAAAGATGTCCGGCGCGCGGCATACGTGGCGTCGACGGGCTCGGAAGCAGTCCGGTGCGCTTTCATCGACACCAAATCGGAAACGATCGGCAGGCGATCGTTTCCGTCAGGGTGCCCATGTTGTTCATGTTGTTCATGTTGCCGCGTTACTCATGCCGCAGCGCATCGATCGGATTTAGCGCCGCCGCGCGCCGCGCGGGGAAATAGCCGAACACCACTCCGATCACCGCCGATATCGCAAACGCGATCAGGTTGATCTGCAGGTCGAACGTCCACTGCACCTGCATCAGCGGCGATAGCGCCAGAATGACGCCCTGCGCCAGGATCAGGCCGATCACGCCCCCCAGGCACGACAGTGCGACCGCCTCGACCAGGAACTGCAGCAGCACCTCGCGCGCCACCGCGCCGATCGCCAGCCGGATGCCGATCTCCCGCGTCCGCTCGGTCACCGACACCAGCATGATGTTCATGATGCCGATGCCGCCGACGACCAGGCTGATCGCCGCCACCGCGGCGACGATGCGGGTCAGCAGCGTCGTCGTGCCGGTCAGCGTGTCGGAAATCTGCTTGGTATCGAAGATGTTGAAATCGTCGTCGCGCCCGCCGGTCAGATGCCGGCGTTCGCGTAACAGCGCGCTGATCGACGCCTGTACCGCGCTGCTCTGATAGTCGCTGTCGACCCCGACCAGCATCACCCGCACGTCGTCGTTGCCGACGAAGCGCCGCTGCACCGTCTTGATCGGCATCACCACCACATCGTCCTGATCGCCGAAGCCGCCCTGCCCGCGCGTGCTCAGCGCGCCGATCACGTCGCAGCTGACGTTGCCCAGCCGGATGCGCTTGCCGATCGGATCGTCGCCGCGGAACAGGTTCTGCCGCACGGTATTGCCGACCAGGCACACCGATTTGCCCGCCTCCTGCTCCGCCGCCGTCCAATACCGGCCCGCGGTCAGCGGCCATGGCTGGACGGTCAGGAAGGCGCTGGTCGTACCGTTGATCGTCGTCGACCAATTCGCCCCCTCGTAGATCGCGGTGGCGCTGGAACTCGTCTGCGGCGCCACTGCGGTGACGCCGGCGATCTGCGTTGCGACCGCGTCGGCATCGGCCGTCTTGAACGGCGGCGGCGGCGGCCCGCCGCCGCCCCGCCCGAACCCCTGGCCGGGGCGGATCTGCAGGATGTTGCTGCCCAGCGCCGAAATCTGCTGCTGCACCGCAGCCGTCGTCGCCTTGCCCAGCGTCACCATGGTGACCACCGCGCCGACGCCGATGACGATGCCGAGGATGGTCAGGAACGAGCGCAACAGATGCCGCCGGATCGACCGCAGCGCGAGGATGAGGGTGGTGCCGAGCATCAGGCGATCCCCCCGGCATCGGATGCGGAATCGGGTATGGCGCGCGTCTCGCGCGGCCCCGTCGCCGCGTCCGCCGCCGGCATCTCGCCCTGCCGATGCTGCGCCTCGATCCGTTCGACCAGCCCGTCCTTGAAATGGATCAACGTGCGCGCGAACGCCGCCATGTCCGGTTCGTGCGTCACCATCAGCACGGTGATGTTGCTGTTCCGATTGAGGTTCGTCAGCAATTCCATGATCTCCACCGACCGTTCGGAATCGAGGTTGCCGGTCGGCTCGTCGGCCAGCAGCACATCGGGCTGCGTGACGATCGCGCGCGCGATCGCGACGCGCTGCTGCTGCCCGCCCGACAATTCCGCCGGGGTATGATCCCACCAGCGATCCAGCCCGACCTTGGCCAGCGCCGCCATGCCCAGCTCACGCCGAGCCTTCTTGTCCTCGCCGCGATACAGCAGAGGCAGCTCGACGTTCTCCAGCGCGCTCGTCCGGCTGAGCAGGTTGAACCCCTGGAACACGAAACCGAGATAGCGGCGCCGCAGCAACGCACGCTGGTCGCGATCCAGCGTCTCGACGTGATGCCCGCGGAACAGGAAGGTTCCGCCCGATGGCACGTCGAGGCAGCCGAGGATATTCATCGTCGTCGACTTGCCCGACCCCGACGGCCCCATGACGGCGACGAAATCGCCGGCCTGGATGTCGAGGTCGACGCCCTTCAGCGCTTGGAATTGCGTCGCGCCCATGCCGTACACCTTGGTGACGCCGCGCATGGTGATGAGGGGGTCAGGCATGACCGGCCTTACTGGCCACCGGCCGCACCCTGCCGCCGCGCGCCGCCGGCACCGCCACCGCTCCGCCGCCCGCCGCCCGCCGCGCCGTCGCTGCCCGTCGCCAACTGGCCGGTGATCACCTGCTGCCCCGGCTTCAGATCGCCAGCCAGCACCTCGGTCATCGTGCCGTTGCTGTCGCCGGTCGTCACCTGCACCGGCTGCGGCTTGCCCTCGGCATCCTTGATGTAGACCGTCTGGTTCGCGCCGCGCGCCAGCTTGGCGGTCCGCTCCGGCCGGTCGCGCCGGGGGCGGAAGGTCAGCGATCCGGCGATGCCCCCGCTCGACCCGCCCGACGCCCCCGCCGCGGTCGGTTTGAAGCGCAGTGCCGCATTGGGCACCAGCAACACGTTCTGTCGGTCCGACGTCACGATGTCGGCGGTCGCGGTCATGCCCGGACGCAATTGCAGCGAGGGATTGGCGACCGTCAGGTCGGCGGCATAGCTCACCACCTGACCGGTCGTCGCCGTCGTGGTCGTCGTCGTGGTGGAACTCGCCGAACTGACGGTCAGGTTCGACCCCAGATCGACGCGCGTGATCTCCGCCGGGAACGTCCGCCCCGGAAAGGCATCGACGGTGAAGTTCGCCTTCTGGCCGACCTTCACCTCGCCGACGTCGGCCTCGTCGATCGCCACCTCCAGCTTCATCTTGCTGAGATCCTCGGCGATCACGAACAGCGTCGGGGTGTTGAACGAGGCCGCAACGGTTGCGCCCGGATCGATCTGTCGGGCCAGCACCACGCCGTTGACCGGCGAGCGGATGATCGCACGCGCGCGCTGCGTCTGGCTCTGCGCCAGCGCCGCCTGCGCCGCGGTGACGTTCGCCTGCGCGACCTTCAGCGCGGCGACGCTCCGCTGGTAATCGGCACGCCCGGCCTGCAACTCGGTCCCCGACGGCACCCGGCCGTTGGACAGCTTGTACACCTCTTCCAGCCGCGACAGCTGCGCGCGGCTTTCCGCGACGGTCGCCTGCGCCTGGTTCACCTGGGCACGATTGGCGGCGATCTGCGCCTGTTGCTGGCGGATCTGGTCCTCGATCTGTTCGGGATCGATCAGTGCCAGCGGCTGGCCCGCCGTGACGCGGTCGTTGACGTCGACCACCACCTTGGTGACGAGCCCCGACAGCTGCGAACCCACCGTCACCTGATTGGTCGGCGCCAGCTTGCCGGTCGCCGACACCGTCACCGTCAGATTGCCGCGTTCTGCCGCCTGCGTCGAGAAACCCGCCTCCGCCTGCGGCCCGAAACAGCTCTTCAGCAGCAGCGCGAGCAGCACCACGCCGATCGCGACGAACACCCATTTCAGATAGCGGCGCCATGCCGGCACCGGCTTCACGCCCAGGAAATCGTCGATCTGTTCGTCGGCCATCAGCGGGTCTCGCCCTCGGAAGGTTGGGTCGCGCCGCGGTCCGGCGCCTGGGGGATGACGCTCGCGTCCCAGCCGCCGCCGAGCGCGTCGTAGAGTGCGATCAGCGCCGTCGCCTGATCCGATCGCGCCTGGACCAGGCCGTTGCGGGCGGAGAGCAGCGCCGCCTCCTGCTGGTTCAGCGTCGTGAAGTCGGTCAGCCCGCTGCGATACTGGCTGCGGCTGAGGATCGCGGAAGCGTTGGCGGCGTCGAAGGCGATGGCGAACTGCGTCTCGCGCTGGCGCGCGGTATCCAGCGCCACGATGGCGTTTTCGACATCCTCCAGCGCGGTCAACACCGTGCCGCGATAGCTGGCGAGCGCGGCATCGGCGGCAGCCTCGTTCGATCGTACCTGGCTGCGCAACCGGCCGCCGTTGAAGATCGCCTGCGTCAACCCGGCGAACAGGCCGCCGGTGATCGCGTTGCCGATATCGCCGATGCTGGTCGCGTTGGTGTTGATGTTGCCGGTGATCGCCAGCGCCGGATACAATTGCGCCTTGGCGACGCCGATCTGCGCCGTCGCGGCTGCCAGCGTCCGTTCCGCCGCCCGCACGTCGGGACGGCGGCGCAGCGTGTCCGCGGGGATGCCGACGCCGACCGTCGCCGGCCCCCTGGGGATCGGTTTCGCGATCGCCAGCGCGGTGCGCAGCGCCCCCGGCGCCTGACCGGTCAGCACGCCCAGCCGCGCGACCGATGCGGCATATTGCTGCTCGATCTGCGGCACCGTCGCGGCGGTCTGCGCACGCTGGGCGCGTGCCTGTTCGGCATCGACCGACGACACCAGTCCCGCCTGCACCCGGAATCCGGCGATCTCCAGATTGTCGTCCTGGATACCCAGGCTGGCGCGCGCATTGGCCAGCTGCGCCTGATAGGCGCGGGCGAGCACGTAATTGCGCGCGACCTCGCTCTCCACGGTCAGCAGCACGGTGGCATAGTCGAACCCGCTCGCCTCATATTGCGCGCGGCTGGCTTCGACGGTGCGGCGGATCTCGCCGAACAGGCCGACCTGATAGCTGGCGGACAGACCTGCGGAAAAGTTGTTGGTCCCGCCGCCGCCGGTATCCACGACCGTGCCATCGGGCAGCGTGAAGGACCGGCCGCCGCCACGCAAATTCTCGTTGCGCTGATAGCCCGCCGAACCGGACAGCGTCGGCAACAGCGTCGCCCTGCTCTGCACCAGCGCCTCGCGCGCCTGGCGCAACCGCGCCACCGCCTGCGCGACGTCGGTGTTGGCCACCCGCGCCTGCTCGACCAGCTGGCCCAGCACCGGATCGTCGAAGTTCGACCACCAGCGGGTGATATCCTCGGGCGTCTGCTGCGCGGGAACCGAGAAGCCCGTCGGCACGCCCAGCTCCGCTGCCCCCTTGGGGCGATAATCGGGTCCGACGGTGCAGCCGGCGAGCGCCGCGGTGAACAGCAGGAGTGCAGGAACACGCATGGCGTGGTGTGTGGTCAACACACCCGGCGACGTCCAGCGATTTTCTGTCGCAATTTGTCTTCCCGACATAACGGCAGGGCCATATCCGCTCCCTACCGACCGGTGAAGTTCGGCTTGCGCTTCTGCAGGAACGCCATGCCGCCCTCCATCGAATCCGCCGATCCGCGCGCGGCGCGCTGCGCCTGCGCCTCCGCCGTCATCGCGGTGGCATAGTCGGTTTCCAATGCTTGTCCGAGCGCCCGGCGCATCAGACCCAATGCCATGGTCGGTCCTGCGGCAAGCCGCGCTGCCAGCGCCAGCGCCTCCCCGTCCAGCGCCTCGTCGGGGACGACCTTGTGGATCATGCCCCAGTCCAGCGCCCTGGCGGCCGCCACGCGCTCGCCGAGCATCATCATTTCGGCAGCCCGCGCCCGCCCGATCAGCCGTGGCAGCATCCACGATGCGCCGCCGTCGGGCACCAGCCCGATGTTGACGAACGCCTGCAGGAAATAGGCGGTGTCGCTCGCCACGCAGAAATCGGCCGCCAGCGCGAGGCTGCAACCGATGCCCGCGGCCGGACCACGCACCGCACTGACCACCGGCACGTCCAGTTCGGCGATCGCGCGCATCGCCGGGTTGTAGTGTTCGGTGAGCGCCGCATAGGTGGTATCACCGGGATTGTCGCTGCCAAGCGCGCCGCCCGCGACATCCGCCCCCGAACAGAATGCGCGACCGGATCCTGCGATCAGCACCGCCCGCGCGCCGTTCAGATCGCCAAGGGCGGCGCGCAGTTCGTCGAACAGCGCCGGCGGTGCCGCATTGAGCCGGTCCGGGCGGTTCAGCGTCAGCACGAGGACATCGCCCACCGGCTCTTCGAGAATGTGCTGGTAGGTCATGGCCTCTCCCCTCTGCCGCGCAGCGTGCCGGAGCCGGACCTGCATGGTTTGGCGCCCCCTGCGGGATGCGCGATAGCCGGGTCTTATGGTCTAGCGCACGACGGCGCCAGCGTTTTGCGCGCGCGCCGCGGCCAGCCCCGGAGCGATGAGGTCCACGCCGTCGACCCGCTCGATCCGCGATACCAGGCTGGCCGGTATGCGCGCGCCGGGCAGCAGGATGTAAAGGCGATTCCGATCGATGCTGGCGCGCGCCAGCGCGGCTTCCTCCGCCGCCAGCCGGTGCAGCGATACGCGACTGTTGCGGGCAGCATAGACGTTGGCGACCGGTCGACCGGCATCGATGGCGCGCCACGCAACCTCCTGGAACAGTTCCAGATCGCGGGTGACGTCGCCGGGCAGGAACACGACCGCGCGCGATCGTGCGATAAGCTGGTCCCAGCGTGGATCGGTCGTACGCGTATACAACCGGTATGCGGATGCCGCCTGGCTACGCGCCCGGATCGCGGCGACCATGCCGGACAGGTCGATCGCCTGTATCGCGACGACCGCGAGCAGCATGGCCGCCGCCCGGTGCGCGGACAGGCGGAACACGGCGAGCACCGCCATCAGGATCAGCACATAGCCGACCGGCCAGAACAATCTGCCCGATGCGCGAACCGGGTCCAGCCAGGTCAGCAGCGCCGGCGGCAACGGCAACCGGGCGATGGCCAGCACCGCCAGCGCGACCAGCGCCGGCACGAGCACCCGCAACCGTTCACCCGCAACCCTTTCACCCTCCCGCGACGGCCGATATCGCGCGACGCCCAGCGCCGCGGCGACCAACAACAAGCCGCCCGCTCCCAGATACTGGAATCCCTCGAAACCGCGGCCGGGGCTCGCTTCATGCCCGCGGATCAGGCGCGTCGACGCTTCGGCACCCGGATTCCACAGTGCATCGAGCGGCATCGAAAAGCGGCCGAAATAGCCGGTGGCCGCCTGCCCTCCGACCCCCAGCCACCACGCGAGCATACCCCCAAGCGCCAGCATCCCCGCGACCTGCGCCAGTATCGCCGGGCGCCGACCGGGCCGCCCGTCGACCCATTGCGACAGGATCGCCGAGGCCCAGATGGCACCGACCAGGATCAGCAAATAGCTGTGGGTCAATGCGGACACGGCGATCAACGCCGCCCACCAAGGCCATCGCGCATGACGCCGTGTGTCGAGGAACAGGTACAGCGCCGCCAGGATCGTCCAATGCGCCATCAGGTTGACATGGCCGGCCCGGTTCATCAGCGTCGGCGGGAAGGCGAGCAGCACCACGCCTGCCCACAGCGCGATCCGGCCGGGCGCATGCCGCCGCAGCAGCAGCCATGTGAACAGCGTCTGCAGGATCAGGCTCAACAGGATGAACGGTCCGACCAGCTGCGCATCAGCCGGCAGCCAAGCGGCGAACGGCTTGGCGACCAGCGTCACCAGCGGATTGCTGTCGGTAAACAGCACCGGCACCCCTTCGGGTGCGTTCAGCAGGGTGGTCCTCAGTGACGCGCCCGCTGCGTGATCGTGCCAATAGGCATGCGCGCCCAGTGCATTCTCGCCCGCATCGCTTCCGTCCAGCAGCCAACCGGCGTTGCCGATATCCAGCGTCGCCGGATGAAACAGCGACACGAACAGCAACAATGGCAAAGTCAGCAGCAGGACGGGGGTGACGAACCGGAGCGCCACGCGCGACGATGCATCGTCGACGGCTTGCGTCCGGGCAACGCGCCGTCGCCGGACGCGGGCGGGGCCGAGCATCGTGCCCGCGGTCCGGCTACGCGCGGATCGGTCGCAGATTGCGCTCGATCACCAGGCGATACACCCATTGCGGGATATGCGATTTGCGACCGAGCAGCACCGCGCCCAGCACGTGAGCGCCGGCATCGCGCAACTGGGTCAGCATGTTGCGCGCCACCGGGCGACGTGTCGCTTCCGCCTCGATCACCGGCACGACGGCATCGACCGACAGGGCGAGTTCGATCCCTTCGAACCCTTCGGCAACCGGCGGCGCAGTGACGATCACATAGGCGTAGCGCGTCTTGAGTTCCGCGATCAGCCGGGTATCCAGCCGCTGTCCGGAACACGCCGCCGTGCTGATGACGCCGGTCGCCATCCCTTCGAACTGCTGGATGTGCAATTGCCCCGCGTCGGGCGGCAGGTCGCCGTTGTCGGCAAAGCGGATCAGGATGACGCTGCCGCGACTGCGCCGACCGATCGCCCGCCCCAGGCCGAGCGCCGCGTCCTGCAGGCTCATCTTCGATGTGGGAGCGACCAGCAGCACGGCACGTCCCGCGTTCCCGCCGATGGCATCGAGCACCCCGATCATCCGGCTATAGTCCCGGTGCTCCAGCGACGGCATGCCGTCGACCGGCGGCAACGGCGCCGACAGGACGGTGACGTCCAGCGCGCGTTCGACCTCGATCGGCGACAGGAACACTTCGCGCATGCTGCCGAGCACGAACACGGTGGTACCGGCGATCAGGATCGCTGCGACGATGCTGCCCGCGATCAGCAGCAGCGGCGGATTGTTGCGCTTGGCCGGCGGCGTCGGCGCCTCGATGATACGGACGCTGGGACTGCCAGCATCGGATGCCTGATTGAGCTGCACGCGCGCCTGGCCGACCTGTCCCGCCAGCGACTTGTAGCTGTCGGACAGCACGTCGCGCTCCAGCTTCATCGCGGTCAGCTGGTCGCTGATCCCGTTCAGCTGGTCGAGCCGCGCCTTGGATGCCGCCAGTTGCGCCGCGAGCGCCGCGCCCCGCGCCTGCGTACCGGCGACGCTCGCCTGCGTCTGCACCATCCGGTCGCGCGTCGTATCGAACAACTGGTTGCGCCCGGTCCGGCGCGTCTGCACCAGCGTCCGCTTCTGCTGGTCGATCGTCGTCTGCACGTTGGCGATCTGGCGGTCGATCTGGGTAACCTGCGGCGACCCCTTCATGAAGCGCGAGGCGAGGTCGGCGCGCTTCGCCTGAAGCGTCAGCAGCGATGCCTGCATCTCGCCGAGCGCCCGCGCGGCTTCGGTATTGTCGCTGTAGAGTTCGACGTTGGCGGGGATGCCGCGGGTATCGGCGCGCAGCGAGGTTAGGCTGCGGCTGGCATCGGCGAGCGATGCATCCGCATCCAGCTTGTTCTTCCGCAACAGATCGTCCTGCGCGACCGCACCGGCGACCTGCGCGGCGATGTCGACGATGCCGTTGTCGCGTTGATAGGTGACGATCTTGGCATTGGCCGCGTCGAGCTGGCGGCGGATCGCATCGCGCTGCTGTTCGAGGAATGCCACGCGGCCCGAGGTAAGGACGTTGGCGCGGGTTTCGAAATAGCGGGTGATGAGCTGGTGCAACGTGTCCGCCGCCTGCCGCGGATCGCGCGCCGTATAGGTCAGCTCGATCACGTTGGCATCGTTCGCCTTGGTGACGTGCAGATGCGATTCGAATCGCTCCAACGCGGCGTTGACGTCGGCCGTCGAGGCGTTTTGCGGCAGCTGCGCGCGAACGACGGAGCGATGCAGTTCGAGGCTGCCGAGCATCTGCAATTCGACATTGGCGACGGCGGCAGGGTCGAGCACCTGTCCCGGCTGCGGCGCGCCGCCGGCATCCTGCATGTCGTAGATGCCGGTGCTGAGCGGCAGCAGCCGCGCCTCCGCACTATAATTGGCGGGCATCAGCACGGCCGCGAGGACGCCGAGCGCCACGATCACGCCCGCGACGATCAGCGCCACCCGGCGATAATAGAACAACCCGTTCAGCAGGTCGCGCAGGGCGAACTGCGCCCGTGCGGGCGGCGGCTCCAGAGCCTGTGCGGACGTGGTGAAGTCGAGCATGCACTGCCGATCTGGAAGGTGGATGGGATATGATGTCGTCCCGTCTTATGGCGCGGCGCACTTACCGTTCCATTAAGGCTTGCCCGCTACCAACTGCCGCAGCGCCGATCGCATGGGTCGGCGAACAGGAACGAGGCGGCGATGGCGTTACCGGGACGGATCGGTCGGATGCGAGGCAGGGCGGCGGCGGCGCTGTTGGCGGCGGCCTGGCTGGCGCAGGGCTGCGCGGAATCGCCGGTCACCGCCGCCATGGCACCGCCGCAGGCCGCCGCGGTGCCGCAGCCGGCGAACGATGCCTATCGCATCGCGCCGGGCGACGAGATCGCGGTCACCTTCCCCTACAACGCCGAACTCGACCATGCCGGCCCGGTCGGCCCGGACGGTCGCTTCGCGATGCCGCTGGTCGGCAACATCCCGCTGGAAGGCCGCACGATCGACGAGGTCGCGGCCCTCATCTCGACCGACCTGCGCCGTCAGGGCGTCGTCGAGGATGCCCGGCCGACGGTGGCGATCCGCCAATATGGCGCGGTGATCTACGTCGGCGGCGAAGTGCGCCAGCCCGGCGCGATCAAGCTGACCCAGGCGATGGACCCGATGCAGGCGGTCATCACCGCCGGCGGCATGCTCGACACGGCGAAGACGCGGCAGATCGTGGTGATCCACCGCACGCCGGAGGGGACGATCGTCCAGCGCCACGCCGACCTGCGGCGCTACACCAAACATGGCGAGGCGACCGGCATCGCTTTGCACCCACAGGACATCGTCTTCGTACCGCGCTCGTCGATCGCCGAGGCGGACCTTTGGATAGACCAGCATATCAACAAGCTGCTGCCGTTCAGCCGCAGCCTGAACTACAGTCTTGGCAACAACGCGGTGGTCACGCGCTAGCATGGCCAGCGTCGCCGCTTCCGGGTCGCGCGCACGCACGGGCGGCGGCGGTTTCCTGCGCGGCGGCCTGTTCGCGCGGCTGCGGGCGATCGACGTGCGCTGGACGCGGGTCGCATTGCTCGTCGCGGTGCTGCCGCTGTTCGGCCAGAGCTTTCACTATGTGAAGATGCTGCCGCCGCTATGGGCATTGTCGAAAGCCTTTCCGATCCTGTCGTTGCCGCTGTGCCTGCTACTGTTCGCGGGCGAACGACCGCTTGGCGGACGACAGCTGCTGGTGACGTTCGTCTGGCTGCTGCTGGTCCCGACCTTCATCTCGCTGGTGACGTTCCAGCAGACCTTTTTCGTGGCCATCGCCGCTCAGGTGAAGCTGCTGCCGATCCTCTACGCCTTTTCCTTCTTGGCGCTGCTCCGCTGGACACGCCCGACGCTCGAGGAACTGACAACCAGCTTCGTCATCTGCGCGCTCATCACCTTCGTCCTGCTGATCGCGATCTGGGCGCTGGCACCGCAATCCGCCTACAGCGAACATTACGTCGCCGGCGATTCGCCGCTGCTCGCCGCCGACAGCCGCGGCAACCGCATCCGCCTGCCAATGTTCTTCGGGCTGATCGGCATCCTCTATGCCTATCGCCGCTTTCTCGATGGCTGGAAGCCGGGTTGGCTGCTCGCCTGGGCGGCGGGATTCATGCTGGTGTTCTCGCTGGTGCGGATGCGGACCTTCGTCCTCGGCATGGCGCTGATGGCGGCGATCAACATCTTCATCGCCGCGAGCCCGCGGATGAAGATGGTACTGATCGCGCTGATCCCCTTCGCGCTCGGCGCGCTGTTCTCGGTCCCGTACATGGCATCGATCTTCAGCACCGACAAAGCCTTCGCCTTCGACGTGCGCTGGATATCCACGGTGAAGGCGATCGCGTTCCTGGGGACAAATCCGCTGCGCTGGATCTTCGGTGTCGGCACGATCAGCCCGATCGATCCAGCGGGCATGATGACCTATTTCAACCACTTCTTCTTTCTCGCCGACATCACCTGGATGGGCGTGCTGTTCGAATTCGGCATCATCGGCGCGGTACTGATCCTGGCGATCCCGGTCCGCGGCGTGTGGATATTCCGGGCCGTGCGGCAATGGCGCGACGATCCGTTCATGGCAGCGCTGCAGGACTATCTGGTCTATGCCATCCTGATTTCGGAGATGTTCCCGATGACGATGGCCCCCGGCGAATTGACCATGCTGATCGCCATCGGCGTCTATCGGCTCGAACAATTGCGCGCACCATCAGCGACCCGACAGGTGGCGGCATGACCCGGCAGCGTCGCGTCGCAATTGCGATACTGTTCGCCGCGCTACCGCTGTCGGTCGGGGCGTGGATCGGCGGCAAGGCCTCGGCGAACGGACCGGTGCGGATCGCCATCGACGCGGGCGCCGACCGGCATGCGATCAGCCCGCTGATCTACGGCTCCAGCTTCGCCAGCCCCGAAGCCGCGCGCGACCTGAAGCTCGCGCTCGACCGGTCCGGCGGCAACAGCGCATCGCTATACGACTGGCGTACCGAGGCGCGGGGCGCGGGCCGCGACTGGTTTTTCGAAAGCCTGCCGATCGCCGCGGACGATGCCGCGCAATATGGCGCACGCTTCGTGGTCGAGGCAAAGGCCGGGGGCGCCGAACCGATCGTCACCGTGCCAATGACCGGCTGGGCCGCTACGCTGGCTGCCGATGGCGGCAAGCGGGCGGCGTTTTCCGTCGCGCGCTACGGTCCGCAGGCCGCGGTCGACCGCGCCGGCCTGCCCGATGCGGGCAACGGCGTGCGACCCGACGGCCGGCCGATCACCGGCAACGACCCACACGACGCCGCCCATCCGGTGCCGATCACCGACACCCGCGCCTGGATCCGGGGCCTCGTCGCCCGTTTCGGCCCGGCCGCGCAGGGCGGCATCCGCTATTACGCGATGGATAACGAGACCACGCGGTGGCACGACATCCACCGCGACGTCCTCCCCGTTGGCTTGCATGCGCGCGAGCAGCTGCAACGGACGATCGCTTATGCGCGCATGGTCAAGTCGGTCGATCCCACCGCCCGGATCATGGCGCCGGAGGCGTGGGGCTGGGGGGAATATCGCTACAGCGGTTTCGACCAGCAATGGGGCGATGCGAAGGGCTATGACGCGCTGCCCGATCGCACCAGCCAGACCGGTGGCATGGACCTGCTGCCATGGCTGCTGACCGGCTGGCGCGCGGCCGGGTTTCCGGTCGATGTCGTCAGCGTCCATTTCTATCCTCAGGGCGGCGAATTTCGCGGCGATGGCCATGACGACGTCTCGTCGGCGATGCAGGCGCTCCGCAACCGTTCGACACGGCTGCTGTGGGATCGCAGCTATCGCGACACCAACTGGATCGCCGACACCGTCGCGCTGATCCCGCGGCTGCGCGACTGGGTGTCGACCTATTATCGTGCCGGCACACCGGTCGCGATCACCGAATATGACTGGGGCGCGGCACAGCACATGAACGGCGCGACGGCGCAGGCCGACGTACTCGGCATCTTCGGCCGCGAAGGGCTGGCGATGGCGGCGCGGTGGATGACACCGCCGACCGGCAGCCCCGCCTATCTGGCGATGAAGCTGTTCCGCAACGCCGACGGGCGGGGCGCCGGTTTCGGCGAAACCAGTGTCGCGACCCGCGCGCCCGATCCGGATACCGTCGCCGCATTCGGCGCGTTGCGCGCCAGCGACGGCGCACTCACCGTCGTGGCGATCAACAAGACGATGGCGGATGCGAAGGCGGTATCGCTGACACTCGCCCGCTTCGCCGCGCACGGCCGGGTCACCGGCATGCGCGTCATCGACGGGCGCCTCGTCCCCCTGCCCCCTTCCCGCTTTGCCGGCGGCACGCTCGACGTGCAACTGCCCGCGCAAAGCATCACCCTGTTCGAAATGCACCCCGATGATCGCTGATGCCCTCGGCCGCCTGCGCTCCCGTCACGGCGGATCGATGGTCACCACCGCGACACGGCTGATCGACATCCCGTGCCGATACGGCATGCACCTGATGATCGCGCTGCGGCTGCCGCTGGATCAGGTCGGCGCCTTCTACATCGTGTTCGGCACGATGTCGCTCGCCTCCGGGCTGGGGCGGCTGGGCGTCGATCGCGCCCTCACCCGCGAAATGGCGCGGGCACTGGCGCATGGCGACGTCGCGACCGCGCGCGCGGCGCTGAAGCGGGCGACGCTGATCGTGCTCGCGCTGTCGCTGGCTCTGTCGGCCCTGACCGCGGCGGCGGCATGGCCGATCGCCGCGCTGGTCATGCACAAGCCGGCGATGACGCCGCTGTTCCTGCTCGGCGCGCTGACGATCGTCCCGCTCAACCTGTCGAGCGTGGTCGCGGGCGCCCTTGCCGGGTTGCACCGCGTCACCGAAAGCCAGATCGTCTACACCTGGCTATGGCCGGGGATGTTCTGCATCGCCGCATTCTTCCTGCCGCTGGACGTCCATCTGGCGCTGCTCGCAGTCGGATTCGGCATGACGATGGCGATGCTGATCGGCGGCATGCTGCTGTTCCGCCATTTGCCGGCCGCACCGGCGCAGGGTGGCGCCGCCGCGCCTGCCCACGGACCGCTGCTGACCACCGGCCTCTCGCTGTTCAGCATGGAACTGGTGCAATTGCTCATCAGCGCCGCGCCGCCCTTCGTTATCGGCGCCTTGTCGTCGACCGACGCAGTCGGCCTGTATGCGATCGCATGGCGGGTCGTGCTGGTAATCTACATGTTCGTCAGCGGCGTCGCATCGATGGTCTCGCCGCGCTTCGCCCGGCTCTACATGCTCGGCGACCACGCCGGACTGCGTCGCGAGGCGAGCCGCGCGATCGGTTTCGCGCTCGCGCTGGCGATCTTGCCGATCCTGCTGGTGACGCTGGAGCCGGCGCGCATCCTGAAGCTGTTCGGGGCACATTTTGCGCCGGCCGCATCGACGTTGCGCATCCTGCTGGTCGGCCAGCTGGCGGCGACGCTGACGACGACGACCCCCGAACTGCTCGGCATGACCGGCTATGCGCGGTCGTTGCTGCGGATCAACGCACTGGCGTTCGTCACGCTGATCGCCGGGCTGGTCTGCTTCGTGCCGGGCCTGGGCGCGGATGGAGCCGCCATTGCCACGGCGGCGACGATGCTGGTCAATGCGATCGGCGGGACGATCGTGGCGCAGCGGCAGCTCGGCTTCGTGCCGCTCGGCGCGCTCTACGCTTCGCTGACGGGGCGGCGGACGCTGACCGCCTGAGCCGCCTCGGCGACGCCGGCGGCGAGCGGGGTCCAGCGCATGCCCAATTCGCGCTCGGCCCGCGTCGGGTCGAGCCGGATGTCGCGCTGCCACAGGGTCGCCAGCCACGCCGGGATCGGCGGCGGCGCCTGCCGCGTCGCCCGCCGGGCGAGTCCGAGCGGGATGGCGAGCATCGTCGTTTCGCCGCGCAATTGCCACGCCGGCACGCGCCGCACCGGGACCAGTCCGTTTGCCCGCGCGACCGCCAGGAAATAGGCGTTCCAGTCGGGCGCATCCGCCATCGCCAAATTATAGGCCGCGCCGGCACTATCGCTACGCAACGCGGCGACGATGGCGCGCGCGACATCGTCGACATGGACGAGGTTGCTGTAGCCATCGCCCCGCCGGCCAAGGTCACCGATGCGACGACGGGCGAGCAGCGCCGTGATCGCGCAGGACCATTGGACGCTGCCCGCGCCATAGATGCAGCCGGGGCGCAGCAGGACCGTATCGGTATCCGCCGCCAAGCGTTCCGCCGCCGCCTTCGCCGTGGCGTAACTGCCGGTGTCCGCGAGCAATGGCGCGCTTTCGGTGATCGTGCCGGTGGCGCTGCCATAGACCGCCATCGAACTGAGGTGGACGATCCGTCGCGATCCCGCTGCGGCGAACAGCGCCTCGGCATTGCGGCGGATCACCGACGCGTTGCCGCCGACGCAATTGACGACCGCGTCGATGCCGTCGAGCGCCGATGCCAGCGCTTGCCGGTCGGTGGCGTCGACCGCGATGCGAGCGACCCCGGTGCCCTCGCGGACGCGGCGGCTGCCGGCGATCGGCGTCGCCCAATCGCTCGCCGCCAGCGCCGCGATCGCCCGGCGTCCGACGAACCCGTCGGCGCCCAATACCAGAACGCGCATCATGTCACGGCTCCCGCTTCACGACAGGGTTTCGCCAGCAGCCGGTCGGCAAGGCGCAGCGCCAGTGCGACCGCGGTCAGCGTCGGATTGGCCTGACTGGACGTCGGGAATACCGCAGCCCCCGCGATGTACAGGTTGGCGATGCCGTGAATCCGGCAATCCGGATCGACCATGCTATGGCGCGGATCGTCCCCCATCCGGACCAAGCCGATGTGATGTCCGGGATAGGCGCCGTAGCGCGTCATCTCGCGCTCGACCTCATCGGGATCATAGTCGAACCGGCCACAGCCCCCCCGCGCCAGATCCTCGGCGAGCAGGGCGAGCGCGGTCTTCACCGTGGTGACGTCGCCCGCGGAATAGCGCCAGTCCGCCACCAGCCGCGGCATGCCCCACGCATCGCGCTCGGTCCCCAGATACACGCGGCTCGCGTGCTGCGGTTCCTGCTCGGCGTGGAAATCCAGGCTGTATCGCCCACTGCGCGGCACGACGACGATCGACGGGAATTTACGCTCGGCAAGCCGGCGATCGACCAGCGCCTGCCAGGCGAACCGGGCGACCGCCGACGGCTGGCGGGCGACGTTGATCGCATGCTCCACCGTGTCGCGCAGGCCATTACCGCCGCTGCCCGCCAGCCGCTGGCGATACAGCCGCGGCACCAGCATTCGCCCGAGGAACAGCGCCGACAACACGCCCGTGCGATGTCCGGGATCGGCGATGCGCGGGTGGTGCAGCCGCGCCACGAAATTGCCGATGCGATGGTCGCGCTGCGCGTCCTCGCCCAGCGCCAGTCGCCGGCGGCAATAGGTGCCGTCTTCGGCGACATCGTAACCATGCCAGACGCGGTCCGGATCGGCGAAGTGCACCGTCCCGATCGTCCCGGCGAGATGGCTCATATAATAGCGGCCGAGCACGTCGTGATGATTGCCGATGCCGTGTGGATGCACGTCGCGGCTCGCCAGCAACAGCCGCGTCGTCTCCAGCCCGCCAGCGCCCAGCACCACATCGCCCGCGGTCACCGTGAAGGTCCGGCCCGCCGGGTCCCGCAGCGTCAGTGTCGCGACGCGCTGCCCGGCGGGATCGAGCCCGATCGCCTGTACTGCCGCCTTCAGCACGACGCGGACGTCGCGTGCCGCCGCCAGCCGCTCACGATACCGCGTGCCGAAGTCGGTCGGGCAGCTGAATCGCTCAAGGCGATCGGTCGTGTACGCGGTGCCGGCAAAACCGCCGATCATCGCCCGCGCGCCGGCGCGAAGGGCGCTGTCGGCGCGATAGTCGAATGCTCCCGCCTCGCAGAGGCGGTTGGCCGCGGGGTAATATGGTGCCAGCGTGTCGGCATCGATCGGCCAGCCGCTCGCGGGAATCCATGCGCGCCGTGTGAAGTCGATCGGGTCCAGCGGCATGCAGCGCCCGCCCCAGATCGTGGTCGTGCCGCCGAGCCGGCGTTCGCGATAATCGATCAGCGGGCTGTGCAGCGCCGGGTCGACGACGGTGCCGCGATACGCCTTCTGGATCGCATCCTCGCGCACGGTGCCGCCCGCCTCGACCAGCAGCACGTCGCGGCCCTTGCCCGCAAGCGCGAGTGCCATGGCGATCCCCACCGCGCCGCCGCCCACGATGCAGATATCGGCGCGCAGCGTAGCGCCGTCGTCCAGCTCTTTGCTATCGATGATCACGCGCCGCGATTAGCAGCAAAGCGCTGCACGAGGGTTAATGCGCCGCATCGTCGCCGGGTGCGCCCCCACAATTTATTAAGCCTCCCGATGTACACCGCGGCCTTCGTTGATCGCCCTGCCGGACGGAGTACAGGACATCGAGCACCTTCCGACGCAGGCGACCCGGCCCAAGGCACCCTATACCGGCGTCGAACGGCGCGTCCGCAAGCCCGTCCTCGGCATGCGCATACGCGACTTCGATTCCGGACAGAGCGCCCGCTACATGCTCGGGACCAGACGGTCTGCCGCAGAAGGGGTCGGCCTGTTCGTCACACCCAACATCCAGCACGTCGCGCTGGCGCGCGAGGATGGCGAATTCCGCACGGCGGTGGAAAGCGCGCAGATCATCGTCGCCGACGGATTCCCGGTCTTTCGCTTCGCCCGGCTTCGCGGCCTGTCGCTGCCCGGCCGCGTCGCCGGTCGCGAAGTCATCGAGCGCATGTTCGAGGACCCCGCCCCCCTCGCCGGCCATCGCGGCTATTTCGTCGTCGATACGGACGAAACCGCCTCGCTGATCGAGGCATGGGTCGCGCGGGACATCCCCGGTTTCGCCTGCCGCACGCACGTACCGCCATTCGGCTTCGACCGCGATGTCGCACAATGCGCCGCGCTGGCGGACGAGGTGACGCGGTTCGACACGACCTTGCTGTTCCTGTGCATCGGCGCACCCAAGAGCGAGGTGTTCGTCCATCGCCACCGCGCGTTGCTGCCGCCGTGCTGGGCATTGTGCGTCGGTCAGTCGTTCCGGCTCATGCTCGGCACCACCACCCCGCCCCCGGCGCTGATGGTCCGGCTGAACCTCGAATGGCTGTGGCGCATCATGCTGGAGCCGCGGCGGATGCTGCGCCGCTACGGGCCCAGCACCATCGGCTTCCTGCGCGCCGCCCGCGCCGACCTCACGCGGCGTTGAGCCGGCCCGGCTCACTTACCTGATCTTAATCGCGATCGCGCATCATCCTGCCCAACGCCGCCGTCCCCTCCGGCCGCTACCCGAGGATATCATCTTGGAACGTACCCTTCGCGCCATTCTCGACGACGTCGGCGGACTTGCCCGCCCGGCCGACAGCCTGTCGACCCGTGACGACCTGTTCGTCGCTGGCCTGACGTCGTTTGCGACCGTCGGCGTGATGCTGGCGATCGAGGACGAATTCGACGTCGCCTTTCCCGATGCGCTGCTGGTCCGCTCGACCTTCGTCAGCATCGATGCGCTCAGCGCCGCAATCACGTCGATCCGGGATGAAGCGCGTGCTGCATGATCCGGTGACCGGCGGCGATCCGCTGGCGGCCGGGATCGCCCGCGTCGTCGCCGTCGCGGCGGAATACGCCGACGCGGTCGATCGCGAGGGTCGCTTCCCGCACGAGGCCGTTCAGGCATTGCGCGAGGAAGGATTGTTCGGCGCGATGGTCCCCGTCTCGCTGGGCGGCCATGGCGCGACGCTCGCCGAACTCGCCGGCCAGACGCAGCAGCTCGCCCGGGTCTGTGCATCGACCGCAATGGTCTATGCGATGCACCACAGCCAGCTCGCCTGCATCGTCGGCCACGGCCTGGACCAGCCATGGCACCGGGCGTTCGCGGAACGCATCGCTAGCGAACAGTTGCTTCTCGCCTCGATCACGTCCGAAGTCGGCATCGGCGGGGACACCCGGTCCAGCCTGTGCGCGGTGGAAGTGGCGGATGGCCGCCTGACGCTGGTCAAGCAGGCGCCGACCGTATCCTACGGCGCCTATGCCGACGCCTTCCTGGTCACCGCCCGCGCGCACGCCGATGCGGTCGCGTCGGAACAGGTGATGGTGACGATCCCGCGCGAACAGGCCGAGATGGAGCCGACCGGCAGCTGGGACGCGCTGGGCATGCGCGGCACCTGCAGCATCGGCTTCACCTTCAGGGCGGAAGGCGTTCCCGAACAGGTCCTGCCCGCCTCGTTCGCAGAGATTTCGGCCGAGGTGATGGTGCCAGTGTCGCATCTGCTCTGGAGCGCCGCCTGGACGGGCATCGCGGTCGAGGCCCTGTCGCGCGCCCGCCAGTTCCTGCGCGCGCAGGCGCGTCGCAGCCGCGGCGTCGTGCCGCCGGGCGCGGCGCGGCTGGTCCGCGCATCGGGTGAGATCGATGGCCTGCGCGCGCGCCTGGCGCCATTGATCGCGCAATTCGACGCCTGCTCGCCGCTGGTCGACGGCGCGCCGGCGATGTCTGCGGAAGAGGCGCACTGGCCGACCGGCATGGCCTGCGGCGCCGCGCTCAACATGCTCAAGCTCGACGTGTCCGAGACCTGTTACGATGTCGTGATGGAGGCGATGCGCATCTGCGGCATGGCCGGGTACAAGAACGGCAGCGAATTCAGCATCGGCCGGCACCTGCGCGACATCATCTCGGCGCAGCTGATGATCAACAACGACCGCATTGCAGCGACCACCGGGCAATTGCTCCTCGCGCAACGCACCGATCTGGGAACGATCTGACATGGACATGCACACCAGCTTCCGCAGCCGGCTCGTCGCCGCCGGTATCCTGTTCCCGACCGGCGTCGACGGCCTGTGGGGTCGAAACGGCACGTTCGAGGCGATCTACGACGGACTGGAGCGCGCGATCACGCGCGCCGGGCTGGACGACAAGGCCGAGGTGATGCGCTTCCCGCCGGCGATGGCGCAGAAGACGTTCGAGAAGAGCGGCTACATGAAGAACTTCCCGCATTTCGCGGGGACGGTGCACTGTTTCTGCGGCGACGATCGCGCCCACCACAAGCTGATGGGCCAGATGGAACGCGGCGAGGATTGGATGGAGAACCAGCAGCCCGCCGACCTCGTGCTGACGCCCGCCGCTTGTTATTCGGTCTATCCGATCGTCGCGCAGCGCGGCGTGCTGGCGGACGATGGCCATCTGGTCGACGTCGCATCCTATTGTTTCCGCCACGAACCCTCGCTGGAGCCGACCCGGCTGCAGCTGTTCCGGATGCGCGAATATGTCCGCATCGGCACGCCCGCGCAGGTGCTCGCCTTCCGCGAGGACTGGATGGAGCGTGGGCAGGCGTTCGCGCGCTCGCTCGGCCTGCCGTTCGAGGTGGAGGTGGCGAACGATCCGTTCTTCGGTCGCGCCGGCAAGCTGATGGCCGACAGCCAGCGCATGCAGAACCTGAAGTTCGAGCTGCTGATCCCGGTCAACGACGGCGCCGGGCCGACCGCCTGCCTCAGCTTCAACTATCACATGAGCTATTTCGGCGACACGTGGGACATCCGCACGCCCGATGGCGAACCGGCCCAGACCGCGTGCTGCGCCTTCGGCATGGAACGGCTGGTGTTGGCGCTGTTGCGTCACCACGGCTTCGACTTGGCCGACTGGCCCGCCGAGGTCCGCGACACACTCGGCCTCGGCTGAGCACGGCACGACCGATGGGGGGAGACATCGTGACAGAACGTGTGGGAATGACGCCGGTCTATTTCGACGGCTGCTTCGGCTGGATCCATGCGCGATCCGGTGCGGCCGCGGGCGCAACGCCTGCCGGTGTCGTGCTGTGCCCGGCCTTCGCGCAGGAGGAGGTGTGCACGCATCACGGCATGATGGCGCTCGCCGATCGGCTCGCCGCGGCCGGCGTGCCGGCGATCCGTTTCGACTATCGCGACACCGGTGACGGCATCGGCGACGGCGACGGCGTCGCACTCGACCGTCTGGTCGCCGACGCGCGCAGCGCCGCGGCCGTGCTGCGCGACCAATGCGGCGTCGGTGCGATCGTCATGGCCGGCGTCCGGCTGGGGGCCGCGGTCGCGCTGCTCGCCGCCGATGGCGTCGACGATGTCGGCGCGCTCGCCCTGATCGCGCCGGTGTTGTCCGGCCATGCCTTCCTGCGCGAAACGCGGGCGTCGGCCAGTGTCGCCAGCCTGTCCGGCCTCGATCCGGTTCCGCCGGCGGACAGCGACCTGCCGCTCAACACCAACGGCTTTCATTGGCCCGCCGCGTTCCAGCGGCAGGTCGCCGGCATCGACCTGACCGGCGCTCCCGCCCCCGCCTGTCCGGCGTTGCTGATTCCGGCGCGGGGTGATCGCCGTCCGGGCAAACTCGCCGCTACGTGGCGCGATGCGGGCGCGGCCGTCACCGAACTTCCCTTCCCCGATTACGAAGGCTGGATGCAGGATCCGACGACCAACCAGTCGCCGGCCGCAACCTTCGCCGCCATCACCGCCTGGGTGGCCGGGCTTACCCCGTCCCCCGCCTCCGTACCCACGCGTCCGATGGCGACGTCGGTCCCGATCGCGCTGACGCTGGCCGATCACGACTGGGTCGAGGAACCGGTGCGCTTCGGTCCCGGTCAGGTCCTGTTCGGCATCCTGTGCCGCCCCCGCAGCATCGCCGCGGCACCGGTCGCCGCCCTGTTGCTGCACGAAGGCAGCACGCATCATATCGGCAACGGCCGCGCCTACGTTCGGCTCGCCCGACGGCTGGCGGCAGAGGGCCATGCCTCGCTGCGCATGGACCTCACCGGCATGGGCGACAGCCCCGCAGGCGAAAACACCCGGCACCCGCATTACGACCCGGAACGCATTGCGGAAGGCGTGGCGGGCATCGACCGGCTGGCCGAGGCGGGATTTGCACGGGTGGTCGCCTTTGGCCTGTGTTCGGGCGCGCACACCGCCTTGCAGGTGACGTTGGCCGATCCGCGCGTCGTCGGCAACGTCGTCCTCAATCTGCAGAAATTCATCTGGCATTACGGCGACGATATCCGCGTCGCGGTGCGCGACAACAAGCGATCGCTGAAGGGATATCTGCGCGCGATGCGCAATCCGGGCGAATGGCGCCGGATGTTCGCCGGCGAGGCCGATCTGCCGGGCATCGCCCGCGTCCTCGCCAAGCGCAGCTGGACGCGTGCCAGGCACGCCGCGCGCAGCCTGCTGCCGCCGGCGCCCGGATCGGACACCGCCCGCGCGCGCGAACAGATGCGCGTCCTGACCGACCGGCGCGTCCACACCACATTGGTCTTCAGCGACGAGGATCCGGGCCTTGCCGACCTGACGATGCAGTTCGGTGCCAGGGGGCGCCGGATCGCCGGCTACGCCCCGGCGCGGGTGGTGATGCTGGATCAGGCCGACCATCATTTCAACGGCACCGCCGCACGGCGTCGCTTCATCGACATCGCCGCTGCGACCCTGCGCCAGGCGAACGAGGCCCATGGCAGCGACCTGCCGCCCGTTGCCCCCTTCGCCCCCTCCATCGAGCCGCCGGTTGCCGGTCCGTCCCGGGCGCGGACCCGGGCCGTCGCATGAACATCCAGCGCGGCCCGATGTACCCCGCAGGGGTATCCGGCACCGCATCGCGCGCACCGATCATGTCCCGGCGGCTGTTGCGGATCGGCACCTATGGGGCGCTTGCTGTCGGCGATTGCCTTGCGATCGTCACCGCGTTCCTGATCGGCAACCTCGTTCGCTTCGGTACCCTGTTCGATCCGGCCGGCTTGATCAGCTGCGTGCTGATGGTGCCGATCTACCTCGGTATCGTGGCGCAGCGGCAACCCTATGGCGCGCGGTTCTTCCATGACTGGCGGCGCACCGCACGCGATGCCGCGACCGCGCTCGCCACCGCGATCCTCGTGGCGGGTCTGGTCGCTGTCTACCTGCATGCGGCGATACCCCTGTCGCGCAGCGTCGTCGTGATCGGCGGCGGCATCGGCATGGCGCTGCTCGGCGCCAACCGGTGGCTGCTGCACCGGATCGCCATGCGGGTGCTGGGCGGCAACCCGATCGCGGAACTGCTCGTCATCGACGATGTCCCGGTCGTCCCGCCACCCGGCATGCCCGTGCTGATGGCGGCGGCGCAGGGGCTGGAACCCAGGATGGACGACCCCGTGGCGCTGGACCGGCTCGGCTCCGCCTTCGCCGCCTCCGAACGGGTGGTCGTCGCGTGCAGTCCCGAGCGGCGCGAGGCATGGGCGACCGTGTTGAAAAGCGCCAACGTGCAGGGCGAAGTGGTGCTGGGCGAGATGGCTGCGCTGGGCATGCTGCGCGCCGCGCGGTTCGCCGACCAGCCGACCGCCGTCGTGTCGCTCCGTCCCCTCGGCACGGTCAATCGGCTGGTGAAGCGCGGGTTCGACACGCTCGTCGCCACGCTGGCGCTCGCCATCCTGTGGCCGGTGCTGCTGGTCACCGCCCTGCTGATCCGGCTCGACAGTCCGGGACCGGTGCTGTTCCGCCAGCCGCGCATGGGGCGCGGCAACACCTTGTTCTCGATGCTGAAGTTCCGCAGCATGCGGAGCGACCTGTGCGATGCCAGGGGCGATCGCTCGACGGCGCGCGACGATGACCGGGTGACCCGCGTCGGCCGCTTCATCCGCGCCACCAGCATCGACGAGCTGCCGCAGATCTTCAACGTGCTGCGCGGCGAAATGAGCATCGTCGGCCCCCGCCCGCACGCGCTCGGCAGCCTCGCCGGCGACAAGCTGTTCTGGAACGTCGACCGGCAATATTGGCTGCGCCACGCGATCAAGCCCGGCATCACCGGGCTGGCGCAGATCCACGGCTTTCGCGGTGCGACACTGATCGAGGAAGACCTCGCCAACCGCCTGCGGTCGGACATCGCCTATATGCAGGGCTGGACGATCTGGCGCGACCTGCACATCCTCGTCGCCACCCTCCGCGTCCTGACCCACCGCAACGCCTTCTGAGCGGCGATCTGCCGGATCGTGCGCGAATCTGGGATACGATCGATGGGCGATCGATGCGGAGCATTCCAGTGTCGGCGGTTATGGTGCACCCGACTGGATTCGAACCAGTGGCCTCTGCCTTCGGAGGGCAGCGCTCTATCCAGCTGAGCTACGGGTGCCTGTGGGCTGCGCCTAGCAAAGCCCCGCGGGCTGCGCCAGTGGATTTATGGCGTTGCGGGCGGCGGGGTTCGGGGCGCCGGCGTCTTGGGCTTGAATGCGCACAGGTCGGCGACGATGCAGCGCCAGCATTCGGGCTTGCGCGCCTTGCAGACGTAGCGGCCATGCAGGATCAGCCAATGATGGGCATGGACGCGAAACGGCTGCGGTGTCGCCTTGTCGAGTGCATTCTCGACCGCCAGCGGCGTCTTGCCGCGGGCAAGGCCGGTGCGGTTGCCGACGCGGAATATATGGGTGTCGACCGCGAACGTCTCCGCGCCGAACGCGACGTTGAGGACGACATTGGCGGTCTTGCGGCCGACGCCGGGCAGTCGCTCCAGTGCGGCACGATCGTCCGGCACCGCGCTGCCATGGTCGGCGACCAGCGCCTCGGACAGGGCGATGACGTTCTTGGCCTTGGTGTTGAACAGGCCGATCGTCCGGATATGCTGCTTCAGCGCGTCGAGGCCCAATGCGACCATCTGTTCCGGGGTCTTCACTCGGTCGAACAGCGCGCGCGTCGCCGTGTTGACGCCGGCGTCGGTGGCCTGCGCCGACAGCACCACCGCGACCAGCAGCTGGTAGGCGTTGCCTGATTCCAGCTCCGTTTCCGGATGCGGGTTGGCCTCCGCCAGCCGGCGGTAGAATTCGAAGACGTCCGCCTTCTTCACAGGCCCAGCACGTCGCCCATGCGATAGCGGCCCGGCGGCTGGCTGGCGATCCACAGGGCGGCGCGAACCGCACCCTTGGCGAAGATGCTGCGGTCCTGCGCCAGATGCGCCAGCTCGATCCGCTCCCCCTCGCTGGCGAAGACGACGTTGTGATCGCCGATCACCGACCCCCCGCGCAGCGAGGCCATGCCGATCGTCCCCTCGGTCCGTGCGCCGGTCAGCCCGGCACGGCCATCGACCCGCAATTCGGACAGCGTCGTCCCCCGCCCCGCCGCCGCGGCCTCGCCGAGCAGGATAGCGGTACCGGACGGCGCGTCGACCTTGTGGCGATGGTGGCTCTCGACGATCTCGATGTCCCAGTCGGTGCCCAGCTTCGCCGCAGTCTCGCGCACCAGCCGGGCGAGCAGGGTGACGCCGAGCGAGGTGTTGCCGGTTTGCAGTACCGCGATGTCGGCCGCCGCGGCATCGATCGCGGCATGCTGGGCCTGGGTAAGGCCGGTGGTGCCGATCACCAGCGGCGTGCCGGCCGCGCGCGAAATGGCAAGATGCGCGTCGAGTGCCGAGGGCGTCGAGAAATCCACCAGCACATCCGCCACCCCCGCCAACGCCGACGGATCGCCGCCCGCATCGACGCCGCCCGCGAACGTGGCTCCCGCGACCGCAATTTGCTCGGCAATCGCGCGCCCCATGCGCCCGCTACTGCCGTAGATGCCGATCGCGGTCATGCGCGCGCTCCACGATCATGGGCGATGGCCATGCGAGGCGTCGGGTTCATGGGCGCGAAGGTCATGGCGCCCCTTTGGCACAGGCCGGCTGCTTAGGACAGGCGGTGCCGCTAACATAACGGTGAAGCGAACCGCCGCGAGCGGCTTCTGCGAGCGCGGGATCGACGCTAAGGCTGCGACGATGACGCACATCCGCAACATCGTCGTCCTGACCGGGGCCGGCATCTCCGCCGAGTCCGGCATCGCCACCTTTCGCGGTCCAGGCGGGCTGTGGGAGGGACATCGGATCGAGGATGTCTGCACGCCGCAGGCACTCGTGATCGACCCGCAGTTGGTGCACCGTTTCTATGACATGCGACGCGCGGCGCTGGCCGATGTCGTACCGAATGTGGCGCATGTCGCGCTCGCGCGGCTTGATCGAGAGTGGCCGGGCGATCTGTTGATCGTGACGCAGAACGTCGACGACCTGCACGAGCGCGCCGGCGCACGACGCATGCTGCATATGCACGGCGAGTTGCGCTCCGCCCTGTGTGCAGATTGTGGGCAACGGCAGACCTGGGCAGCGTCGTTGCCGATGGGCGCTGTATGCGAGGCATGCGGTGCCGCTGCATTACGGCCCGACATCGTGTTCTTTGGCGAGATGCCGTACGAGATGGAGGGCATCGAGACAGCGCTGGCACAGGCCGATTTGTTCGTCTCGATCGGCACGTCGGGCGCCGTTTACCCGGCGGCCGGATTCGTGCAGCTTGCTGCGGCCAGTGGCGCCGCGACGCTGGAACTCAATCTCGAGCGATCGGCGGGAAGCGGATTTTTCGACGAGACGCGCCTGGGTACGGCCGGCACGTTGGTGCCGGCATGGGTGGACGCCCTGCTGGGCGATAGTGCGGCGTTGCCGCGCTAGACCGCCCTATTCGACCCAGTCCAATCCGAGGTCCTTGTAAACGTCGCGATCCTCGTCCCAGCCGGGCTTGACCTTGACGTGCAGGTACAGGTGCACCGGACGATCCATGATCCCGGCGAGTTCGGTTCGGGCGCGGGCGCCGATCTCCTTGATCCGTTGGCCGCCCTTGCCCAGCACGATCGCGCGCTGGGTGGGGCGTTCGACGAGGATCTGCTGGTGAATTTCGACCGACCCGTCTTCGCGCTCGCTGTATTTCTCCGTCTCGACGGTGCTGGCGTAGGGAAGTTCGGCGTGCAACTGGAGGTAGAGCTGTTCGCGCGTCACCTCCGATGCGAGCGCCCGTTCGGTGGCGTCGGACACCTGATCCTCCGGGTAATGCCACGGCCCCGCCGGCATCGCCGCAGCGAGCGCAGACTTCAATTCGGGCAGGCCGTCACCCGTCTGCGCGCTCACGAACCAGGTGTCGGCGAAATGCATCAGGGCATTCAGCTTTTCAGCATGCAGCAGCAGCTTCGGCTTGTCCGCGACATCGACCTTGTTGAGGATCAGGATCTTCGGCTCGGGCCGATCCTTCAGCGCTTCGGCGATGGCGGTGACCTTGCTCCCGATCCCGCCCTTTCCGTCCACCACCAGCGCGATCATGTCCGCGCCTTCGGTGCCGCTCCATGCCGCGGATACCATCGCGCGATCGAGCCGGCGCTGCGGTTCGAAGATGCCGGGGGTGTCGACGAGAAGGATCTGAGCGTCGTCCTGGATCGCGACGCCGAGCAGCTTGGTGCGGGTCGTCTGCGCTTTGGGGCTGACGATAGCGACCTTCTGCCCGACGAGGGCGTTGACCAGGGTGGACTTGCCGGCATTGGGCGCGCCGACGACGGCGACGAGGCCGCAATGTTGGGTTTGGATCATGACTGCTCCTTTGGGGGGAATGAGCGGCGAGGGCAAGGCGGCGCCGTCCGTCATCGCTCGGGAGGATCAGGTCGTCAGCTTCGCCAGCAACGCCTTTGCCGCCGCCGTCTCGGCTTCCTGCTTGTTCGCGCCGTCGGCAATGGCATCGGCATAGGTCCCGATCTTGACCTGCACCTTGAACCGCGGCGCGTGGTGCGGCCCGGAACGGTCGATCACTACATATTCGGGCGTGCGGCGGCCCGCCGCGGCGGCCCATTCCTGCAACGCCGACTTGGGATGCTGCGGCGCCTTGTGACCGCTCTGTACCCGAGCGCCCCACGCGCTCCGCACGAATGCCCGCGCCGCGTCGAGCCCGCATTCGCGATACCAGGCCCCGATCAACGCCTCCATCACGTCACCAAGAATGTTGTCGCTTTCATACGCGCCATCATCCCGCGCCTGCTTGCCGAGCCGCAGGTGCGCGCGCACGCCAAGATTGCGCGCCACGTCGGCGCAGACCACGCCCGTCACCAGCGCGTTCAGCCGCTTCGACAGCTGGCCCTCCGGTTCGTTCGGAAACAGTTCCCATAGCCATTCCGCCATGACGAGCCCCAGCACCCGGTCGCCAAGGAACTCGAGCCGCTCGTAATTCTCGGCGGCCTGGCTGCCATGGGTCAGCGCGCGTTCGTAGGGCTTGAGGTCGGCGGGCCGGCGGCCGAATGTCTGCGTCAGCCAGCCGGACAGATCGGCGTTCAGAAGCCCTCTCCCACGCGGCTCCACCGGGCAGCGGAAAACCAGCTGACCGGGTTGATCCAGGACGCGTTACCGTTGGTGGAGAAGAAGGTGACGACGGCCTTCCCCTCGATCCGTTCCATCGGAATGTAGCCCATGCCGATCGGCGCGGGGAAACGACTGTCGGCGCTGTCGTCGCGATTGTCGCCCATCAGAAAAACATTGCCTGCGGGCACCGTGTACAGGCCCGTATCGTCGGCCTGCGGGATTTCCGCCTGATCCAGTACCATGTAGCTCTTGCCGCCCGGCAGCGTCTCGCGGAAGCGGGGATAGCGGCAGATCGGCGCGCCCGCCGCATCCACGTCCTGGAACGTCGCTCCGCATTTCTGCGCGTCGAAATTGGCCGTCAGCGGCAGCACGAAATCGGCGACGCGCTGCTTCGGAATCGGTTTGCCGTTGAGGATCACCTGACCGTGAACCACCTGGATCGTATCGCCCGGCAGGCCGATGACGCGCTTGATGACGTCATGATCGTCCGGTCCCGGCGAGCGGAAGACAACCACGTCGCCACGAGCCGGATCGCGCCCCAGAATTCGGCCCGGGATCGGCGGTACGCCATACGGCAGCGACCACCGCGAATAGCCGTAGTTCCATTTGGTGACGAAGAGGTAATCTCCGATCAGGAGGCGGGGCAGCATGGATTCGGACGGAATCGAGAAGGGCGCGAAGATAAAACTGCGCAGGATCAGCACCGCGATCGCGAGCTTCACGAGAAAACGGATCGTCTCGTTGAGTTCGGAGCGCGGCGCCCGTGCGGGCCTGGCCGGTGTCGCGGAAGTGTCTGGCATAGGTGGGGAGCCTTAGCGCTCCCCGAGCGTCCTGAGTAGTCGTTCCGCACAACCGACAGGACTTGTCCTGTCACACAGGTTGATTACGGAGCTGTCACGAACACCCCCTCCCCTGAAGGACGGACACCCATGAGCGACTGGACCGCGATCGAAGCCCTCCCCTCCCCCCGACTGGTCGACCTGTTCGAGGCCGATGGCGAGCGATTGTCGAAGTTCAGCCTGGATGTCGCGGGCATCCATTTCGACTGGTCGAAGACCCACCTGACCACGCAGGCGGTGGATGCCTTCATCGCCCTGGCGCAGGCGCAGGACCTGACGGGCAAGCGCGACGCCATGTTCGGCGGCGAGCACGTCAACGTCACCGAGGATCGCCCGGTCGAGCACACCGCCGAACGCTATGAGGGCAATGCCGACAGCGTCGCCCGCGCCCGCAGGTTCCACGAACGCATGCGCTCGCTGATCGATGCGATCGAGGGCGGTGCGCTGGGCGACATCCGCCACGTGCTGCATATCGGCATCGGCGGATCGGCGCTGGGACCGCACCTGCTGGTCGACGCGCTCGGCCGCGAGGATGCGCGCTACGACGTCGCGATCGTGTCCAATGTCGACGGTGTGGCGCTGGAGGATGCCATCAAGGATTTCGATCCCGCCGCGACGCTGCTGGTGCTGGCATCCAAGACCTTCACCACCAAGGAAACGATGCTCAACGCCGAATCGGCGCTGCAATGGATGAAGGAGCACGGCGTCGAGGACCCGTATGGCAAGGTGATCGCGCTGACCGCGGCCCCCGACAAGGCGATGGAATGGGGCGTCGACGAAACCCGCATCCTGCCGTTCAGCGAAGGCGTCGGCGGGCGCTATTCCTTATGGTCGTCGATCGGGTTTCCCGCCGCGATCGGGCTCGGCTGGGGCGCGTTCGAGGAACTGCTGGAAGGCGCGGCCGAAATGGACCGCCATTTCCGCCTGACCGCGCTGCACGAGAACGCACCGGCGCTCGCCGCGTTCGCCGACCTCTATTACACGCAGGTCCGCCACGCCGAGACCCGCGCGCCCTTCGCCTATGACGAGCGGCTGCGCCTGCTGCCGAGCTACCTCCAGCAGCTGGAGATGGAATCGAACGGCAAGGGCGTGAAGACCGACGGCACGCCGGTCGGGCGCCCTACCGCGGCGATCACCTGGGGCGGCGTGGGCACCGATGCCCAGCATGCGGTGTTCCAGCTGCTCCACCAGGGCACGCATCTGGTGCCGGTCGAATTCATCGCGGTGATCGAGGCGGGCGATACGCTGGCCCCGGACCATCATCGCGACCTGCTGCTCAACGCCTTTGCCCAGGGCGCGGCACTGATGAAGGGCAAGCAGGTCGAGGACCCGGCGCGCTCGTACAGCGGTGACCGGCCGTCGTCGACGCTGCTGCTCGACGTGCTCGACCCGCGGACGCTGGGCGCGCTGATCGCCTTCTACGAACATCGCGTGTTCGTGAACGGCGTGCTGCTGGGCATCAATTCGTTCGACCAGTTCGGCGTGGAGCTGGGCAAGGAAATGGCCAAGGCGGCGGATCAGGGCGGGCAGTCGTTCGATCCCTCGACCGAAGACCTCATCAAGCGCGCCGGCCTCGACTGACGCTGCGGAACGGGATCGTCGCGCGGTGTGGCGCGATGATCCCGATGCGCTGATGCCGACGCCCGGCAACGTCAGCGATGCGAAGGCGGCGCCCGCTCTGCGTAAACGCGCCGGGCGCGTGCGCCGCCTGCTCGGGGACAAGGGCTAAGCTGCCTACCGACGCGCCTTCTGGTCTGACCGCTGAAATTCCCGCTTTGGCTTTTGTGCGTAACGAGATCGACCGGTCCGGGTGTCGGCTCCAGTCGATACGACTCGCCATTCCATGCGCGAGTGACTCGGAGGACCGCTCCTTGCCCGTGACTTCCGGCAACTGACCGCCAGTTCCTCCTGGGTGCCCGACTTCGATCGGGCATTCCTCCCTTCCCGTAACGCCATGTCGACCAGGCCATTTTGGGTTGAACGGTTTCGGGAACGGATTTTGGAAAAACAGGCTTACGGGGAGCGGATCGGCTGAGCCGTCGACATGGTCGTCTTACTGGCCGTTCGTTTGCGTGAATGTCGGCTCTCGCCCATATCCGGTCATTGGCGAAGTATTTGCCCCGCCCCAACTTCGGCCATTGGTTCATCTCGAGTAAGCGTCCAATCTCACCGGTGAGGGCAAGTCGGCGAGATATGGGTATTTCAAGCCACTCATGGGGTCATCCGGGGGCGGCAGTCGGCAGATTCAATTTGATCAGAGGCCGAGTAGGCGCCGATGTTCCGCCTCGGCGAACCCGTAGGTGTCGCCGGCGAGCCTCAGCAGCCGCTCGCGATCACGCACGATCACGCGCCCGCGCACGGACCGGACAGCCTCATCCTCTTCGAGCTTGTGCAGTGCGTCGGTCACGCTGCTACGGCGGACGCCGAGCATGAGCCTGAACTCCTCGTGCGTCATGCAGATGTCGTCCCCCTGCACACGATCGTGGTAGAGCAGGATCCATCGCGCCATCCGCCGCTCGATCGAATGCGCGAGCGACGAGACGATCGTCCTAGACATTTGAATCATGACCACGTCGACGAAACGGAGCAGAACGGTTCGGATCGCCGGACGGTCGGCCAGTATCTCGTTCAACGCCGCAGCCGACAGCCGCATCGCCGTGCCGTGTTCGGCCCTCATCACCACGTCATGCGACCAACGCTCGTTGCCAAGCAGCAACTGCCAACCGATGAACCCTTCGCTGCCGACCAGCGCGACTGCGTAGCGGCGGTCACCCTCGAGCGAGTCAAGTATTGCAGCGATACCGGTCAACGGGAAGCAGATGCTGTTGGCCGCATCGCCAGCGCGTGCGATCATGTCGCCATTGCGAAACGGTACCGGTTCCAGATGCGGCGCAAGGGCGGCGCGGTCAGCGTCATTCAAGAGACGCAGCAGCCCATTCGCCTCACAGGGCAACGCGTTAGACCTGCGCGTCCCATCCACGATCGAAGCCTGATTATCCATGCCGCCCCCCATACTCCCGAATTTCGCTGCCCAAACGCTTGCGTCTACTTTCGTACCGAAACGCCGAAGCGCGCCCGATGGTTGAGAAACGGATAGTTACAGGAGGGATTTTTGCGCAAAACCATTTCCATGCTGATCGCCGCGTCGACGGCGATCGCAGGCGTTCCGGCTCTCGCCCAGTCAGCCCGCTCGGTCACGGCCCCTCCTCCGCCACCTCCGCCCCCGACATCCGTGCAGCCCCCGAAAGCCGCACCCGACATGCAGTCGGTCCTAGACGCGCTTGCGTCGCTCGGCGGCAAGCCGATCGAGACGCTCACGCCGGCCGAAGCCCGGATGCAGCCCTCGGCTGCGGACGGCGCCAAAGCGGCGATGCAGAAGAAGGGTATGTCGACGGCGCCTGATCCGTCGGTAACGACGAAGGACCTGCCGTACGGCAGCGACCCCAAGCAATTCGCGCGCATCTACAAGCCGGCCGGTGCACCCGCCGGTGGCAAGGCCATGCCGGTCATCGTCTACTACCATGGCGGCGGCTGGGTCATCGCCGACGTCGACACCTACGATGCTGCGCCGCGGGCCATGGCGAAGGCGCTGAGCGCCATCGTCGTCTCGGTCGAATACCGCCATGCGCCCGAGTTCAAGTTCCCGGCGCAGCATGACGATGCGGCCGCTGCCTATCGCTGGACGCTCCAGAATGCGGCAAGCTGGGGTGGCGACCCTGCACGGATCGCGACGGTCGGCGAGAGTGCCGGCGGCAATCTTGCGGTCGCGACCGCGATCTACGCGCGGGACAACGGCCTGACGGTGCCGCGGCACATCGTGTCGGTCTATCCGATCGCGAACAGCAGTATGACGCTTCCCTCGCGGCGGGACTCGGCGAACGCCAAGCCGCTCAACACTGCGATGCTGCCGTGGTTCGGCTATTATTATCAGACGAGCAAGGCCGATGCGCAGGATCCGCGTCTCAACCTGGTCGCCTCGAACCTGCGTGGTCTGCCGCCGACGACGATCATCAACGCGCAGATCGATCCGCTCCGCTCGGATGGCGAAACGCTGGCGGCCGCGATGCGGGCGGCCGGCGACAAGGTCGAGCAGAAGACCTTCCCGGGCGTCACCCATGAGTTCTTCGGCATGGCCAAGGTCGTGAACGGCGCCAAGCAGGCGAACGACCTCGCTGTAGCGCGGCTCAAAGCAGCGCTGGCGCGTTGATCGATATGGAAGGGCGGCGACTGCCGCCCTTCTCCCCTTTCTAATCACGAGGCCGTGCCATGACCGGTTCCCCTGTCCGCTATGCACCCGACGTCGAGCAGAAGCAGCCCGATGAAGCTGATACCATCCAGCAGCTCAACGAGGCGTTCGACGTCATCCTAGAACGGACGGCGGAGGATTACGGCCATGCGGTCCGCTCCGTCCATGCCAAGGCGCATGGCGTCTTGAAGGGCGAACTCGTCATCGACGATGCCCTGCCGCCGGAACTTGCGCAGGGAGCGTTCGCCTCTCCCGGCACGCATGAGGCACTCATCCGCATCTCGACCAATGCCGGCGACATCCTACGCGATGGCATCAGCCTGCCACGGGGCCTCGCGATCAAGGTTTTCGACGTGAAGGGTGAGCGCCTTCCTGGTGCGGATGGAACGGCACAGGATTTCGTCACCAACAACGGCAAGGTGTTCGTGGCGAAGGACGCCAAGACCTTCCTCGGCAACGTCAAGATACTGGCGAAGACGACCGACCGAATGGAGGGGACCAAGGAGGTGCTCTCAACGGCATTGCGTGGCGTGCACAACGCCCTGGAGGCGGTCGGGCTCTCCAGTCCGAAGGTCGACACGCTGGGCGGCACGCCCAACGTCGATCCGTTGGGCGAAACCTACAATTCGGTCACGCCGTATCGGTGGGGCGACTACATCGCCAAATATCGCCTCGTGCCGATTGCGCCCGATCAGGTCGCGCTGACCGGCCGCATCGTAGAGGCGGCCGACCGACCCGATGCGATCCGCGAGGATGTGCGGGTTGAGATGGAACGGCTCGATGCGGAATGGGAATTCCAGGTCCAGCTTTGCCGCGACCTCGAAAAGCAGCCGATCGAAGACCCCACGGTCGAATGGGACGAGGAGGTCTCGCCGTTCCAGCGCGTCGCCGTGTTGCGCGTACCGGCGCAGGATAGCTGGAATCCGGCCCAGGTGCGCAAGATCGATGAGGAAACACGCTTCAGCATCTGGACCGGGCTCGCGGCACATCGGCCGCTCGGCAACGTCAACCGTGCGCGCAACGAGACCTACCGTCACTCCGCGGACTTCAGGGCGAGCGTGAACGGCTGCCCCTATCACGAGCCGACCAGCGCAAACGCCTGATTAATCGAAACAAGGAATACACAGGATGACCAAGGCCCTCGGCTACGCCGCCAAGCATTCGTTCAGCCGCCTGAAGCCCCTCGAGTTCGATCGCCCCGAGCCGAAGGCCAACGAGGTGCAGATAGACGTCCTCTATTGCGGCGTCTGCCATTCCGACATTCACCAGGTCGAGAACGACTGGGGCAATACGGTCTATCCCTGCATGCCGGGCCATGAGATCATTGGCCGCGTCTCGGCTGCCGGTGCAAGCGTTTCGCGGCACAAGGTCGGCGACCTCGTCGGGGTCGGCTGCATGATCGACAGCTGCCGGCAGTGCGAGCCCTGCCGCGAGGGCGACGAGCATCATTGCGAGGGGCATAACAGCTGGCTGGCGACCTACAACGGCCCGATGAAGCCCGCCGCGCAGACCGAGGATGGGGTCAATACCTACGCCGAGGACAACACCTATGGCGGCTATTCGAACGTCATCGTGATTCCGGAGGATTTCGTCCTGAAGGTGCCCGAAAGCCTGCCGATCGAAGCGGCGGCGCCGATCCTGTGCGCCGGCGTCACCACCTATTCGCCGCTCAAGCACTGGGGCGTGAAGGCGGGCGACAAGGTCGGCATCGTCGGTCTCGGCGGGCTGGGCCACATGGCGGTGAAGCTCGCGATCGCGATGGGCGCCGACGTCACGGTGTTCACGACCGACAAGGACAAGGTCGAGCCGGGCAAGGCGCTGGGCGCCAGCCGAGTCGTGATCGAGGGCGACAAGGACGCCTACAAGGAACTTGAGCTCAGCTTCGACTTCATCCTTTCGACCATCCCGGAAAAGCACAAAGTCGACCCGTTCATCACGCTCCTGAAGCGCAATGCGACCTATTGCGCGGTCGGTGCGCTCGATCAGATCCCCGGCTACAATAACCAGGAACTCATCATGCACCGCCGGACGCTGGCGGGCTCGCTGATCGGGTCGATCGCCGAGACGCAGGAGGTGCTCGACTTCTGCGCCGAGAAGGGCGTCGCGCCCGACGTCCAGGTGATCGACATCCAGGACGTCAATGCGGCCTACAAGAAGGTCAAAAACGAGGACGTGCGGTTCCGCTATGTCATCGACATGGCCAGTCTGAAGCGCGAGATGGACGAGGCCGCCTGATGCGCGCGCCTCCATTTCCTCCGGCAGACATGCCGGAGGATCTCCGCTCGCTGCACGATGAGATGAGCGGATATATCGCCGAGCACCTCAAGGGATTCGTGTCCCGTCGGACCGATGGCGCGCTCATCGGACCATTCGCACCGATGCTCCGCTTCCCGGCATTCGGTCGCGCCGCCTGGGTCTACACAAAGGCGCTGATCGACAATGCGAGCCTTCCCAAGGCAGCGCACGAGGTAGCGATCCTCGCCACCGGCGCGGCTATGAATTCCCGTTATGAACTTTACGCGCACGAACGGGTCGGCGAGGCCGCCGGGCTGTCGAACGAGAAGATTGCCACGATCGCAGCAGGCCAGCGGCCCACCGATCTCACCGAAGAAGAACAGGCCGCCTATGACGTGGCGGCGACCTTGGCCGGTGGATGCCAGTTACCCGCCTCTACTTATGGTCGCGCCGTTCGCGCGTTCGGCGAAGATCAGACCGCAGAGCTGATCTACCTCGTCGGAGGTTATTGCCTCGTGTCGCTGCTGCTCAACGCATACGACATGTCCGTGCCCGGCCGCGAGGAGGGCTTGCCCAACGATGCCCGAGAGGAAGCGGCCGGGGACCGATCGTGAGCGGCGACCAAGGTTTGGCATACTTTGCGACCGACACACTCGACATCGTTTATCGCGACCAGGGCCCGCGGGACGGCACGGTAGTCGTGTTGCTCCATGGCTGGCCGGACGATGCCTCGACATGGGAGCATGTCGCAGGACGCCTGAACGAGGCTGGCCTGCGTACGATCGTGCCGACGCTTCGTGGCTTTGGGGCGACGCGGTTTCGGGACGATGCATCGCCCCGGACCGGTAATAGCGCGATCCATGCAATGGACGTGGTCGCGCTGCTTGACGGCTTGGAGATCGACCGGTTCATGGTGGCCGGTCACGATTGGGGATCGAACATCGCTGAAGCGCTTGCGGTAGGCTGGCCAGAGCGGGTGGAACGGCTGGCGATGCTGTCGACCCCGCCCCGGCTCGGCGGCATGGCGAATCCGCCCTTCGAGCAGACCCAGCGGCAATGGTATCACTGGTTTATGGCGACCGCGCGCGGGGCGGAGGCGGTCCGTGCAGACCGCCGCGGCTTCGCCCATCTCCACTGGGTCAATTGGTCGCCGCCTGGCTGGTTTGACGAAGCAACGTTCGCTCGTGTCGCGCGGTCGTTCGACAATCCCGACTGGGTCGACGTGACGCTCCATAGCTATCGTTCCCGGTGGGATGAAGCGGCGCCCGACCCGGGCAGTGCATGGCTGGAGGAGAAGGTGAAAGCGGCTCAGACCCTGTCGCTGCCAACGCTTTACCTCCATGGAGATGCGGATGGTGTAAACCCGCCCTCTACAGCTGAGGACGTCCCCTCGAAGTTCGCCGGCCCGTTCGCGCCCGTCACGCTGGCAAGCGTGGGTCACTTCCCGCAGCGCGAGAACCCGGAGGCGGTCGTCCGCCACCTTCTCACCCTCTTTACCGGCGACCCCGCCGCGCTCACCGATACGACCGACAGGAGCCTGACCATGAAGAAAGCCGCCCCCTATGCCGCCGGGATCGCCGCCATCGGCCTAGTCGCCGCTGCCGCAGCCGGCGTCGCCCATGCCCAGGGACGCAGCGCACAGCTGACCCAGGTGGCGCAGTTCGATCATCAGGCGACCGGCGTCGCCGTGACCGAGGATGGCCGTCGCTTCGTCAACTTTCCCCGCTGGACCGACGACGCGCCCATCTCGGTTGCCGAGGTGATGAAGGACGGATCCTTGCGTCCCTATCCCGACGCCAAGTGGAACAGCTGGCGCAACGCCCGCGCCAACGAACTGCCGGTCGGTGATTATTTCGTCTGCGTGCAGTCGATCGTACCCGATGGCCATGGCAACCTCTGGGTGCTGGATCCTGGCGCGCCCGGAAACGAGAAGATCCTCGAAGGCGCGCCCAAGCTCGTCCGCATCGATCTGTCATCGAACACCGTGACGAAGACGATTCTGGTTCCCGGCGACGTCGCGCTGCAGGGTACCTATCTCAACGACATCCGCTTCTCGCCCGATGGCAAGACCGGCTACATCACCGACAGCGGCACGCGCGGCGCGATCATCGTCGTCGATCTGGAAAGCGGCAAAAGCCACCGTGCGCTCGACGGGCACGCCTCGACGCAGATCGACAAGACGGTGAAGGTCACGCTGGACGGCAAGCCGCTCGTCCGTCCCGATGGCCGCCAGCCCGCCTTCGCCGCCGATGGCATCGCGATCTCCAAGGACGGCAAGACGCTCTACTATCAGGCGCTGACCGGCAAGACGCTCTATTCGATCGACACCGCCAAGCTGCGGTCGGACGTCAGCGAGACCGACAGGTCAGCTGCTGTGAAGACGGTCGCGCAGACCCACGTCGCTGACGGCCTGTGGATGAGCAAGGCAGGCGTGCTCTACCTGACCTCACCGACCGACTATGCGATCAAGCGGCTCAACGGTGCGTCCGTCGAGACGGTGCTGACCGACCGCCGGCTGCGCTGGCCCGACACCTTCTCCGAAGGGCGTGACGGGACGATGTACGTCACCGCCAGCCATATCCAGGACACCAACTGGTTCACGCCCGGCGCACCGCCGTCGATCAAGACGCAGCTGTTCTCCTTTACGCCCGCCAAGTGATCGGACATCCCATGACTTATCTCCGCTATTCGGCCGACATCGAGACACGCGAGCCCGATGAACAGGAGAGCATCGACGGCATCATCCAGGGTATGACCCAGGAAAGCCAGACGGTGGAGAAGCGGGACGGGCACGCGGTACGGGCAAGCCATGCCAAGAGCACGGCCTGTGTGATCGGCCAGCTCACTGTCGCGCCCGGGCTGCCGCCCGAACTCGCACAGGGCCTGTTCGCGGAGCCGGGCACGTTCGATGTCGCCGTCCGCTTCGCGCAAGGACCCGGTGAAAAGCTTGGCGACCGTGTCTCGACCCATCGCGGCATGTCGATCAAGGTGTTCGGCGTCGAGGGCGCCAAGCTGCCTGGCCATGACGCACCGACGCAGGACTTCGTTCTCGCCAGCGGGACAACCTTTCCGGCGGGGACCGCCGGGGGCTTCCTCTCGCAAGCCAAGAAGATAGGCTTGACGGTTCCCATGCCTGAGGGAGTGAAGAGCGCGGCCGCCTCTGTCGCTCGCAACATCAACAAGGTGCTGAACGCCGTTGGTGCGGGTCCAAGCGCGAAGCTGGACTTCTATGGCCACCCCTTCAGCCACCCGCTGGTCGAGGAATATTTCAGCCAGTGCCCGGTGCGCTACGGCGACCATGTCGCGAAGATCGGGGCCTTTCCCGTTTCAGCCGAGCAACATGCGCTCGCCGATTGGCAGCTCGACCCGCATCAGGATGAGGATGGCTTCCGCCATGCCGCGGTCGATTACTTCGAAGGCAACGACGCAGTGTTCGAGCTTCGGGCGCAGCTGTGGACCGATGCCGGGACGCAGCCGATCGAGGACACCTCCGTCGATTGGCCGACAAGCGAAAGCCCATATTGTACCGTCGCCACGATCCGACTGCCGCGGCAGTCGGCCTATGGTCCCGACCGCGTCCGCTACTTCGACGAGGTGATGACGTTCCGCCCGGCCCATAGCCTTGAGGTCCATCGCCCGCTGGGCGGCGTAATGCGCGCGCGCATGCAGGTCTACCAGGCGCTCAGCGACTTCCGTCACCGTGAGAACGGCATCGCCGCCGCCAACACCGTTACCATCCAGGACATTCCAGCCTGAGCTGAACACCAGTCCTGACGACAGTGAGAGGACAATCATGAAGCTGCAAGGCAACCACGACGCTCAGGCGGGGAATGCATAATGGCGCGCTTTTCCAACAAGGTCATCGTCATCACGGGTGCCGCCTCGGGGATCGGTGAAGGGGTCGCGCGTCGCTTCGCTGAGGAAGGCGCAACGCTGGTATTGAGCGACATCGACAAGGCCGCGCTCGACAAGCTGGCGGGCGAACTGCACGGCACAGTCGAAACCCGCGAGACCGACGTGTCCGATCACGCTGCATGCGAGACGCTCGTCCAGGCTGCGATCGATCGCTTCGGTCGGATAGACGTGCTGGTTAACGACGCGGGCGTCGATCATCTCGGCAAAGTCGATGAAGGCGACTTCGCCGAATTCACCAAGGTGATTGAGACCGACCTCTACGGCGTCGTTCACATGAGCCGCGCGGCGATCCCCCATCTGCGCCAATCGAAAGGCTGCATCGTCAATGTGTCGTCGGTGTCCGGGCTGGGCGGCGACTGGAACCATAGCTTCTACTGCGCGGCAAAGGGCGCAGTGAGCAACTTCACCCGTGCGCTGGCGATGGACGAGGCGAAGCACGGCGTCCGCGTCAACGCGGTCAACCCGTCGCTCACCTACACCGCGCTGACCGCGGGCATGAAGGAGCAGCCCGAGTTGATCACCAAGTTCGAAGAACGCATCCCATTGGGCCGCGGTGCCGAGCCCGCCGACATTGCGGGGGTAATCGCGTTCCTCGCGAGTGAGGATGCGCATTTCGTGACGGGCGTGAACCTGCCAGTCGATGGCGGCCTTACTGCCTCAAACGGGCAACCGCCGCTGTCTTGATGGATGTGAGGTGGGCCCTAGCGCCCGCCCACTATTCGGGATGTGAGCATGCCCCTGATGCCAGATTCATTAAAGGGCAAATTGCTCAAGCCGATTGATTCACGTCGCAGCAATTTGACCCATTTGCAGACGTTCGCGGACTGTTTGCGGCTCCCCGATTTCGGTTGTTTGTTCGTCTCCGCCATCGCCGACCTAAGTGGCAAAATCCCCTTCACGATGCAGGAAGCCTGCTCTGCCGGGATTGAATATTCGAATCTCCATCGTCCTGATGCGAAGTCACCCTGTTCCGTGCGCAGGGCACGATGTCGGCCGCGAGATGTTTAGGTCGTTGGGTGCGGTGGCTAAAACAGCTTTGCGAGGAACTCGACGATGGCAAAAACGGCGACTCTGGGGCTAATCGGACTGGCGCTGACTGGCTTGGCAGCCTGCGATCAAACGCCCACGGGTTCGACTGCGCGGACCGCGTCGAACGGTTCGGCCGACGGAGCGGCGATGCCCGCCAACGGCCCCGGCCGACTGCGCGGCACGCTCGCCACCATCGATTCGAATACCATGACGGTTACCACCTACGACGGCGCGTCGATGCCGGTGCTGCTTAACGGCCAGACGAAATACGCTTGGGTCGTCAAATCCAGCCTCGCCACGCTCAAGAACGGCGACTTCATCGGCACCGCGACGACCGGCCCGGACAGCGACCTGAAAGCGGTCGAAATCTTGATCTTTCCTGAGGACATGCGCGGAGCCGGTGAGGGCCATTACGGCTGGGATACACCCGGAGTGAAGCAGGCAGCCGGGCAAGCGAGTGGGGCCGCCAGCGGAATGACTAATGGCACCGTAACGCAGAGCACGAAGACGAACGGCACGGTCGAGCAGAGCGCCATGACCAACGGAACCGTGCAGCAGAGCGGTATGACCAATGGCACTGTCACTGCGGCCGAGAATGGCTCGGCAACGACGAAACTGACCGTCGGCTACAAGGGCGGAACCGCGCAGGTGAGCGTCCCGGAAGGAACGCCGGTCGTACGTTTCGTACCGACCGAGAAGACATCGCTCGCGAAAGGCCAGAAGCTGTTCATCAAGCTGGCCGACGATCAGAAGAACGCGCAGTTCGTCGCGATCGGCAAGGATGGCCTGACGCCGCCGATGTAGCTGGGCCGTTCAAGGTGATGACGGTGGCTAGCTTGACCCAGAAGCAGACATTCGAGGCCGCCTGCCCACATCCCAACTTTTGCCGTTCGTTCATCATGGAGGCGGCGGGCCTGGAGGAGCCGCCCAAGTTGAACGAGGCGCATGGCATCGGGGGATGTGGTTCGTCCGCTCACGGGATCGCCAACAGCCATAGCCGCAGTTCGCTCTGCCACCTTTCCTGATAGGAGGTGAAGGGCATGAAGCGTGCTGAGCCCGACGGGGAGGACCGCCAGTTCAAAAAGCGCCGAACTCTTGGCGGTCTTTCCGGGAGTTCTGTGACGCCTCCGTGGGGAGAGAGACAGAAGAGTGCCTCAGGGTCGGACACATTCCCCTTCTTCAAACGTCTTGCCATCCGGACGCGCACCGCATAGGTTCGAAATAGAAATGAAGACGATCATAGTCATTGCAGCCGCAGTAGGGATCTACTGCTTGTATTGGTTAACGCCAAATCCACTAGGGGTGGTAGCCGTTGTTGTCGCGCTGATCCTTCTGCCCCTCTTTGTCTACCTTTTCATGTCGCTCATGGCCGCGGCTGCACGCGTGCGGCGTGGCGGACCGGCCCAGTCTCGTGAGTTCGCGCGTGCGGGCGTCAGGCTGAAGCCCTTCATCGGCGCAAAGGTTCGACGGCAGGACAGCGGCTCGCTGATTTCTACTAGAGCCGGCATACGCATCCGATCGACGTCAAGCGGACTCGTCGTCGGCGAGACGCGGACGATCGCCAAGGACGTCTTCTAGGGCGCGCTGACAGATTCCATGGAGGAGGAGGATTGGACGGTCCCTTGGGCCGGCGCGACGAGAAGCTACGCGGGCTGGGTCCCGAACGTGCGCAGCCATCTTTCCTTCAGCGTGATCGGAGCCTCCAGACGTGCCGAGGCCTATTCGCGATCCTATCATGACGGCACCTCCAGGCTCGTCGTAGCGATCGAACGCAGGACTTCGCACGACTATCCCTGGCCGCAGTGGCTGGTTCGTCGCCTCTGGCCGGATCTGACCCAGCACTGGCTAATGGAGGGGAAGACCCGGCCGGCTCGCGTCTTCTACCCCGAGCCTGCCAACTCCGTGCCCGTCGATCCCGACCTGACGCGCGACCGGCAGGGCATGCTCGTCGGACGCGTGCACGTTTTCCCGTACCAGGAAGAGCCCGTCCCGAAAGACAATCAGGACGTGGCGATCAAGGCGATCCGCGAGGAGCTGCTTCTCGCGCCCGCGAACCCGGACGATGCGGAGCTCGACGCGCTGCACCAGGAGATCGTCTCCCGCGCCATGAACGGCTCGCTCAACCGTATCGAGGTGCAGTTCGCGCTGCTCCGCACAGGGGAGCTCCGTCTGTGGTATGCGGAAAAGGGGACGCCCACGCTCGACCCCGCCAGCGATGATCCCGAAGACGACCTGCGCAAGTTCGCGGAGCAGGCGTACTTCTTCATCAAGGACGTGGTCCACGATCACACCCACCACGATCCGTCATCCGATCAGATCACGCCTCTGGTTCAGATCAATTCGGACAAGGCCGACGCGAGTCACCTCGGGGAGGTCGCCTGGCGTCGGGAGACGCTCTGGAGTCTCTCCCGGGAGATCGAGCGACTGAACCGCGACGGCGGTCTGGTCGACAGGCGCCGCTCGCTCGGTATCGTCGCCTACGCGCAGGCATTCCAGCAGGGGATGATGGGGCACCTCCGCGATCCGGATAAGGCCAGCGGATTCAGAGCGGCACCTGCCGTCTACGACTATGACTTCGCACACCTCAAGGAATCGATACGGTCGAGCATCGACGTCGCCAGCGCGGCGAAGGCCCAGTTCGTCCAGCTGACGATCGCCTTCGTCGCCACGGCGATATCGGCGATATCGCTGGTCGCTTCGCTCACCAGCGCCCACAACGGCGTTCAGACGCGAGACCCTGCCGGCTCACCAAAGGACGGTGTCAGCTTCGCCCATGGCGACGGCGCCATAGCGATCCTGGCGTGGAACCCGTTCCTGACCGGCGGTACCATCGCAATCGTTCTCCTGGGCGTTCTCAGCGCCACGCTCGCCGACGGCGAGGCCGGACTGTTCAACTCGCTGCAACGGGTTATATCCCAGCTGTCTCGAGCGACGTCGATCAGTCTGGCTCGCAGCTCCCGCAAGCAGGTAGCGATCGACTGGGGAATGCACGTGGTCGCCGCGTTGCTCGCGCTTGCAGGCGCGATCGGCTGCCTCGTGGTGCTGACCACCAGCCTCGGCGCTTGACGCCACCGTTCCAGCCACAGGAAGACCGGCCGATGTTCTGGACTGAACGACGCAGCGGACGGCTCAGGCATCTCGACGACGCCCGATCCGAGTACGGGATAGACTATGCCCGCGTGGTCCACTCGGGATCCTTCCGGCGGCTCCAGGGCAAGACGCAGATCCTGGCGCTCGGCGACGACGATTTCTATCGGACACGCCTGACCCACTCGATGGAGGTAGCGCAAGTCGCCGAAGGCGTCGTGCAGCAGCTGCGTCACTCGGGTGCGATGGCTGGTAGCGACGACCTTCTTCCCAGCACATCGCTGATCTCGGCGATCGGGCTTGCCCATGACATCGGGCACCCGCCATTTGGTCACGGGGGCGAACTCGCGCTCAACTACTGCATGCGGGATGCTGGCGGCTTCGAAGGTAATGCCCAGACACTTCGGATACTCGCGCGGCTTGAAGGATATGACGCCGACCATGGCGCCGATCTTACCCGTCGGACACTGCTCGGTACGCTGAAATACCCCGTCGTGCGCAATGCCGCGCTGAACGCAGTACTTGTCCCGGCCCTCGATCCGGGTCCGACGACCTTCGCCCCTTTGGATCGCGCCTCCTGCAAGCCAGTGAAGGCCTACTACGAGGAGGAGGCTGACGTCGTCTCGTGGATTCTCGCGCCCCTCCCCGCAGCTGACCGGACGCGGTTCGAGGAACTACGCGCCGGTGAAAGCGGTCACGGCAGAACACGGCACAAGTCCTTCGACTGCAGCATCATGGATGTCGCCGATGATATCGCCTACGGCGTACACGATCTCGAGGACGCGATCGCGCTCGGTCTCGTCGGCCGCGACTGCTTCCAGGAGAGGCTGGATCCCACTCGCTGCGAGACGCTCGTCTCCGCCCTGCGCGACCGTCCGCTCGGCACCGGCGGCTATGATGGCTTCCTCGACGCCCTCTTCGGCGATCCGGGAGCACGCAAGCGCGCGATCGGGAGGCTGGTGCACCACTTCCTGCGCGCTGTGTCGCTCAAGGTAGAGGATAGCTTCGAGACCCCCCTGCTGTCCCTGCGCGCCTTGCTGCGCCCCGACGATCGGGCACTGCTCGACGACCTCCAGTCTCTCGTCGTCACCGAGGTGATCGAGAGTCCGGGCGTCCAGCACCTCGAGTTCAAGGGGCAAAGGATGGTCGTCGCCGTCTTCGAGGCGATGGCATCGGACCCGAGGCGCCTCCTCCCGACCTCCGTACACATAGACTACGAGAAAGCCGGGCGCAGTAAGCGCGTCATCTGCGACTATGTCGCGTCGATGACGGACGGATCCCTGCTCAAGACCTACGAACGGCTCTTCAGCCCCCGCATGGGGTCGGTCTTCGACCGCCTCTAGTCCATGGCGCGGGCGGACCTGACCCTTGTCGGCACTCCCGCCTTCCGGACTAGGTCGGCGACATGGCTGGTCATACCGACCTCCCCTACGATGATCAGTCCAGTCGCCGCGTCGATCGTCGGCAGAAACGCCCTTAGCGCCTCCAGCCCCGAGGAGATCTCAAATTCGACCCACGTGTCCCGTTCGCCGGGCACGATCGCGGTCGCCTCGCTGACGGTATTGCCTCGATGCATCTGCACGATCCACGCCGTCGATCCGTCATGTACCCACTCGAGCCGAACAGGACCGAACAAGGAAACGGCCTGATTGTTGCGGGCTACGACGTCACGTCTGATCACGTCGGGCAGATGCTCTTGCGCGCGACGGCCGAGCATGAAGACGTCCCCCTCCCCTGCGATTCCCTCGATGAACAGAGTTCCGTCCGCGCCCGCGACAGCAGCTCCCGAAAACTGCGCATCGACCGCCTGCTGCGCCAGCACTGCAGATATCCTCTCGCCCGTAGGATCCTCCTCCATCATAAGCCGAAAGGGATCGAGCCAACCCTTGTGCGTAGTGAAGAGCCCGGGCTCCGGTTCCTTAGGACAGGTTCTGATCCAGGTCTCCCTGCCGCCGGTTTTTTTGCCGAAGCGGAAAGGGGCAAGCCTGCGGCAGATGGCGAGTGTGTCCGGCACCGGCAGCCCCATGAGATGGGCCATCAGAAGACCGTACGTCTTGTCTCCGACATGTCTGCTGAAACGGTTCGGCCAGACCATCGTAGGCATGGCCTCATCCTTCTCGCCTTCCTCGTACTCCCACAGCAGGGTTCGCGACTGTTTCCACCCGCGCGGCTTGGGATGCAGGCTGAACTCCGTCCTTCCGGAACCCGTCCCCAGTTCCGGCCGGAAGCCATACACGGTCTCGAGAAGCCGTAGTCCCAGATCCAGCGGCAGTGATGCAACGCCAGGCTTCTCAACGCAGCGTGGCGTATCGTCGGGAGCGAATTCGATCACCCCCGACTGCACCACGCCGGACACGCCGCCATCCTCGATATCGACCGTCTCGTTGACGATCACGTGAAGCCCTTCGCGAGTCAGCCGTTTGACGTTGGCGAGGACATCTTCCACTCGCTCTAGCCCGTACACGAACTCCCTGCTGCGAGGGCTCTCGGGCGCGTAGCTCCTGACGTTCACCTTGCGGTCCGGAGCGGCCTCGAGGAGCGCTACGGCTGCGTCCGATACGCTCGCGAACTTGTGGTTCTCGTCGTACCCGGCGACGCGGGAATATGTCTGCGAAGGGGGCACGTCCGCTTCGGGAGCGAAGCTCACAAACTGCGCGACGTTGCCGACGCGTGCGAGTTCGTCGAGCGATCGGTCCTTGCGGAAGTGCATTCGTTGTTCCTCGCACATGTCGTTCTATCACCGTCGGCATCGGCCAACGACGGCTGTTAGCAGGATGGAGCCTTAGAACGAAGCTGCCGGACGTAGTGTTAAAGAGATACGGCGAATCGCTCGGTGTCGACCGATAACCCCTGCCGTATCTCAAGCGCCGGGTCGATGCGGCTACGAGGGCTACGGAAGCATCTGCGCCAGCCTGACCTGGATTGATAAGGATAGCGGACGTCGCTCAGCCACGCTGAATGGCGGCTCTCTACAACCTTAAGCATCCCCGGGACGGCCCCTTAATTGGTCGCGTTGCTGCCAGACGGCTTCAGGTCGACCGAGTGGCAGTTTTGGCATGAAGCTGTCGTTAAATTTGGAGCGACCAACGACGCATCTTGGTCGACACCCGCCGCAGCCACGACCCATGCTGACGACCCAATCCCGGCCATTCATGCGCCCCCTTCCGCTGCCCCAAACCTGCCCCTCATTCATGTGAGCGGACCAACAGCTTGGGCGGACCCAGCCAGCAGCTTGGAACGGCATAAATTGGGACTGTTCTTCCGTGGTCAGCTGCCGTTCACTATTGGCGGTTCACCCATTTTTGAACGATAGTAGCATCCTCTTCGAGGAGGATGAGAAGCGCGGCTGTTACGCCTTTCCAAGCTGGTCTAACTCGCTTTCGGCGTCGGTATCGACGGATAGGGCGATTACGCCAAGGCGTAGTGAGCCAGACACTGAGCGTTCAGCCAGCACTGTCCACGAGCGCCGGGTTCGGTCATGGAGAGACAATGTTAAGCTTCCCACGGTGCATGTCGTCGATCATCGGCGTCGCCATTGCCCTTGTCGCTATCCAGCCGGCAGCGGCGGCGACCAAATGCCCGACCCATTTTGCTGGTGGAGTGGAGCCGGCGCTGGTCAATCCGAAGCTGTCCCGCAGTGCGACCGAGCTATGCAATCAGCGCTTCGTCGTCCTGCATTCTGCGATCACCCGGACTCCACTTTACGTCGCGGAGCATCTGACGCGTGCCGGGATCGCGGCTGCGCGCGACTACGATCAGCGTGATAACCGCTTTCATGCCGATCCCCGGCTGCCTCCTGCCGACCGGGCGGAGTTGGGGGACTATGTGCGGTCAGGGTTCGACCGTGGCCACATGGCACCCTCGGGCAACATGAACGATGAGGAATCGGACTATGAAAGTTTCAGCCTCGCCAACATCGTCCCCCAAATTGGGGCGCTGAACCGCAACAGCTGGGCGGACATGGAGAACTATGTTCGCACCCTGACGACAAAGCTGGGTGACGCCTATGTCGTCACGGGACCGGCCTATGAGGGCAAGACGATCAAGGCGCTGAACGGGCGCGTGCTGGTGCCGACGTCGACTTGGAAGGCGATGTACGTGCCGGGTCAGGGTGCTGGTGCCTGGATCGCCACCAACACCGTGAACCCACGCTGGCAGGTTATTTCAATCGCGGAGTTGGCGCGCCGGATCGGGATCGATCCGTTTCCGCGGCTGGCGGCTGCAACTAAGGCCAAGGTCCCCGCATTCCCTAATTTCGGGCGCGATCGCGCCGAACGTGAGAGGTGAACTGATGACGATGAAGCCCTTTGACGATGACTCCGCTTCAACCACGATCGGCGAGCTGGCCGTCGAGAACGGCACCGGTGCAGTCACGCTGTCTGGATCGCTAGAGATCACCCGCGACAAGGCGGGGCTGAAGCGGGCGCAGGCGCTGAAGACGCTCGCCGATGCGATCTGCCAGGAACTGGAGGCCGACGATTTACCGGATCATGTTGCGGTCGCGGCAGCGACAACGCAGGCTGTGGCTAACCCATTTGCTTGATAACGCCGAGAGCAAGAGCAAAGATGCCGGAACGATCGACAATCCCTTCATGTAAAACCTGGAATTAAGATCGCTGATTGATCTTCCCTTATCGTCATCGCTGTTCTAGCCTTTCCGGGTTGTGGCCGGAACTCGATGTCGGCTGACCGGGGGATAAGGGATGGCATCTGCCCTGGGGGCGGTGAGTAGCAAAGACCGATGGCGCCCGTTCGCCCGTTCTCAGTTCGGGACGAGGCGAAGGAGCGTGGCAGGGGGAATGCTGCATGTCGACGATGGCGGCAGGTTTTTCCTGGCCGATGACGGGATGCAGGCTCGCCTCGACGCTGACGAGCTTGACAGTGGTGACGCCGCTTTCCTGGCACGGACTGGTCTCCTGCGTCGACCGGGTCTGCAGACGCACGTCGCAACGTTCACCGCCGCCCGCAGACGCTGCACGGCCGGTCCGTTGGACTACCTGATCCTCGTTCCGACGCTCCGCTGCAATCTCGCCTGTTCCTACTGTCAGGTGTCGAGGGCGGATGTCGGCTCGCGAAGGCACGACTGGTCCGAAGAGAGGCTCGCCGCCGTGCTGGCCATCATTAGCGGTCTGGAGGCGCGTGCAGTCAAGATCGAGTTTCAGGGTGGCGAGCCGACCCTTCGGCCGGACCTGATCCGCAGGGTAATCGACGCGGTTCCTCCCGGCGTCGACGCTACCTTCGTCGTCTGCACGAACCTTCAGGAAATCGGACCGGAGGTGCTGTCCGTGTTCGACCGGGAGGACGTCCAGATCAGCACGTCGCTTGACGGTGCAGCCGCCACGCATGGACGCCAGCGCACCGGCGCGGTCGATCGTACCGACATCTTCCTCAGCAACCTGGACTTCCTGCTCGATCGCTACGGACCCGGAAAGATCTCCGCACTGCCGACCATCGATCCCGTCTCGCCTCCTCCCGCCTCCGAGCTGATCGGGGCGTTCTCCTCGCGGGGTCTCCATTCGATCTATCTAAGGCCAATCAACTACCAGGGGTTCGCCCGCAAGCGGCATCCTCACGCCCGCGATTTGAACGCGGATTGGCGGCGCTACCACGAGGAGTTCGTCAGGACGCTGATCGCGCGTAACTGGGCCGATCGCACCGTCGTGCTTGAGGAGAGCTACTTCAGCCTGTTGCTCCGGCGCATCTTCCGGCCGGGACAGGACCGACACGTCGATCTGCGCAATCCGAACCCGGTCGGTCGCGACTACGTCGTGATCGATCACGACGGGCAGGTCTACCCTACCGACGAGGCGCGCATGCTGACCAGGTCGGGCGTGATCGACCTCGCCATCGGGGACGTGGAACGCGGATGGGACACGCCAGAGCGCGCCGCGTTGGACGCCGCCTCCACCAACGACGGCGATCCGCACTGCGAGGCGTGTGCCTACAAGCCGTTCTGCGGTCGGGACTTGGTCGACGACGTCGCCCGCTACGGCAGGATCGACCTGCCGCGACCGGAGACTGAGTTCTGCCGTCGGCATCTGCACCTCTTCGATCTCGCCTTCGAGCTGATCCACTCGGATGACGAGGCCGTGCTCTTCTCCCTGCGGCGCTGGCTCGGCCTGGCGGGAGACGACGCCCGCTTGGCGATGCGGCGATGATCCCGCTCGCGCTCGCCGCCTCCAGCGATGCCGAGGCGCCGTTCGTGACGCGGCTGGCCGGCTTGGAAGGAAACGATGCCGGCGGCAGCCGGTGCATCGCCTCGTCCGCCGAGGACAGTCTGTGGAGCGGGCCTCACGGACTACTGAGGATCGAGCATTCGCGCGAGGCGGTCTCCGGCGACGTCGTGCTGGTGCGTCCCGCCGAGGGTCGGCTCGACCGGCTCCTTCGATCAGGATCGCGGCACAATTCGCTGCTGGTCACCGAGCAGTGCGACCAGCTGTGCGTGATGTGCTCGCAACCGCCGAAGAAGACGCACGACGACCGCTTCGACCTGCTGCGTGACGCGTGTCTGCTGGCCGATGCGGGCATGACCATCGGCATTACCGGCGGGGAGCCGACGCTGCATCGCGAGAGGCTGCTCGGCATGATCGAGGACGTGCTGGCGGCCCGGCCTGACCTGTCCTTCCACGTCCTCACCAACGCCCAGCACTTCCGACGCGAGGACGTCTTCCGCCTGAGGCGACCGGAGTACTCGAAGGTCGTTTGGGGCATCCCGCTCTACTCGGCCGATCCGCTCACCCACGACCGCATCGTCGGCAAGGTAGGCGCCTACGAGCGGCTGATCGACGGCTTCGCTCACCTCATGCTCGCCGGAGCGCGGATCGAACTCCGGACGGTGCTGACGCGCACGACCGTCGACGGCATCGTCGATCTCGCGGACATGGTGGTGCGCGATCTCGCCCATGTCGAGCAGTGGTCGCTCATGGGACTGGAGAACATCGGCTTCGCCCGCAACCGGTGGAGCGAACTCCACGTCGATCTTCGCGCCGACTTCGCGCCGGTCGGGCACGCCCTCGACGTGGCGACGCTCCGCGGTGTTCGCGCCAGGCTCTTCAACGTGCCGCTGTGCCACGTACCGGAACCGTTTCGTCACGCGGCCGTGGCCTCCATATCCGACTGGAAGCAGCGGTTCGGCGAGGCCTGCTCCGCCTGCCGAGCAAGATCCGCCTGCTCGGGATTTTTCGAATGGCATCCTCCAGCCCTCCTCGAAGAGGTGACACCCCTATGAAGAAGCGCAGGTTCATGATCTCCAGCCTCCTGATGGCCGGCATCGCGCCGCTGCCGCCCCTGCACGCGCAGGACGCCGGAACGGCGCCGCCCGCGGGCGGGCCCGATCCGGACGACGGCCAGTGGGTGCAGCGATTCGCGCAGGATCATGGGTTCCTCCTGGCGCAGCACCGTTCTCATTCCAGCCACGCCTCGCACAGCAGCCATCGGTCCGGCTCGAGCGGCACCTATCGGGCTCCCGTCTACACGCCGAGGGCGCCGAGCCGACCTCGCGTCACGGCTCCGTCATCCTCGTCTTCTTCATCCTCGACGCGCTCCCGCTCGCGCAACACTCGGAGCACGCCGGACTCGTCGGTCCTACCGTCCTCGCCGGCCATCACCGACAACCCGTTCTCCACCTACACTCCACCCAGCACGGCGACGATCGAGTCGGTCGTGCGCCGCGTGCAGATCGGACTACAGGCGCAGGGCTACTACCATGGCGCGTTCGACGGCGTCGTCGGCAAGGAGACCAGAGCGGCGCTTGTCAGGTTCCAGACGGACAAGAGCCTGACCGTGACCGGCACGATCACGCCCGAGGTGCTGGATGCGCTTCGCATTCGCGCGCAATAGGGTCGTCACCCATGCGGTCGCGCTCGTCGCCGGGGTGCTGCTCGCGTGGCAGGCGCTGCCGGTGTGGCGCGAGGCGGTGATGCGCTGGAACCAGAAGGACTATGGTCTTCTGGTCGAGCAGTGCGACGGTGCCATGCGAGATCACTACCAAGCCAAGATGCGGGCCGCCGACGAGCCGTCGAGGGACACGGGGCTCGCGCTGCAGGCCGGCGAGGTGGGGCTCATCGTCTGCCAGGACTACGACCTCTACCAGAAGCGGCTGGTCCAATGGGGGCTGCGGGAGGACGAGCTCGCGCAGATGCGGCTGAAGGCGATCGAGGCGCGGGCGGGCGATCTGGACGAGGTGGTGGGGACCCATGAGATACGCTTCTAACCTGACTCTCGCCGTCAGCTCGGCCCTGTTCGCTGTCGCCGTCCTGGTCGCCTGCGGTCGGAGCGACGAGAGTGGATCGGCGGCGTCGACCTTCACGGATCCGCCCGCGACCGATGCCATGCGGCTCGGAGCGCTTCGGAAGGCGGCGCTCGCAAACGGCTTCGTGCGGGCGAGCGAGCTGGCGGTCCCGGTCGTGCCCGCCCGCCACGACGTCGGTCGCCTCATCTTCGCCTCGCCCATCATGAGCCTTAACGGGCGCATCAGCTGCCAGGACTGCCATCTGGACCAGTTCGGCTCCGCGGACGGTCTGCCGAACGCGATCGGCGTCGGTGGAGAGGGAGCGGGCGCCGCCCGCCTCCACAGCGGCGGACGCATCCTGCCCCGCAACGTCCTTCCGTTCTGGGGCCGCGGAAGCCGCGGCTTCGACACGTTCTTCTGGGACGGACGGGTGCAGAAGGTCGACGGCCGCGTCGTGAGCCAGTTCGGCGTTCATGCACCCTCGACCGATCCGATGATCGTGGCCGCCCATCTCCCATCCGTGGAGGTGCGCGAGATGGTCACGGACACGCCCCAGATCCGCGACGGGCTCATGTCCGAGGACGTGGGTGCGGCCGCCTCGATCCAGTCGACGCTCGCCAGCCGCTTCGCCGCCGATCCGGCGATCGGTCCGAAGCTGGCCGCCGCCTACGGCCTGCCGCGCGACCGGGTGTCCTTCCGCGAGGTCACGGATGCGCTCGCGTCGTTCATCCGCTTCAACTTCCGCATTAGGCCGACAAGGTTCGAGCGCTTCGTCCACGACGGCGGGTCCCTGTCGCGGCGTGAAATGGCGGGAGGCGTGCTGTTCTACGGACGCGGCCGCTGCGCCGCCTGCCACGGGGGACCATACTTCAGCGACATGAAGTTCCACTCCGTTGCCTTCCCCCAGGCCGGCTTCGGCAAGAACGGCTTCGGCGTCGACGAGGGCCGCTACAACACCACTCTGAATCCGAAGGACCGCTTCCTCTTCAGGACGCCGCCCCTCTACAACGTGGCCAAGACTGCGCCCTACTCTCACTCCGGTTCGGTCGTGCGGCTCGAGGACGCGATCGTCGCGCACTTCGATCCATTGCGCCTCGTCGACACCCGCGAGATGACGGTGCGCGAGCGGTCGGATCTCTACGCCAGGCTGGGCACCGCCTCCCGCGAGACGCTGCCGTCGGCTCTCACGGACGAGGAGGTCCGCCAGCTCGCCGCCTTCCTCCGGACGCTCAGCTTCTAGGGGCGGGATCCGCGCCGTCTGCTTCGGGCGGGGCGGTCATCTCCCTATCCGTCCCGTCCGCTTCCGGTTCGACCGCCTGCGGGGCCTCCTCGCCGTCGGTCGTGATGGTTTCGGAGCCAGTCATCAGGGCCGCCTCGGAGCTCGAGACGGTCGGTGCGGCGGTCGGACCGAGACCCGCGATGGCGGCGCTGACTCGCGCAATCCGAGCGTCGACGCCCGTTTCGCCGGAGCCGAACGACTGTCGATACCTATTGACCGCGGACTGTTCGGAGAACCAGAACGCCTCCGCCTGATCGCCCGCCTCGTCGAGCAGGCGTCCCGCGATCCGGTCGAAGGCGAAGCATCGGTCGCGGACGCTGTCGGAGGATCTGGGGGCGAGCGCCGCGTAGCAGTTCTCGCTGTATAGCCTGGCGCCGGAGGACCCGAGCGCCTCGACGGATCGTCGTGCGTCGGCGGCTGCCGTTCCGACGATCGTCTGCAGGCTGGGCTCCGCAGGTGTCGCCTTCGTGGCGGGCGGCGGCGATGCGGCCATCGGCCGCGCGGCAACGGCCTGCTGCGGAGCAACGGTAGCCGGAGGCTCCTCCGCGTCGGGGCGTAGCGCACGCACGAGCAGGAAGACGGCGACGAGCGCGATCGCTACGCCCACCTTGCCGGGGGGACGTGTCACGGGACCGGCGTTCGAGCCCGCGGCCATCAGCGGACCCTCGCTTGCTGGACACTCGGAGTGTTCGTCCGCATGATCAGCGGAGCAGCTTGCGAAGGATGGACCAGAACGAGAATGTCGTCCGATTGTAGGCCCGGTTGTACGCGGCTCGCTTCGGATTGGTCAGCCAGCCGTATCCGCGCGGTGCCTTCAGGCCGAGAGCGTTCCTGACCATCCTCTTGGTCGAGGTTCTCGCGGCGATGCTCTTCCGCAGGCTCGGTTTCCGCATTCCGTATTTCATCAGCAGAGGCTATTCTTCCACATGGCCGAGGACAAGCGTCCCGTCCGCGATGGGGGAATGATATGGCCGACCTGGAACAGATGCCGTTCGGCGGAGCCGAGTTCGCGGAGAATCCGGAGCCGAGATGCCCCTGCCTGCTGCTGCTCGACACATCGAGTTCGATGGGTGGTCGACCGATCGGCGAACTGAACGCTGGCCTCACCGCCTTCCGGGACGAGCTGAACGCGGACGCGCTCGCCGCCAAGAGGGTCGAGGTGGGGATCGTGACCTTCGGTCCGGTCCAGGTGGCCACCGAGTTCACGTCCGCCTCGAACTTCTACCCTCCGCATTTCGAGGCCAGCGGCGTCACCCCGATGGGTGAGGCAATACGGCGCGGCATCGAACTGCTGCGCGCCCGCAAGGACGAATACCGCGCCAATGGCGTGGCCTACTATCGTCCCTGGATCTTCCTGATGACCGATGGCGCACCGACCGACGCATGGTCGGGCGCGGCGGATCTCGTCCGCCAGGGGGAAGAGCGCAAGGAGTTCATGTTTTATGCCGCGGGCGTCGAAGGTGCCGACATGGCGACCCTGGGCCAGATTGCGGTACGTGCGCCGTTGAAGCTGAAGGGCCTGGCCTTCCGCGAGCTGTTCGCCTGGCTGTCCAGCTCACTCGGCTCGGTGTCGCGTTCCAATCCGGGGGAGCCGGTCCCGCTCGCCAACCCCGCCGCCCCGAACGGCTGGGCGGTGGCCGACTGAAGAGCGCATGTGGACCTGGGTCGCGGCATCAGTCCGCGGAACATCGCACGAGAGGACCGGCACGCGCAGACAGGATGCGTTTCGCTGCTTCTCCGTCGGGAACGGTGGAACGCTGGTCGCCGTGGCCTGCGACGGTGCCGGCAGCGCCAGCCGTGGGGGCGAGGGAGCCTCGCTCGTCGCGCGTCGGCTGTCCCTCGCGGCGGAAGCGCATCTGCGAACCTCGACTGATCTCCCGTCTGACGAGCTCGTCGGCGATTGGGTCGACTCCGTCCGCGACCTGATCGCCGCGGCGGCGGAGCGGCGAGGGCTGCGCCCGCGCGACTTCGCGACCACGCTGGTCATGGTCGTCGCGATGCCGGGTCGAACCCTGACGGTCCATGTCGGCGACGGGGCCGCGGTCGGACGGCTGACCGACGACGGCCGCTGGGTGTCACTGAGCTGGCCGGAGAACGGGGAGTTCGCGTCGACGACCTTCTTCGTCACGGACGACGTCGAGGTTCGGCTGCGCATCGAGCGGACCGATCGCGATCTCGACCGGATAGCGGTGATGACCGACGGGATCGAACGTCTCGCGCTCGATCTGGCCGGCGGCGCACCGCACCGCCCCTTCTTTCAAGGGATTAGCGAACCCGTGGCGAAGAGCGCGGTCGCGGGACGCGATGGCGCACTGTCCCGCAAGCTGGCGCAGTATCTCTCTTCGGACGCGATCAACGCCCGCACGGACGACGACAAGACCCTGATCGTCGCGAGCAGGCGCGGAACGTGACGCCGCTCTACATCGGCGGGCGGCCGGTGAGGCTCGGCGAACGGGTCGGCCGGGGCGGCGAGGGCGAGGTCTTCGTCCTGGCGGATCGGCCGGATCAAGCGATCAAGCTCTACGGCAGTCCCGACGACCGCAGGCGCGAGAAGATCGAGGCGATGGTCGCGGCGGGGCTGGCCGCCCGCTCCGACCTGGTCGCCTTCCCAGTTGCGATGGTCCAGGGGCCGGGTGGCGCGTTCGCGGGCTTCGCGATGCGTCTGGTGCGAGGACACAAGCCTCTCTTCGAGCTCTACGCGCCGGGCGCCCGCAAGGTCGCCTTCCCCGAAGCGGACTACCGCTTCCTCGTGCGGTCGGCGGCAAACGTGGCCGTGGCAGTGGCCAAGGTGCACGAGGCCGGCGTGGTCGTGGGGGACATCAACCATTCGGGCATCCTCGTCTCGGACAGGGCGACGGCGGCGCTCATAGACGCCGACAGCTTCCAGTTCGGCGAGCGTCACCTCTGCCGCGTCGGCGTACCGGAATACACGCCTCCCGAACTGCAGTCGCGGCGGCTGGACGGCATCGTAAGGACGCCGGAGCACGACGCGTTCGGGCTCGCCATCGTGATCTTCCAGCTCCTCTTCATGGGACGACATCCGTTCGTCGGCCGCTATCGGGGCAGCGGAGATATGCCCATCGAGCGGGCGATCGCGGAGCATCGCTTCGCCTATTCGGCCAGGGGGCGGAGCGACATGTCGCCGCCGCCCGGGGCCGCCCGTCTGCAGGAGTTCCCGGATGAGATCGGCGCCATGTTCGAGGCGGCGTTCGGCGGTGCCCCGAGCGCCCGGCCCCGCCCTCCGCAGTGGGCCGAGGCCTTACGCCGGCTGGAAGGCGGGCTGTCGCGGTGCTCCAGGAACGACATCCACTACTTCCCCAGTGCGGCGGGCGGCTGCTCGTGGTGCAGGATGGAGCGCGAGTCGGGGATCGTGCTGTTCGTCGCACCTCTTCCGAAGGGGGCGGCGCGATCCGATCCGGGCGCAGCCGGCTTCGATCTTGCCGGCGTCTGGAGGAGCATACAGGCGGTAAGGCTCCCGGCGGTCGACGGGCTGCTGCCCCCTCTGACGCAGACCGCACCGCAATCCAGCAGCGAGGTTGCAGCCTTCGCAGGCGCGATACGGACCCGACGCCGCTCGGGTCTCGCCCTGCTCCTCGTCGCGGCGGCGCTGCTCGGGTGGTCGGGCGACCTGTGGCTGCTCTGCCTGCCGCTCGCTTGGTGGGGCTACCATCTCACCTGGCAGGGCGGCTCTGATCTGCGGCGCTTCGTCGAGCGCCATGGGCGAGCGCGATCGGCATACGAGGCCGCTGTCGTGGATTGGCGGAAGCGCATCGGCATCGAGGAGGCTGTCGCACGCCGCCGGACGCTGGAGAAGGCCAAGAGTACCTACGATGGCCTGCCCGGCGAGGAGAAGCGGCGGCTGGGTGAACTGACGACCAAGCGGAGGGAGAACCAGCTGCGGCGGCACATGGAGAGCTTTCCGCTCAGACGCGCGAAGATCCGAGGGATCGGCGCCGGCAAGCTCGCCACGCTGGCGTCATACGGCATCGACACCGCCGCGCAGGTCAGGCGCGATCGGGTGCTGGCAATTCCGGGCTTCGGTCCGGTCAACTCGCAGGAGCTGATCGCTTGGCGCGCTTCGGTGGAGAGCCGCTTCGTCTACAATCCCTCCCCTACGCAGCAGGACCGTCAGGACGAGGACCGGGTCCGTCGGGAGATCGCGAACGAAGCCGGCAGGCTGCGCGGCGAGCTCTCCTCGGGAGCCGCCGACCTGCGTGCGACCGCAGCGGCGGTCGAGCAGCGCATGACCGTGTCCGATCCGGTGGTCAACCGGGCTTATCACGACCTGGAGCAGGCACGCATCGATCTGGAAGCCCTCGGCACAGCCGCTCCCACGATTGCGCCGAGCCCTGCTCCGACCACGTTAAGCGGCGGTGTGGGTGGAGCGGCTTGGAAGCCGACTAGGCCTCCCAAGCCAGTCGCCGGCACTCCGGCCTGCCCAAGTTGCGGAGGTCCCATGATTCGCCGGGCGGCGCATCGGGGCGCGCGCACCGGCAGGCCCTTCATGGGGTGTGCGCGGTATCCGACCTGTCGAGGCACCCGGTCGACATGAGCTATACCGGGCGTTCGGCCTGCCGGGACGGCCCCATTCCTTTCATTGGGCGTTGGGCGGGATGACCCATAGGTGGCTGTTCAGGCCGCCCTGCTCGCTCCCGGACTTCGATCATTAATCCATGTAGACTGAGCCGCTCGCCGGAAGCGACGTGTCTAGGGACGCAGATCAGCGAACAGCGGGGGTTTGCTGCCGTTCCTATCGAAGTCGCCAAACTTATATTTCCAAAAAGGCAGACAGCCCCGAATTTGAATATCTTGCAGTCAGAAATGCCTTTTTTGACGATGAAAACGCATTTTTCGTTTCCGTTCCTCAAACAAGTGAGCGTTTGCTTATTAGTAGGCGTAATAAATTACGATCTACAATCTGTAATCATAACAAATTCATTAGCCTCATTTTATTTGGCTACGACATCATTATAAACTATGGCCTATCTGACACGCAGAGGCCGAAGATCAAGCGAGATCTTCGGCCTCTTCTTCAAGAAGCCTTCTTGCCCTTGCCGCTGTCAGCCACCTGCAGGCCATACGGCTTGTAGTCGCCATCAGGCGTGCGGCAGACGTACTGGGTAGGCAGCGCCGCACGAACGTCGTTCGCCCCCCAAGCGTTCCGCTGATCGGGCGGCAGTCCTGCCCGGCACCCGCAAGGACCGGCGACTCCATCTTGGCTCCGTCTAGCAACATATAGCGGACAGGCTGCAGACGGACCGCATCAATGCTTTCGCTCGCGCCGGCACGCCCCTCGAACGTAGTCTCGCTAGTACCGTCGTCGGCTGCGAACGTCGTCCGGTAGGTCGCGTTCTGATAGTTCGCAGAGGCGATCTGAGCCGCGATGATCCTATCAGCCCTTTTCGCGTTGGCCAAAATGAGTGCGCAAACGCCGGCTCCCGCAGCGGCGCCGATCGCCGCTCCTGCCGCCAAGCCGCTTTTGCCGGTTGCCCTGCCTACGAGGGCGCCGAGCAGAGCGCCGCCGAGCACTGAGCCGACGCACTTGCCCCGAGCTTTCTCGACCTCCGTCTTGGCATACTTGATCTTCTCGGCTTGGGCGACGCCCGCAACCACGTCGCAAAACGGCAAGGTCACCGCAAGGAGCAGCGTCAGTGATCTTCTCTTCATCGTCTTCCCCCATTTTTGTTCAGCTGGTCAGTCTTCACTTCGCCCTGCCGTTGACGGCTATTCCTTGACGCCCCTTGTCGGCACCAATGTAGACACCCTCGTCCGTTGCTTCGCCTGACAGTTTGTCGCCCGTGATCCTGAATGCGAAGTTCCGCATGCCGCCGAACGGCATCTCGTTTCCGAACTCAGGCTCACCGCCCGGCTGCGGACTCCATGCCTGCGCGAAACCGCCGCGGTCCGATCTAATCTCACAATCGTCGCCCGAGCAGGAAATGCTACCGGTCATCGGAATCGGGTAGGACGGCGTGCCGAGCAACGTCAGCCAGGATGCCGTCAGCTTCCCCTTGCCGTCGTCGCCGATGCGCACATCGGCAAGCTCGTCTCCAGAAGGGTAGGCGGCCTTAGCCGAAAAGTGCCACAGCCGCTCGGGCGCTGGCGAAGCATTGCCGATCTTGTCCGGACCGTAGGACAGAAGTCTGCCGCCCTGGGCCAGCCAATAGCTCTCGAAGAAGTCCTTTCCTGCGGCGCTCCGGCCGGCCGGCAATACCACGTGCAGGTCGACCTGCGGTAAATCGGTCGCAGCCTTCCGCCCAGCCTCCACGCCGCTCCTGCGAACGGCTTCTGCATCGCCGCTCGGCAGGTCAAGGCCGCTGAGATCCGACACTAGAACAAGGCGTTGGACGCGGTCGTCTCCCTCGAACATGCCCTTCGAGGCCTTGAGCCCTGCAAGGAACGGGGCGGCATCGACGCTGCCGCTTTGCGCACCTGGCTTGTCGGCGGCTAGCGCTCCCGCCGCCACCATGCCGCCGATTAGCTGCGTCCGGAAATTGGACGCCTGGTCCTCAAGCTCTCGCGCGGTGCCTGAGGAGAACATGCTCCCGACGCCGCCCTCTTTCTGTTGAGCCGCCGCCATTTCCTGTGAGGAGAGGCCGGGAATGCATCCGACGAACGTCGTCTGCGCGGCGGACCCGTCGGCAGGCACGACGGCGATGGTGATCTGCTCGCGAGCGGCGCTCGTCCCGGCCGGCAGCGCGACTGCCGGATCCGAGATGGAGAGGACCAGGTCGCGAAAAGCTTTGTTCTGCTCGGCGAACGTTACCGCATCGGCCGCCTTCCTCAGCGCTTTCGCGTCGACGAAGATCAGCGTTCGACGAAGCGGCGCCTGCACTCCTTTGAGATCGCAGGCACCCTCCGCCCTGATGGTGGAGCCTCCCACTTTCGTCGGTGTGCCGCCGGACCCGCTGTTGCAGCCGGCGAGGAGAAGCGGGAGGACCGATGCAGCGCCGACGAGCAGCGCGCGGCACGAAGACGCTCCGCTCACAGCTGCACGCTCCGGTAGAGGTGGATGGAGCGGGCGGCGAAGTCGTTTGGCGTAATCGTCTCGACCGCCGCGCCGGCGTGCCTGTCGACCGCCGGACCGGTGAATCGAAAGTCGGGATCCCGATCGCAGATCAGGTCGACCAGCCGGTTCTGATAGGCGCGGAGAAGCCCCACCACTTCGGCATCCTTACTCGTGATTTGTCCAGCGTCGTGCGAGATGTCCACGTTGTCGGGCTGCGAGCGCATCTGATTGGACTTGCGTCCCAGATCGTCGATGCGCCGCTTGTGGTTCCGGTCGATGTCGGCGAGTTTCGCGGAGAGCTGCTTACCGTATATTCCCTCCATCTCCGCCTTCAGACGCAGGTACTTTTCCGCTTTGTGTGCATACTCCGGGTTCTCGTCGTGCTGCAGGTAAGTGAAGGCCGCACCCACCGCGAACACGATGAGGTTGCCAGCCAGCAGACCCGCCGTCTGCGCGATCACGTTAGGGGGGGTGAGCCCGAGAACGACTGCGGCTTCCACTTGTGCGAGCACGGTCGAGTAACGGGCGTAGCCGACCGCCGTCATCGAGATGACGAGCAGGGCCACCGCGATCGCCATCAGCCTGATGCCCTTGGCGCGCTGCTCATCGTCGTCGGGCCGCATGTAGTATTGATAGGCCTTGAGGAAGATACCTGTCATGTAGGACGATACCGCCACGGCTAGCGCCACAACGAGTGAGAGGCCGGCGGCGATCGCCGGCACGCCGGCGAGCTTGAAGAAGCTACTGTAGTTCATGAAGAACTCGGGGATCATTATGACCGCCGGAATGCCATATACTAGCAGCTTCGCCGGCACCTGCGCATCCCTACCACCCAGTTCGGTGCGAAGGCGGGCGTATTCCGTCTCCGCGACTTCTAGTCGGTCCAATCGGCCACGCTGCTTCTCGTAGAACGTCGTCGTCTCCTGCGCCTTACGGACGGCACGTTCACGTCCGATGACGTCCCGCTCAAAGTCCTCGACGAATCCTTCGACTCCGCCCTGGAGGCGCACGCGCTTGGCCGCACCGACAACGTAGTTCAGGGCGTTGGCCCGCGGCCGCGCGACATGCGTGGAAAGCCAGGCGTTCATCTCGGGCGTGAGATTCGCGCTCATGGCACCGGATTGACCATCGCCCGTCAGGCTTATGCCTCTTCCACCACTCTCGCGATCAGCACGCGCGAAGAGGTCGGTCGCCAGCGCGCCAGTCGGCGAAAGATCCATGTCGAGATACGTCTTGAGCGGCACAATTTCCCCCATTCCACTAACTTCGTTGGTCCCGTCCGTCACAAATCGATCCGCACCGGCGTGGCACGGCGCAGCACGGGGTCGATCCTGATCCTCCTGGATCCGGTCGGCATCACGCTCACCGGCCCTCCCGGCGTTGGCTTTACTGCGGCTAGGCTAGTTCCCAAAGGCGCGATGGCGTCGCGATGACCCCCGTTCGGCTTGAGGCCGCTCCTCTGGCCGTGTTCGGGATCGACCCGTGTCGGCAGGCGCCGCACGATCTCGACGGCCTCGTAGTTTCGTTTCAGAACTAGTTGCGCCTTGCACCGTTCAGCTTCGATCCTTGACCGCGCCTGGCAAAGTTCGGAGAGTTGCTGGTCGGCCATCCAGACGCCGACCGCTTCGGGCTTAGAGGCGAACAAAAATTCAATTCGCCGGTTCTGGTCTAGCGCGGCCTCGTCGTCGCCAATCACAAGAGGCATGTCCTCGCCGAAGCCTATCCGCCAGATCGAACTGTAAGCGACACCCTGCTCGTAAATGGCCTCTGCTAAAGCATTCGCGCGATCAATCGAGAGCGCCTCGTTATATTTAGCGTCACCCCGCTTGTCAGCGTGACCGGCGACGAACAGCGCGACATCGGGCGGTTCGCGTCGGAGACTTTCCGCGATGATCGTCACCAGCGGATCGGCTTCGGGTCTCAGTCGGCTCTGCGCTGTATCGAAGAAGACGTGGTCCGGGAAGACGACCCGCAGCACGGGCACGTCCACGCCGAACTCACTCGGCAATCGATCTGCCGGCACCACACCTTCGAAAAAGACAGGCTGGCGGTTTGGTGGAAGAGCCGCAGAGAGGCGGGCCAGCCGCTTGATCCGGTCGCAATGCTCCATTCTGACGAACGCCTGCCAGGGCTGCATGACACCCGCAGTCGAAGGCGCCTTCAGATCACGGCAGTCGACCGGCACGGAACGCACCTGCGTCATCGCCTGAGCCGATGCGAGAGATGGAACCAGACATGACGCCGCCGTCGCGCAAAGCAACATGCCGAACAAATGCGCTCGGCTCCGGAACAACCGGATTGACGACCCACCAGCCTTCACAAACTTCCCCCTTGTCGGAGTCAACGTGCTTTGTCGTAGCTAATTTGTCCAGCGCAACAATGCAGCAATTTGGATCTGTTCGTCGATACACCCGGCCATGCGGAGCAAATCGGAGCGACTTTGTTTTTCAAGCGTGGGTGCCGCACGACGGTTCAGCCTGGCCGAACCTGTTGCTCAGCCATGTACTAGTTCTAAAATTTTTGGTTGGAGGATGCTTAGATGATCGGCTGCTATTGGTGGATAAGACATTCGTTAACGCTACGACGATAGACTGGCTATAGTCAGGAGCCGCCGCTTTTCCTATCTGTCCTCGTGACCACGATGCAGACGTAAGCAACCCCATTTTACAGGAACCGTTTCTGCCGTTCGCTCTTTTCGCGTTTGGTACGATTTCCCTGGTGTCACAACCGCTCGAGACTGTTGAAAAAGGCCTGCGCGAAATCGGCGTGGCGGATGGCTGGTGACGCCGGCACGGTAGGATACGCCGCGTGTCAGGCCGGCGCAGCCTGCCGGGCGAGCAGCTGAAGGTTGTATGCCGCGGCGGCCATGGTGAACTTTTCGGCGGCTCCTGACAGGCCTCGCAGCTTGAGCGTTCGTAGCCCCAGGTTGCGTTTCAGGTGGCCGAACACGCGCTCGATCCGCTGTCTTCGACGCCGTGCGTGCACATAGGCGTCGGTGCCGGCAAGGGCGCGCACGGTATCGCGGGCTTCCTCGCTGACAAGCCGGGTGACACCCCGCTTCGGACCGATGGTGCATTGCGGCTTCGGCTCGCAGGCGGTGCAATCGGCCGGCCGGCTTCGGTAGACGCGCACCTGCTTGGTCCGGTTGGTGCCGCAATAGCGGCACCTGCTTGGTCCGGTTGGTGCCGCAATAGCCGAGCAGCTTGTCCGCCGGACAGCGATAGGCATCCACTTCCCGGTCGTAGCGGAAGGCATCCCGGGTGAAGAAGGCGTCCCGCTGGCGGGTCCGGTCGATGACCGGGATGTATGGCGTGATGTTCCGGTCGATCAGCCAACCGAGCAGCGGACCGCTACCATAAGCCTTGTCGGCCGAGAGACTGGCGGGTTCGATGCCCAGCCTGGTGCCGGCGCGTGACACCAGCGTCCGAGTGGCCGCCACCTCGGCTGCGAAGCGGGCGGGCGTCGCCTCCACGTCGAGGATGCAGCCGGTGTCGAGGTCGAGCAGGGGGTTAATGGCGTATGCGTAGCGCGCCGGTCCGTGCTTGCAGGTGAGCGCCGCCTGCGGGTCGGTCGGCGAGATGCTGGTCGGATCGACGGGCGCTGGTTCGTCGGGGTCCGGCGGCAACGCGGCATCGAGCGCCGCCAGATATTCGGCGACGGGTCGCGATATGCTTTCCCCGGCACGAAGCTCGTCTGCAGCGTCGGCCCCCTTCAGCTTCTTCTCGCGGCTGGCGTCGGCTATGATCGTGCTGCCGTCCACCGCCAAGTCACGCCCCGTTACCAGCCCAGCCGCGGCGCACCGCGCGACTACCTGCTCGAATAGCAGACGATGTAGGTCGCAGGCGCGGAAGCGGCCGTGCCGGTTCTTGGAGAAGGTGGAATGGTCGGGCACTCGGTCGCTCAGATCGAGACGGCAGAACCAACGATATGCGAGGTTGAGGTGCACCTCCTCGCAGAGGCGGCGCTCCGAGCGGACGCCGAACAGATATCCAACCAGCAGCATCCTGAGCATCAGCTCCGGGTCGATCGAGGGTCGCCCACTCGTGCTGTAGCTCGACGCCAGCGCCTCGCGCACGAAGCCGAAGTCCAACACGCCGTCGATGCGTCGGAGCAGGTGGTCGACCGGCACATGCTCATTGCGCCGGAAACCATAGAACAGCGCCCCTGCGCCACCTGCCGACCCATCATGTCCGTGATCCCCCACCGCCTTGCCGGAGTGAATCACGCCCTCGTCACCGTCGCAAGCAGCCGTTTTTCAACAGCCTCGGACGGTTATGAGCCGCTCGTTAGCGCACGGACCCGTGCCCGTTTCAGGGCGTCAAAAGGGCGCGTCAAAAGGCCGCTCATACTTCGAGGGACGACTAGGTCACGCCCCCCGCCCCCCTCTTAACGAACGGCAGCTTATTACGATTGGTCGCCCGAAAGCGGACAGGCCGCTCTCCACCAATAGCGAACATTCCCGTTTCACCATCGTTTTCGAGAATGCTGGTTGAGGTCATTACGCCGGAATAAGGAGTCACTCGCGCATGGAATGGCGAGTCATATCGACTGGAGCCAACATCCGGGAAAACAAAGGGGTGTGGCGGGTTCCTTGAGAGGGATGCATTTTCCATTACCCCGTTCAGCCGGGCAATCGGCCCCTCATCGACTTGGAAGATCGGCGTAGAACGCGCCAAACATATAGCCTGGTATACCAGTCCCGGATGCGGGCAGGGTCAGCGTGAAGGCCAGACCCATTTGGAATAATGGTCTTCGTCGCTGTGCAGGAATGTCTCGCCGCAGTCTTTCTCCAGCCGATATGTCCTGGTGTCGGGATCGCCTGCCAAGCCGGTGAGCAGCCGGTCGCTGTGCGATACCACGACGATCTGACATGCTTTGGCCGCCGTCGTCAGGAGCCGTGCGAGCGGGTCCAGCAAGGATGGGTGCAGGCTGGATTCCGGTTCGTTGAGTATCAGGATTTCCGGCTTGTTCGGCGCGAGCAGCGCGGCGCACAGCATGATGTAGCGCAGGGTGCCGTCCGACAGTTCGCTGGCACGCATCGCGCGGAGCAGACCTCTTTGCCGCATCGCGACGCTGCCATCCCCGTCGCCGTCGATGGTCGATCCCGGAAACGCATCCTCGATCGCACTATCGAAGGCCTCCGCATCGCCGACCGCGTGGATCGTCGCGACAGCCGCAGCCAGATCGGCCCCGTCATTGGCCAGTGCCGGCGTGTAGGTGAGGATCGGAGTCTTGCGTGCCGGAGCGTCGATATCGGTGCGCAAATTGTCGTAGAAGCGCCAGTTGCGCATCCGCTCGCGCATGAGCAGCATTTCCAGCCCATCCTCGCGATCGGACGCGTGCGTGACCATGCTGTCGAAAGGGTGAAGGTTCGCCATCCCGGTCCGCCATTCGCCGGTCGCCGCCCGTCGGACACGGACCATTTGTCCGCGGCGTTCCGCGAACAGGTTCGATCGGCCAAGCACGCCGCCCGTCCACATGGCCTCGACCTTGATTTCGGGATCGAAGGCGAAGGCTGAGCCCGGCGTCGGCAGGCCCAGATCGATAGCGTAGCCCAGATCGTCCCCCGAAAAGCCAAGGCGCAGGCTGACCGGGCCGGACCGGACGGTCCCCTGAATGGGCACCGTGCCGCTCCGCATGCCCTGGCTGATCCGCTCCGGGCCGGCCCATAGCGTCGAGGGCAAGCCACCCTCGCGGGCCAGCGAGTTGACCAATCGCCCCTGCGCCACATCGGCGAGCAGGCGCAAGGCGCGGTAGATGCTGGATTTTCCAGTTCCGTTGGCACCGGTTATGATCGTCAGGGGGCCAGCGGCAGTGTGATGTCCCGCAGGGAGCGATACCCGGAAATGGCGAGTTGCGAAATCATCGTTACTGTCTCCGCCGACTGACATCCGTCGATGTTTGCGGCACGCCCTATCATAGTTCATCGACAGCGACGTCCCTTGCGAGTGCCAGAAAGGTCGAACGTGAGCTTGCGGTCTTCTTATCCGATGCCTCCCGACTCGCGGACGATACGTTCCAGAACTATGGTGTCCTTGTCGCGCGCTACGGCCGGCGGCAATGCGACCATATCCGTAATCGTCCTGACACCCAGGCCGGATCGACGTTCAACACCGAAGGCGGCATTTGGAGACGCTTGCTTCCCCGGCGGAGGCCGGGGCCCGGTTGGGGCGGGCTGGTGATGAGGCGCATGCAAGCGTTACAGCTGCTTTCCCAACTGGGCCCCGGCCTCCGCCGGGGAGGTAGGAGGCTGCATGTCGATACACCCTGGCAGGCCGTGAGGTGCCTCGAGTGCCCCGCCTCTACCCGAACCTCGCTGACCGTCTTTGCTCGAAACGGCGGGCTGCGCAATTCGACGTCGCGCGGACCATGGACGCGATGCCGATGCGTCGCGCGGGGCGGCGCCGATTGCGGTGATGCCACCGATCGCCTATGTGTACAGACGCGTCGGAGGCTACACATGCGCACCAACATCGAGATCGACGACGCCCTGATGGCAGAGGTGATGGAGACCTTTGGCGTCAAGACGAAGCGCGAGGCCGTCGAGCGTGCCATGCGCGAAGCCGTTCGCATCAAGCGGCAGCTGCAAGCGCTGGATGGCTTGCGCGGCATCGGCTGGGACGGCGACCTGGATGACATGCGCACCAGCAAATACATCCCTGCCGGGTGGTCGTCCTCGTCGATTCCAGCGTGTGGATCGATCTGTCCGCCGATCGGACAACGCGTCAAACCCTGGCGCTGCGCGATATCACCGCACAAGGCGGACGTCTTCGGGTCGGCGACCTGATACTGACCGAAGTCTTGCAGGGGACGCGCAGTGCGCGCAATTTCCAGCGGACGCTGGCGTGGATGATGGAATTCGACGCGATACCGATCGCCGACCATCGCGTCGCGGTAGAGGCCGCCCGCCACTATCGCCATTTACGCGCCCTGGGCATCACCATCCGCAAGACGATCGACACGCTGATCGCCACGCGGTGCATCCTTGATCGCCTTCCGCTGTTATACAGCGATCGCGATTTCGACCCTTTCGTCCAGCATCTCGGCCTCCGGTCGGCGCTCGTGACCCCGGAGTAAGAACACCATGTCCGACTACGATTACGACCTTTTCGTCATCGGCGCAGGGTCGGGCGGAACGCGCGCCAGCCGGGTCGCAGCGGCGCATGGCGCGCGCGTTGCGGTGGCCGAGGAATATCGCGTCGGTGGCACCTGCGTGATCCGCGGGTGCGTGCCGAAGAAGCTGCTGATCTATGGCGCGCATTTCGCCGAGGATCTGAAGGATGCCAAACGCTTCGGCTGGCAGGTGCCCGACCAGTGCGACTTTCACTGGACGACGTTGCGCGACAATGTGCTCGAGGAGGTCGACCGGATCAACGGCGCCTACACCCAGACGCTGGAGAACCACGGGGTGGAGATCATCCACCAGCGTGCGGTCGTCACCGGCCCGCACAGCGTCCGCCTGGCCGACGGCACCGAAAAGACGGCGGGGCGCATCCTCATCGCGGTCGGCGCCCGCCCGATGGTACCCGATTGCCCCGGCGCGGAACATGGCATCACCAGCAATGAGGCGTTCCACCTGGACGCCATTCCCCGCCGGGTGCTGATCGCCGGCGCGGGCTATATCGCCAACGAATTCGCGGGCATCTTCCACCAGTTCGGCGCGCACGTCACGATCATGAACCGGACGCAGGACATCCTGCGCGGCTACGATCTGTCGATCCGCGACCGGCTGCTCCAGATCAGCATGATGAAGGGGCTGGAATTCAAGTTCGACGCCAATTTCGAAGGCATCGACAAGGGCGAGGACGGCTGCCTTACGGTCCACATGTCCAACCACGAACCGGTCACGGTCGACATGGTGATGTTCGCCACCGGCCGCGTGCCGAACACCGAGGGACTGGGGCTGGAAGAGGCCGGCGTCACGCTGGACAAAGGCGCGGTCGTCGTCGACGCCTGCAACCAGTCGAGCGTCGACAGCATCTTCGCGATCGGCGACGTCACCAACCGTATCCAGCTGACCCCGGTCGCCATCCGCGAAGGCCAGGCGTTCGCCGACACCTTCTACGGCGACAAGCCGACGACGGTCGATTACGCCAACATCCCGTCGGCGGTGTTCAGCCATCCCCCCTTGCCGGCGTCGGCATGACCGAGAGCGAGGCGAAGCAGAAGCTGGGTTCGGTCAGCGTCTATTCGTCGGACTTCCGCCCGATGAAGAACGTGCTGGCCGGCCGCAACGAACGTGCGCTCTACAAGATGGTGTGCGACGGCGAGACGGGCCGCATCGTCGGTCTGCACATGATCGGTCCCGACGTACCCGAAATCCTGCAAGCCGCGGCGATCGCGGTGAAGGCCGGGCTGACCAAGGCGCAATTCGACGACACCGTCGCGCTCCACCCGACGATGGCAGAAGAACTGGTATTGATGAAGTGAGCCGAACGGCGCCCTCCCGGCCGGAAGGGCGCCGGTTCACCGCCCGGTGAAACGGCCCGGACGGCGCTCGTTCACCGCCCTCACCCCCTCGGCGAAATCGGCGGTCTTCAGCAGCCATGCCTGCTCTGCCAGTTCGTGATCGGTCTGGCGTTGCACCAGCGCGAACAGGTCGCCGCGCATCGTCGCCCGCGTCGAGCGCACCGCCAGCGGTGCACCGGCCGCAATCTCCTGCGCCAGTGCCAGCGCCTCGGCGCGCAGCCGATCCGCTGGGACCAGTGCGTCGACCAGGCCCCATTCGGCCGCCTGCTCCGCCTTGATCCGCCGCGCGGTGAGGTTCATCAGCAAGGCGCGCTGGCGGCCGATCACCCGCTCCAGTACCGCCGAAATGCCGAAACCGGGATGAAAGCCGAGCGCCACGAAATTGGCGACGAAGCGCGCTTCCGGTGCAGCGACGCGGAAATCGGCGACCAGCGCCAGACCCAGCCCCGCCCCCACCGCCGAACCCTGGATCGCGGCGACCACCGGGGTCTGCACCGCGAACAGCTGCGCCGCGGCGACGTAGAAGGGGTTGCGCGTGCCGGCCGGCTGGTCCGTCGCAATCGGATTGTCGCGCGCCAGGTCGGCGCCGGCGCAGAAGATGCGCCCGTCCGATTGCAGGACGATCGCCCGCACATCCGGATCGCCATCGGCGGCGGCGAACGCGTCACCGATCGCCTGGATCAGCGCCAGATCGGCGAAATTGTGCGGCGGGCGCGAAAAGGTGACGATGGCGACATGACCGTCGCGGGCGACGGCTACGGGATCGGCGTAATGGGTCATCGACGCTGTCTGCCCGGTAGAGGCGACCGAGACCAGTCCCCGTGATGCTGACCTCATGCCGCCGGTATTACCGCCGTGACTGGAGGTAGGCGATGAGGTCGGCGCGGGCGAGCGGATCGGCCAGCCCCGGAAAGCCCATCGACGTGCCGGGCGCGAACCGGCGCGGCGCGGCAAGCCATGCGTCCATCCGCTCCGGCGTCCAGCGTCCGCCGACCTGCCGGAGCGCGGCAGTGTAGCCGAAGCGCGGACTCGCCTGCGCGACGCCGCCGCCCATGACGCCGTACAGATTGGGACCGTTGCGATCGGGCGCACCGGCACGAATGGCGTGGCATTGCGCGCAGATCGCAAAGCGTCGCGCCCCTGCCGCGGGGCTGGCGATACGAAGCCATGCCGCAAGGTCGGGCCGTGGACCGGCGGCGTCGCGCCGCGCCTGCGTATCGTCGTTCGAACACGCGGCGACGAGCAGCGTCAGGACGGCGGCGAGGTGACGGCGATACCGGGCGGCGGTACCGATCATGCCGTGCCGCCCCGTCCCGTCGCTCAGTCGGCGAACAGCAGGACGGGCGTCTCCAGCTGCTTCTTCAGCGCCTGCACATAGCTTGCCGCGTCCCAGCCATCGACGACGCGATGGTCGCAGCTGATCGACAGGTTCATCAGCTTGGCACGCCGGATTTCGTCGCCGCGCCCGGTGAACACGGGACGCTCGACGATCTTGTTGGGGCCGATGATCGCCACCTCGGGCCGGTTGATGACCGGCGTCGTCGCGATCCCGCCGAGCGGCCCCAGCGACGTCACCGTGATCGTGCCGTTGCCAAGTTCCTTGGGCTTCAGCCTGTTCGCGCGTGCCGCTTCCGCCAGGCGCGTGATCTCGGTCGCAAGCTGCCAGACGTTGCGGTCCTGCGCATCGCGGATCACCGGCACCGTCAGCCCGGCGTCGGTCTGCGCCGCCATGCCCAGATGCACGCGGCCCGACCGCGTCACCACCCCCGCCTCGTCGTCGTAGCGCGCGTTTAGCATGGGGAATTCAGGCAGCGTGCGGCAGATCGCGACGATCAGCAGCGGCAGCATGGTCAGCTTGGGGCGGGCGCCGCGGTGGTCGTTGAGGTCGGCGCGCATCGCTTCCAGCGCCGTCACGTCGATCTCGTCGACATAGGTGAAGTGCGGGATGTTGCGCTTCGCGGCGGCCATGTTCTCCGCGATGCGGCGGCGCATGCCGATGACGCGGACCTGTTCGTCAGGCCGCGCGCGCGATGCGCCGGGGGACTGATAGCCCTGCCCGGCGTTGTAGCGCAGGAAGGCGTCGAGGTCGGCGTGGCGGACGCGGTCGGCGTCGGTCTTCACCTGGGCGAGATCGATGCCGAGGTCCTTCGCGCGTGCGCGGACCGCGGGCGATGCGAGGACGTGGGGTTGCGGAGGCGCCTTCTCCTCCGTTCGCCCCGAGCCTGTCGAAGGGCTGCTCACCGCAGGCGCGACACTTGCGGCCTGTGCCTCGACAGGCTCCGCCCGCACGGGGGTCGGGGTGTCGCCCGAACGCGCCGGCGTCGTCATACCTGCCGCCTGCGCCTCCTCAACCCCCGGATTCTCCGCCTCATATTGTTCGGCGACCTCGGCCTGTTCGGCCGAAGCCGGTGCGGCGGCGACGTCGCCATCGCCCGCGGCGGCGTCGGTTTCGATCACCACCAGACCGGCGCCGATCGCAACCTGGTCGCCGACCTCGCCCGCCAGTTCGACGACGACGCCGGATACCGGCGATTCCATCTCGACGGTGGCCTTGTCGGTCATCATGTCGGCGATGTTCTGGTCTTCCTCGACCCGGTCGCCGACCTTGACGTGCCAGGCGACGATCTCGGCCTCGGCGATGCCTTCGCCGATGTCGGGCAGCTTGAAGGTGAAGCGAGCCATGACTTATGCGTCCTTCATGATCTTCTTGAGGGCCTGGCCGATGCGGACCGGTCCCGGGAAATAGGCCCATTCCAGGCTGTGCGGATAGGGCGTGTCGAAGCCGGTGACGCGCTCGATCGGCGCTTCGAGGTGGTAGAAGCAGCGTTCCTGCACCAGCGCCGACAGTTCCGCGCCGAAGCCCGAGGTGCGCGTCGCCTCATGCACGATCATGCAGCGGCCGGTCTTCTTCACCGACGCCTCGATCGTCTCGATATCGAGCGGCACCAGCGTGCGCAGGTCGACGATTTCCGCATCGATGCCGTGCTCGGCGATCACCGCGGCGCAGACGTGCACCATCGTGCCATAGGCGAGGATCGTCAGCGCCTCGCCCGGGCGCACGATCGCCGCCTTGCCGAGGTCGACGCGATAATAGCCGGTCGGCACATCGCCGGCGGCATGCTTCGACCAGTTTTCCGCGGGGCGGTCCCAATAGCCGTTGAACGGGCCGTTGTAGATGCGCTTGGGTTCGAGGAAGAGGACGGGGTCGTTGTCCTCGATCGCGGCGATCAGCAGGCCCTTGGCATCGTAGGGCGTCGACGGGATCACCGTCTTCATGCCCGACACGTGGGTGAAGATGCCCTCTGGCGACTGCGAATGCGTCTGGCCGCCGAAGATGCCGCCGCCATAGGGGGAACGGATCGTGATCGGGGCGATGAACTCGCCTGCCGAACGGTAGCGCAGCCGCGCCGCCTCGCTGACCAGCTGGTCGAGCGCGGGGTAGATGTAGTCGGCGAACTGGATCTCGGGCACCGGGCGCAGGCCGTAGGCACCCATGCCGATCGCGACGCCCATGATCCCCGTCTCGGTGATCGGCGTATCGAACACGCGGGTCTTGCCGTATTTCGCCTGAAGCCCGGCGGTGGCGCGGAACACGCCGCCGAAATAGCCGACGTCCTCGCCCATCACCAGCACGTCCGGGTCGCGGCCCATGCAGACGTCGAGCGCGGAGTTGATCGCTTGGATCATGTTCATGCGGGTGGTGCCGGTGTCGGCGTCCGCTTCAGTTTGGATTGCGGTGTCGGTCATACAGACATCCTCGTCATCCCCGCGCAGGCGGGGATCCAGACGTGCAGGTCATGGAAGGAGCCGCTGGCGTTGCGGCTATGGATCCCCGCCTTCGCGGGGATGACGGACCCTTGGGGCGGCATCACGATTTCCGCGCCCATGGCCGCCCCGATGCCTCCTCTTCGGCCATCATCTGCGCCTGCTGTTCGCGCAGGTGCCACGGCATTTCCTCGAACACGCCGTCGAACAAAGTGTCGAGCGGCTGGTGCAGGCCGTGGCCGAGAATGCCGTTCTTCTCGGCCTCCTTCTGTTCGGCCTTCACATATTCGGCCAGCTCGCGGTCCTGCGCGGCGTGGCGTTCGTCGTCCCATTCGCCGATCGCGATCAGATGCTGCTTCAGCCGCGCGATTGGATCGCCCAGCGGCCACGCCGTCGGCTCGCCCGCGCTGCGATATTGCGAGGGATCGTCGGAGGTCGAATGCCCTTCCGCGCGATAGGTGAAATGCTCGATCAGCGTCGGCCCCGCGTTCGTCCGCGCCCGTTCCGCCGCCCACAGGGTCGCCGCATAGACCGCCAGCGCATCGTTGCCGTCGACCCGCAGGCCGGCGATGCCATAACCGATCGCGCGCGCCGCAAAGGTCGTCGCCTCGGCACCCGCGAACCCCGAAAAGCTGCTGATCGCCCATTGGTTGTTGACGACGTTGAAGATCACCGGCGCGCGGTAGACCGAGGCGAAGGTGCAGGCCGAATGGAAATCGCCTTCCGCCGTCGACCCCTCGCCGCACCACACCGCGGCGATGCGGGTGTCGCCCTTCGCCGCCGAGGCCATCGCCCAGCCCACCGCCTGCGGATATTGGGTGGTGAGGTTGCCCGAGATCGAGAAGAACCCGTAGTCCCGCGCCGAATACATGATCGGCAGCTGCTTGCCCTGCAGCTTGTCGCCGCGGTTCGAATAGATCTGGTTCATCATCTCGACCAGCGGATAGCCGCGCGAGATGAGCAGCCCCTGCTGGCGATAGGACGGGAAGCACATGTCCTCGAAATCGAGCGCCTGCGCCGCCGCCACGGCGACCGCCTCCTCGCCCGTCGCCTTCATGTAGAAGCTGGTCTTGCCCTGACGCTGCGCGCGGAACATCCGTTCGTCGAAGGCGCGGAGCAGCGCCATGTTGCGCAGCATCTTGCGCAGCGCATCGGGCGACAGCTTCGGGTCCCACGGCCCGACCGCCTGCCCGTCCTCGTCAAGGACGCGCACCATCGTATAGGCGAGTTCGGTGAAGTCGCGCGCGGGTTCCGCCGTGTCCGGCCGCCGCGCAGACCCGGCGGGCGGCACGTCCACCGTGGCGAAATCGACGGCGTCGCCGGGCCGGAACCTGGGTTCCGGCACATGCAGCGTCAGCGGCTGCAAATTGGCGCGAGGATGCTCGCTGGCCACTCTTCTCTCCTGTACGTCCGGCGAGATTCGCCGACAGCCTTGTTTGATCCTGTTGCGCCGTTGTAATTAAATTTCAAGCGCATTTCAGCGCGCCAGCGACATACCGATCGGAACGCAGGATGTGCCGCGATGCTCCATTCCGAGTCCGCGATACACGCGTGGCGGCGCCCCGATGACCGCTGGGGTTTCGCCGACGACGGCATGCGTCGCGAAACCTCCACGTCATCGTCCGGCACCGCCGAACCGGCCCCCTCCCCCTGCGGGACCGGGCGGCGCTTATTCCACCGTCTGTTCGATCACCCCGAAGATCGGGTGATGCCTGTCGTCCTCCGCCCAGATGCGGACGGTATCGCCCTTCTTCAGGAACGGCGTCACCGGCTTGCCGCCGGCGATCGTCTCGATCGTGCGCAATTCGGCCAGGCAGGAATAGCCGACGCCGCCGGCCGCGATCGTCTGGCCCGGTCCGCCGTCCGGCCCGCGGTTCGACACGGTGCCCGATCCGACGATCGTGCCCGCCCCCAGCTTTCGCGTTTTGGCGGCGTGCGCCACCAGCGTGCCGAAGTCGAACGTCATGTCCTCGCCCGCCTCGGCACGGCCGAACGGCTGGCCGTTCAGGTCGACCATCAGCTTGCGGTGCAGCTTGCCGCCCTGCCACCAGTCGCCCAGCGCATCGGGGGTCACGAACACCGGCGAAAACGCGCTCGCCGGCTTCGACTGGAAGAAGCCGAACCCCTTGGCGAGTTCGCCCGGGATCAGGTTGCGCAGGCTGACGTCGTTGGTCAGGCCGATCAGGCGGATAGCCGCCAGCGCCTCGTCGCGGCTTGCCCCTAGCGGCACGTCGCCGGTCACCACCACGACCTCCGCCTCGAGGTCGCAGCCCCAGGCCTCGTCGCCCAGCGGGATCGCATCGCGCGGCCCGAGGAAGCCGTCCGAACCACCCTGATACATCAGCGGATCGTGCCAGAACGTTTCCGGCATCTCGGCCGCCCGCGCCTGCCGCACCAGCGCGACATGGTTCACGTACGCGGACCCGTCCGCCCATTGATAGGCGCGCGGCAGCGGCGAGGCGGCGTCATGTTCGTGGAACCGTTCGCGCGGGATCACCGCATGGTCCAGGTCGGTCGCGAGATTCTGCAGATCCGGCAGCCACCGGTCCCAATCGTCCAGCGCGGCCTGCAGCGTCGGCACGATATGCCCCGCATCGGCATACCAGGCCAGATCGTTGGACACGACGACGAGCTTGCCGTCACGGCCGTGCTTCAGGCTGGCGAGTTTCATGGGCGCATCCTCTTGTCGTTGGACCCACTGTGTATCGGCTGCCGCGCGATCGCGCACCGGAAAAGTATCCCTCGATACGAAGCCGCCATAACATTTGTTATTTTAGGCTTGACGCCCGCGGCAGCCGATCGCAGCCTGCCGGCAAAATCGGGAGAGAGAGATGACGCTCGACGATGTCGCGGGGCGGTTCGCCTATGACGAGGATCATGAGGCGTTCCGCCAGACGGTGCGGAGCTTCCTGCGCAAGGACGGCGTGCCGCATGTCGCCGACTGGGAGGCGAACCGGCTGGTCCCGCCGGCCTTCTGGCAACAGGCGGGCGCGGTCGGCATGCTCTGCCCGACCGTGCCGGAGGCCTATGGCGGGCTCGGCCTGGATTTCGGCTATAACGCGATCGTCAACGAGGAGCTGACCTACAACGGCGTCCCCGCGGGCTTCACGCTGCAATCCGACATCGTCGTCGGCTATATCGAACATTACGGATCGGAGGAGCAGAAGCGGCACTGGCTGCCGCGCATGGTGTCGGGCGAGACGATCAGCGCGATCGCGATGACCGAACCCGGCACCGGCAGCGACCTGCAGGCGATCCGCACCACCGCCCGGCGCGACGGCAACCATTATGTCGTCAACGGCAGCAAGACCTATATCACCAACGGCCAGAACGCCGACCTGATCCTGGTCGTCGCCAAGACCGATCCCGATGCGCAGCCCGCCTATAAGGGGATGTCGATCATCCTCGTCGAAGGGTCGCGCGACGGCTTTCGCCGCGGACGCAAGCTCGACAAGATCGGGCAGGAGGCGGCGGACACGTCCGAGCTGTTCTTCGACGACGTCCGCGTCCCGATCACCAACTGCCTGGGCGAAGAGGGCAAGGGCTTCGTCTATCTCATGAGCCAATTGCCGCAGGAACGGCTGTCGATCGCAATTGGCGCGCAGGCCTCCGCACAGAAGGCGTTCGACGAGACGGTCGCCTTCACCAAGGATCGCAAGGCGTTCGCGGGCGTGGTGTTCGATTTCCAGAACACCCGCTTCGTCCTCGCCGGGCTGAAGGCCAAATTACAGGTCGGCTGGGCGCACCTGGACTGGGCGATCCGCCGCCATCTTGCCGGGCAATTGACCAACGAGGAGGGCGCGGCGGCCAAGCTGTGGCACACCGACCTGCAATGGGAGGTGATGGACGCCTGCCTTCAGCTGCACGGCGGCGCGGGTTACATGAACGAATATCCGATCGCCCGCGCATGGCGATCCGCGCGCGTCAGCCGCATCTATGGCGGCACCAACGAAATCATGAAGGAGGTGATCGGCCGCAAGCTCTGACCCGGCCTTGCCGGCGTGCGGGCGGCATCGCGTCCGGCGAACCGGCCGTTACCGTGCGGCTCTGCAAGGCCGTGCGGCCCGCGGCGCTTCACGCCGCCGCGCACCCGCAGGACCGGTCGTGGCGAGCGCCATGCCCCGGACGTACGAAAGGCCGCCCTTCCGATTGGAGGGGCGGCCTTTGCGCAGCGGTCGATCAGCCGATCAGAACTTGAACTTGATCGCCCCGCGATAGGCCTGGTTGCGCACGTCCTTGCGCTCGACCGTCGTGTCGGCGCTGACCGACAGTTCGAGCATCCCGGTGGAGTAGGACAGGCCGGCGGCGATTTCGCCCCAGTTCTGGTCCTGGCTGCTCAACCGGAAACCCGCCGGTGCCGTGCCGCCGAAGAAGTTGGCGGTGAAGACGCCCGGCTGGTCCTTGAAGTCGTGCACGAAATAGGCCGAGGCGAACGGCTTGAGCGTCTGGCCGCCGGCGATCTGCAGGCCGGCACGCCCCTGCACGCTGTTCAGGTCGTATTTGTCGAAGCGCAGCGCGCCGTTGCCGCCGGTTTCCAGCGTCGGCGTGAAGCCGATGTGGTTGACCCGGCCGGCGACGCGCGGCCCAACCTGGAAACCACCGACATCGAACATCTGCGCCACGCCGACTTCCGCCGACACGGCCAGCGCATTGTCGCGGCTGCGCAAGGTCGAGCTGGTGTTGGCGATCGCCACCGTGCGGCGGGTGTTCGCCTGGAAGACGCCGCCACCGACCTGCGCATCGAGCACCTGTCCGGTCGGGCTCTGCGCCTTGGCGAACAGCGTTCCCTGGAACAGCTCGCCGCGGACGCTCTGCGACACGCCGCCGGTGGTGCCGTCGAGCTTGGTGTACCCGAAGCCGAAGCCGATCACGCCATTGTCGCCGACCTTCGCCTCGATCCCGCTGACGACGTAGAAGCCGTCGAAATTGTCGCGGCCGCCGAACGGACGCGCATCGCGCAGGCTGCGGCTGTCGCCATCGACATAGCCGCCGGCGATGAACACCGCGACATTCTCCGGCAGCACGCCCTCGCGTACCGTCGTCGAGGTCGTGTCGCTCGCCGTCTGCTGCCCCATCGGCAGGTCGCTCGCCATCAGCGAGGCGAACTGCAACGGCTGGCCCGTCATCGTCAGCGTCCCCGATAGCGGCGCGCTGGCATCGATGCCGGCGAGGTGCTGGCGGTAGAAGCGCGACATGTTCTCGGTCGCGACGGTTCCCATGCCGTATTTCAGCGGCGTGGTGCGCGGCGCCAGCCCTTCCAGCGTCGACTGGATCGTCGCCGCGTTCTGGAGATCGAGGATGCCGTACAGGCCCGACAGGTTGTTGTAGTTGCTGGCGCGGTTGCGATCGAGCAACCCGGCGAACGCGGTCTGGATCGGCGTGTTCGCGACTACGCTGGCATAGGTGCCCGCGGCGATGCGCGCCTGCACCGCATTGGCCGAATAGACGAACTGCGGGGTCAGGATCGCCGACAGCGGGGCCGCCGACTGGAACGTGCCGGTGACGCCGCCCGCGGCGGTCAGGATCGTATAGACGTCGTTATAGCGGATCGTGTGGCCGGCCACCGGCGCGAAGCCGACGCGGCCACCGATGTTGGCGATCCCGTCCGTCGTGGTGTTGCGCACCACGGCGATGCTGTCCGACGTGCCGTTCGGGCCGACGTCCACCAGGACCGTGCTCGCCGAGGCGAGGATGAGGTTGCCGCCCACCGTCAGCGTGCCGATCGTGCCGGTCGTCCCCGGTGCGATCATGCCCGACACGTTGGTCAGGAACGGCGCGTTGATGCGGCCCGAACCGGTGATCATGCCGCCGAGGTTCATATAGTCGCCGCGGCTGTTGATGACGCCGTTGTTGTCGACGACGCCGGTCACCTGCGTGACGCCCATCAGGCTGGTCAGCGATCCGCCGCTGGTCACCGCCAGCTTCGCCGTGCTGCCCGCGACGGTGAAGCGGTCGATCGTCACCGCGCTGTTCAGCGTGGTGGTGCCAGCCGCCGTCAGCGAGACGTCGTAATAGCGCCCGTTGGTCTTGGTGACGCGGTTGGGATCGACGTTGTTGGGGACGAAGTTGGTCGCGCCCGGCAGGCCGTTCGTCGGGGTTGCGGCCGGGGTCGGCGTCACCGCCGCGATCGCATCGCCTGCCTGCGCCGCATTCTCGCCGCCGACCAGCAGCGATGCGTCCGTGCGCGTCGGCTGGCTGGCGTTCTGCACGCCGATGCCGCTGCCCGCGAACGCCGCATCGTCGGTGGCGTCCGCCGGCGTCGTGCCGGTGCCCGGCACCGGCCGGCCGTTGACGTATTCGATGCCCGTCTTGATGTCGACGCAGTCGCTCAGCGTCGCGGTGTCGAAGCAGACCTTGCCGAACTTGTTGGCATCGCCCGCGATGCCCGCGCCGGTCTGGGTCGGCACGCCGTTGGCCAGCTGGCCGTTGACGATCACCTGGTAATTGGGATCGAGCGCCGTCACCCAGCGCGACGCATCGGTCCACAGGCCGTCACCGGCCTTGGTCTGCGCATAGCGATAGGGGTTGTTGGCGACGACATAGTCCCAGAACAGATAGAGCGGCTGATAGAAGCTCTCGGTCCCGTACGAACCGAACGGTTGCGCCGCGTAGAAGCGGCTGCCGCCCGACAGCACGCCGATCACCACCTGCTTGGCGAACGCGCGGTCGAGGATCAGCGGACCACCCGAATCGCCGCCGGCGGTCGTGCCCTCGTTGGGCAGCGCGTCGTCCTTGAACAGGTTGAAATCGTAGGGGCTCTTCGTCGCGGTGCCGCGACGCGGATCGTCCATGTCGAGCTGGTACAGGTTCTGCGGCAGCGTGCCGTTCGTGCCGAAGATGAAGGCATCGCGGTCGTTGAACGAACCGAGGATGCCGATCGTGTTTTCGGCGATGCGGCGGCGGTAATCCACCGCCAGCGTGTCGCCGGTGGTCGTCGTCGCGGTGCCGCTGCGGCCGTAGCCGGTGATCGTGACGTGATAGCCGGTGCCGGTCGTGTCGCTGATCGACGCAGGCGCGGGCAAGGCCGAGAACAGCAGCGCCCAGGTCGGCACGTTGGCCGCCGGCGTGTCGAGCGTCGCGATCGCGATGTCGGCCTGGATGAAGTTCTGCGACAGACCGAGCTTCAGCGAGTCCGCGTTATAGACGACCTGGTTGACGTTATACAGGAAGTTGGCGGTGCTGGTCTTGAACTGGTTGGCGTTTACCGCGCCGGTCGAGGTGGTCGGCAGGAACCAGTCGCGCACCGCGGGAAGGTTGTTCGCCTGGAAACCGAAGGCGATCGGGATGCCGCCGCCCGCCGAACCATATTGCCATGGGTCCTGCGCGCCGTCGCCCGCCGCATTCTCGTTCACGCAATGCGCGGCGAAGATCACCGTGCGCGGGTTGATGAGCGTGCCGGTGCAGATGCCGAGGCCGTTGCCATAGGCGATCGTCATGTTGCCGACGCCGTTGACGCTGGTGCCGAGGTCGAGCGAGGTCGTCGACGTGCCCGGCTGGCGGATCACGATGTTCGGCTCGTTCTCCAGCGACGACAGCGGCAGCGCGCGGTTCTGCGCGATCTTCGCATCGATATCGGCCAGCGATCCCAGCGTCACGCCCTGCGCGATGTTGTCGGCGAACACGGGACGCTCGGACTGAGAGATCGTGTCGAGGCCGGAGATCGAGAGGCGCGGGCCGCTCTGCGCGATATTCTCAACGTCGGCCGGCCTGCTTTGCGCCTGCGCGAGCGTCGGCAATGCGATAAGTGCGGTGGATGCGAGAAGCGCGCGGCGCGCGGCGCCACGGATTACGGTATCGGCCATCTGTGTCTTCAACCCCTGTTAATCCGCCGCTTCTCCCAAGCGGCTTATCGGACGGTCGGGAGCGTATCGGGGCGATGATCCGAGTCAAGTGAAGAAGGTCGGGGCAACCCGAACACCCCGGAAACCGCCACGTGTGTTGAGGGAATGCAACACATCGGAACGGCAGCGCAACGAGCGACGCCCTTGACTTTTGCCGCAGCGCAGCGCACATGCCGGGCAATCGAGGCGTCATGCAGCGTGAACGGGTTGGCTTTCGGCCGCCCGCGGCTCCGCCTCGGTCGTTAGCGCAAGGCTTCCCTTTTCACGCGGGGTGTCGGTTTCCCCCGCCGCACCGGCGTGCCGTTCCTGTTTGGTCCGGCGCGCGGGCAAGGCCGTTTTTCAAGGTTTACACTGTCATGTCATTCGCCAACCTCGGCCTCGCCGAGCCCCTCGTCCGTGCGCTCGAAGCCAAGGGCTACACCAATCCCACCCCGATCCAGGCGCAGTCGATCCCGATCCTGCTCGAAGGCGGCGACCTGCTGGGCATCGCGCAGACCGGCACCGGCAAGACCGCCGCATTCGTGCTGCCGTCGATCCAGCGCCTGACCGCCGCGCAGAAGCGCGTCCTGCCGACGCATTGCCGCATGCTCGTCCTTGCCCCGACGCGCGAACTCGCCAGCCAGATCGCCGACAATGCGCGCGGCTATGGCCAGTTCAGCAAGCTGTCGGTCGCGACCGTGTTCGGCGGCACCAGCATCAACAAGAACCGCCAGGACCTCAGCCGCGGCGTCGACATCCTCGTCGCCACGCCGGGCCGCCTGATCGACCTCGTCGAACAGGGCATGTGCAACCTGTCGATGATCGAGATCCTGGTGCTCGACGAAGCCGACCAGATGATGGACCTGGGCTTCATCCACGCGCTCAAGAAGATCGTGCGGATGATCCCGCGCAAGCGCCAGACCCTGTTCTTCTCGGCGACCATGCCGACCGCGATCCGCGAACTGGCCAATCAGTTCCTGCATGAGCCCAAGACGGTGTCGGTCGTTCCCGCATCCACCACCGCAGAACGCGTCGACCAGTACGTCACCTTCGTCAACCAGTCCGAAAAGCAGGCGCTGCTGACGATCGTGCTACAGGATCCGACGATCAATCGCGCACTCGTGTTCACCCGCACCAAGCACGGCGCCGACCGCGTCGTGAAGCTGCTGGCGGGCAACGGCATCGCGGCGAACGCGATCCACGGCAACAAGAGCCAGGGCCAGCGCGAGCGCGCGCTGGGCGAATTCAAGGACGGCAAGACCAAGGTGCTGGTCGCGACCGACATCGCGGCGCGTGGCATCGACGTGTCGGGCGTCAGCCACGTCATCAACTTCGAACTGCCCAATGTCGCCGAGCAATACGTCCACCGTATCGGACGGACGGCACGCGCGGGCGCAAGCGGCATCGCCGTCGCCTTCTGCGCGGACGACGAGCGTCCGTACCTGAAGGATATCGAGAAGCTGACCCGCCAGAAGGTCGCGGTGCAGCCGTTGCCCGACAATTTCCAGGGCCTGTCGAACGAGATCAAGGCGACCCGCGTCAAGGCGATCGGTGCCGATCCCGCACCGCGTGCCGATCTGCCGCGCGGCCAGCGCCAGCCGGCACGCCCCCGTGCCACGCACGCGCCGACCGCCACGCGCAACTACGCCAATGCCAGCCGTGGCGGCCAGCGCGGCGGTGGCGGCGGCGGCGGCGGCGGTCGCGGCCGCTCGGGCGGCGGCGGTGGTCGCGGCCAGGGTGCCGGCGCCTCGCGCTAAACCCGTCGGCGACGATCGACAGCAACGGCCCGGCGAGCATTCCTCGCCGGGCCGTTTGCATTGTGGCTGGCAACTCCCCCGGTGCTGACGCATTGTTTGCCCGAAGGAGAGACAACATGGACGTGTCCACCACTCCCGTCGCCGAACGGATCGCCCGGGTGCTCGCCGGTCAGCGGATCAGCGCGAACGCGGGCGGCGACACCGAAAGCGCCGGCGATCAGGTGGACAGCGCCTGGCGCGACTATCTGCCCGACGCGCTTGCGGTCCTGCGCACGCTTCGCGAACCCGATCGCAGGATGGCGGCCGCCGGCGACCCCGCGATCTGGGAACGCATGGTGCTGGCCGCGATCGAGGAATCCAAGCCGGAACGCGTGGTGCTGTAACGGCTGGAGGGGTTCGCGAGGCCGCGGCACATCCCGTCACGCCGGACGTGGTCCGGGGTCGACCGAACCGCAGGCGAGTGTCAGCGCCTCGCACCGTCTGCCTCGCCGCCGAGTGCTCCCGGAACAGGTCGTATCGACATTCAACTGCGAAGGCGGCATTTGGACCAGCTTGCTTCCCCGGCGGAGGCCGGGGGCCCAGTTGGGAAAGCAGCTGTAACGCTGGAATGCGCCCTACCACCAGCCCGCCCCAACTGGGCCCCGGCCTCCGCCGGGGAGGGATAAGGCTGAATGTCGAAACACCCTGGTCCGGGGTGACGGAAGGATCGCAGAGTGTGCGGCCTACCCCTCGCCGTCCGCGACCACGCTCAACCACTCCTCCACCGGCGCACGCTCGCTTCGCAGGGCATTCGCCGGCGCTTGCGTATCCTCCACCCCGATCGCCACGCCGCAGAACAGCATCCGCCCTTCCGGCAGTTCGAGGAGCCGGCCGATCGTATCCGGATACAGCGCCCAGCATTCCTGCGGACACGTCGCCAGCCCGGCATCCACCGCCAGCAGCATCAACGTTTGCAGGTACATGCCGAGGTCCGACCATTGCGGCGGCCCCATCCCCCGGTCGACCGAACAGAAATAGGCCGCCGGCGCGCCGAAGAAGCGGAAATTCTCCGCGAACCACCGCCGCCGCGCCTGTCGATCCGCACGCGGGATGCCGAGCCGTGCGTAGAGCGCCTCCCCGACGTCGGACCGCCGGGCACTATACGGCTCCCCCAGCCCGTCCGGATAGACGGCATATTCGGCGATTTCGACGTCGCCACGCAGCAGCTTGCCCGCCATTGCCGCCTTCAGCCGCACCATCGCCCCGCCCGCGACGATATGCACGTGCCACGGCTGGAGGTTGCCACCCGACGGCGCCCGTGCCGCCGCCCTTGCAAGCTCGCGGAGCATGTCCACCGCCACCGGCGTATCAACGAACCCGCGCACCGATCGCCGCGCCGCCACCGCTTCTGCTACCTGCATGCCCATCCCCTTGCGCTTCGCCCCGGATTAAGCGACACCGTCGCGACAATAACAAGAGTTATGGAGAGCGCAGGATGGCGGAAGCCTATATCGTCGAGGCGGTGCGCACCGCCGGCGGGCGGCGCGGCGGGCGGCTTGCCGGCTGGCACCCGGCAGACATGGCGGGCGAGGTGCTCGACGCGATCGTGACGCGCAGCGGCATCGATCCCGCCGCGGTCGAGGATGTCATCATGGGCTGCGTCAGCCAAGGCGGCGAACAGGGCTTTCAGGTCGGGCGCGGCGCCGTCCTCGCATCGACGCTGCCGACCAGCGTTCCCGCGGTCACCATTGACCGCCAGTGCGGTTCTTCGCAACAGGCGATCCAGTTCGCCGCGCAGGCGGTGATGAGCGGCACGCAGGACGTCGTCATCGCCGCCGGCGTCGAGAGCATGAGCCGCGTGCCGATGGGATCGACCGGCGCGCTGTTCGCCAAGGCCGGCCTCGGCAAGGCGAAGAGCCCGCGGCAGGAGGCGCGCTTTCCCGACGTGCAGTTCAGCCAGTTCATGGGTGCCGAGATGATCGCGCGCAAATACGGCTTCGATCGCGCGGCGCTGGACGCCTATGCGCTGGAAAGCCACCGCCGCGCCGCCGCCGCGACGGAGCGCGGCGACTTCGCCGACGAGATCGTGCCGCTGGAGGTCGAGACGCCCGACGGCACGATCCGTCACGACCGCGACGAGGGCATCCGCTACGACGCCAGCGCCGAGACGATCGGCGCGGTGAAGCTGTTGCAGGAGGGCGGCACGATCACCGCCGCCAACGCCAGCCAGATCTGCGACGGGTCGAGCGCGGTGCTGGTGGTGAGCGAGGCGGCGCTGAAGGCGCATGGCCTCACGCCGCTGGCGCGAGTCCACAATCTGACGGTCACCGGTGGCGATCCCGTCATCATGCTCGAAGAACCGCTGTTCGCCACCGACAAGGCGCTGCGCCGTGCGGGAATGCGGATCGAGGACATCGACCTGTACGAGGTGAACGAGGCGTTCGCGCCGGTGCCGCTCGCCTGGCTGCGCCATGTCGGCGGCGATCCCGCGCGGCTCAACGTCAACGGCGGTGCGATCGCGCTCGGCCATCCGCTGGGCGCAAGCGGGACGAAGCTGATGGCGACATTGATCCATGCGCTGCACGCGCGCGGCGGCCGCTACGGCCTCCAGACGATGTGCGAGGGCGGTGGCATCGCCAACGTCACGATCGTCGAACGGCTATAGGGGACACGACCATGCACATCACCGACACCACCGCCGCCGTCGTCACCGGCGGCGCATCGGGCCTCGGCGCCGCCACCGCACGTGCGCTCGCCGCGAAGGGTGCGAAGGTCGCGATCTTCGACCTGCAACGCGAGAAGGGCGAGGCGCTGGCGACCGAGATCGGCGGCGTGTTCTGCGAGGTGAACGTCACCAGCGACGACAGCGTCGATGCCGGCTTTGCGAAGGCCCGCGCCGCGCACGGCCAGGAATCGATGCTGGTGTGCTGCGCCGGCACCGGCAATGCGGTGAAGACCGCCAGCCGGTCGAAGGAAGACGGCAGCATCAAGCATTTCCCGCTCGCCGCGTTCGACTGGCTCCTCCAGATCAACCTCGTCGGCACCTTCCGCTGCGTCGCCAAATCCGCCGCCGGCATGCTGACGCTGACGCCGGGCGAACACGGCGAGCGCGGCGCGATCGTGATGACCGCCAGCGTCGCCGCGGAGGACGGCCAGATCGGCCAGGCCGCCTATGCCGCATCGAAGGGCGGCGTGGTCGGCATGACCCTGCCGATCGCACGCGACCTGATGGGCGAGGGTATCCGGGTGAACACGATCCTGCCCGGCATCTTCGACACGCCGCTGCTGCAGGGCGCGCCGCAACCGGTGAAGGACGCGCTCGCCGCCAGCGTACCGTTTCCCAAGCGGCTCGGCGACCCGGCCGAATATGCCCAGCTGGCGCTGACGCTGATCGAAAACGGCTATTTCAACGGCGAGGACATCCGCCTCGACGGCGGCATTCGCATGGCGCCGCGGTAGGATCTGCAGGACAGCCCTTTCCGACATCCCTTCGTCATTCCCGCGCAGGCGGGAATCCATAAACGCCGACATTGGCGATCCCTCGTCGACGGTAGCGCCTATGGATTCCCGCCTTCGCGGGAATGACGAAGGTTGGTCTTCCCCATCGTCATGCGACGCCCCCGGCAATCAATCCACGAACACCGCCGGCCGCTTCGCCATGTTCGCGGCGACCGCCTCCATCATGTTGGGCTTGCCGATCACCTTCAGCTGTTCCTCGGTTTCCGCCTTCAGCATCGTGAGCGGATCGGCGTCGTGCGCCATGTTGAGCAACCGCTTCGCGCCGCGGATCGCGTGCGGCGACCGCGCCGCGATGGTCCGCGCCAGCGCCAGCGCCTCGGCCAGCGGATCGTCCGCCAGCCGCGTCACGAACCCCTGCGCCAGCGCCTCCGCCGCGTCGAATTCGCGCGCGGTATAGACCAGCTCGCGCAGCACATCGTCGCGCACCAGCCCGCGCCAGATCGGAAAGCCCGCCATGTCCGGCACCAGCCCCCAGTGCGTCTCGCGGATCGCAAAGCGGGTGGCCGGCGCGGCGATGCGGATGTCGGCGCCCGACATGATCTGGAACCCGCCGCCGAACGCGACGCCATGCACCGCGGCGATCACCGGCATCGGCAATTGCCGCCAGCCCCAGGTGACGTGCTGCGGCAATATGCTGCCCTGGGCGTTGCGTTCGTGCGAGGTGCCCGATCCGCCGCGCGCCATGCTCTCCATGTCGAGCCCGGCGCAAAAGCCGCGCCCCTCGCCGGACAGCACGACGCAGCGAATGTCGGTGCGGTCGGCCAGCGCATCGATCGTCGCACCGATCCCCTCGAACATCGCCGGGTCGATCGCGTTCATCTTGTCAGGCCGGGCGAGGCGGACGTCGGCGATCCCCTCCTGGACGCTGAGCGTGACGCGGTCGTTCATGTCTCTCTCCTTTTGCCCGCTACGCTAGGGGGCCGTTCGGCAATGCGCCATCGCGGATTTCGCGCGCGCGCCGGACGCCTGCGTTGCGCTGCCATCGTCACCGTGTAGAGGAACGCGCATGAGCGGCTTCAACATCGATGCATTCATGAACCACCGGTTCGGCGGCCACGGCGGCGCGCTGGGCATCGTCTATCACGCGCGGAGCGATGCGCCCGGCGATACGTGGGTCGAACTCGCTTTGCCCTATGCCGGGGCGCTGATCGGCGACACCGATACGGGGGTGCTGGCATCCGGCCCGATCATCGCGCTGATGGACATGGCGACCAGCGTCGCGGTGTGGGTGAAGCGGGGCAGGTTCGCGCCCCAGGCGACGCTGGACCTGCGCGTCGATTACCTGCGCCCCGCGGTGCCGGGCCGCACCGTGATCGGCCGCGGCGAATGCCTGAAAGTCACCCGCTCGATCGCCTTCGTCCGCGGCATCGCCTATGACGAGACGCCCGACGATCCGCTGGCGCATGTCGCCGGCACCTTCATGCTGATGGATGCGCAGGCGATGGGGGCGGCGGCATGAGCCTGCCCCCCTATGCCGACCTGCTCGGCATCACGCTCGCGCCGCGCGACGGCGAGGCACCGGTGCTGGAGATGCCGTTCCGCGACGACGTGCTCGGCCGTCCCGGCTTCCTGCACGGCGGCGCGATCGCGGGGTTGCTGGAAGTCGCGGCGATCGTCTCGCTGCAACACGCGCTGGCGGAAGAAGGCGGCGCCAAAGGCCCGCCTGCACGTATCAAGCCGGTCAACGTCACCGTCGACTTCATGCGCGGCGGTCGCGACAAGCCGACCCATGCGGAAGGGATCGTCACCCGCCTCGGCACCCGCGTCGCCAATGTCGAGGCGATCGCCTGGCAGGACGATCGCACCAGACCGATCGCCCATGCCCGCATGAACTATTTGATCGCGCGGGACTGAAGCGCCTTCCCTTCGGTCAAAGGTAGGGGCGGCGGATGCACGAACGGTGCATCGGGCAGACGCCCAGGCAATCCAACGACGTCGAACTGGATTGGTTTAGCGAACAAGGCGGCGCCATCCTCTTCGTCACCGCCGAGTCGTTCTGGAATCCACTCCGCGGCGGGACGATCCGCTCAAGCATCTCGCCTTGCCCTTGCCGACTGGTGGACCCCGGAACGGATCCGGGGTGACGAAAGCGGGAGTCAGCCTCGCGCCACCGCCGCGGCATCGGTGATCTGTGCGTCGGTCGGCGTCACGCCGGTATAGAGCACGAACTGCTCCACCGCCTGCAACACGCCGATCGCCGCGCCGGTGATCGTGCGCTTGCCTGCGTCCTGTGCCGCACGCAGCAACGGCGTTTCCGGCGGCAGCGCGACCGCGTCGAGCACCATGTCGGCCGCCGCGATCGTATCGCGATCGAACGCCAGCACGCCGGCATCCGCGCCCTCCATGCCCAGCGGCGTCACGTTGGCGAGCAGCCCCGCGGTCCGCGTCCCCACCTCCGGCGCCCAGTCCCAGCCGACCGACCCGGCCAGCGCCCGCCCGGTCGCCTCGTTCCGTGCGATCACCGTGCCCTGCGTCAATCCGGCATCGCGCAACGCGGTCGCCACCGCCTTGCCCATGCCGCCGGACCCGCGCAGCAGTACCCGCGTGCCCGCAGGCAGCCTCGCCCGCTCGACCAGCGTCCGCACCGCCGAATAATCGGTATTGTATCCGGTCAGCCGCCCGCCGTCGTTGACGATCGTGTTGACGCTGTCGATCGCGGCGGCCGATCCCTTCAGCCCGTCGAGCAACGGGATCACCGCCTCCTTGAACGGCATCGACACCGCGCATCCACGAATGCCGAGCGCACGGATACCGCCGATCGCCGCGGGCAGGTCCTGCGTCGTGAACGCCTTGTAGACATAGTCGAGGCCGGTCAGCTCATAGAGCCGGTTGTGGAACCGCGTCCCGAAATTGCTCGGCCGCGCCGACAGCGACATGCAGAGCAACGTGTCCCGGCCGATGAGGGGTTTGGTCATGAAGGTCCTTCATTCACTGTGGAGGGCGTCGCACGCCCTCGCATCCGTCGACCCGGCGGTCGTCGGGATGACGGGGGGAAGACAGGTCGTCCGCCTCGCCTTCCCCCTCACATCGTTACTTCGCCGTCAGCCGGATCATCCGCCCCTGCGACTTGCCACCGTCCTCGATCACCCAGATCGCCCCGTCCGGCCCCTGCTTCACGTCGCGGATGCGCGCACCCATCGGCCATTGGTCGGCCTTCCTCGCCGTCTGTCCGTCCAGGTCGACCCGCACGAGCGATTGTGAAGAGAGCCCGCCGATGAAGGCATCGCCCTTCCACGCCGGGAACATCGACCCCGAATAGATCATCAGCCCACCCGGAGAGATCACCGGGTTCCACCACACCTTCGGCGGTTCGTAGCCGTCGCCCGGCGCGTGATCGGGGATATCGCTGCCGTCGTAGTTGCTGCCGTTCGACGCGTTAGGCCAGCCATAATTGCGACCCGGCATGATTAGGTTCAATTCGTCGCCGCCCTTCGGCCCCATTTCCTGTTCCCACAACCGGCCCTGCGCATCGAACGCGATGCCGAGCAGGTTGCGATGGCCATAGCTCCAGACCTCCGGAGCGAATCCCTTGGCGACCAGCGGGTTGCCGGGCGCCGGCTTGCCGTCGAGGGTCAGCCGCAACACCTTGCCCAGCGTCGCCTGCGGATCCTGCGCCGGCGTGAACTTCTGCCGCTCGCCATTGGTGAAGAACAGCGAGCTGCCGTCCGGCGAAAATGCGATCCGCCCGGAATAATGCCCGTTGCCCTCGACGAACGGACGCGCGCGGAACAGCGCCTCGATCTCGCCGAGCCGTTCGCCGCCCTGCCCGCCGCCGTCGGGACGCAGCCGGCCGCGCGCCAGGATCACGCCCTTGCCGCCCGCATCGGCCGCGGAATAGCTAAAGTAGATGCGCTTGCTGGTCGCGAAATCGGGCGCCGGCACCACGTCCATCAACCCGCCCTGCCCCGCCGAATCGACCGTGATGGTCGCGATCGTCTGCCGACGCTTGCCGTCCGCGGACAGCAGGATCATCTGCCCCGCCTTTTCGGTGACGACGATGCGGTCGTCGGGCAGGAATGCGAAGGACCACGGCGACACGAAATCGGCGATCACCGTCTCGCGAAACGGCTTGGCCGACGGCGGCGTCTCTCCGGCCTGACCATCCGCCGATACCGGGGCGGCGGCGTTGCCCGAACAGGCGATAAGGGCGATCGGCAGGGTGGCGAGCAGGCTTAGGCGCATGGATATCTCCCGGTTTGTCGACGCGAACGCCTGACTAGCCGCGATGGATGCTTGTTTCCAACCCGCCGTGGGCGTATATGGCTGATGCCTTCTCTTACATCGTCAGGTGAAAGAGGCTGCGGGGGACCCCTCCCGCGGCGGCGAACACGCATATCCCCACGGCGGGGTCACGCCGCATATCTGGAGCTTGCATGGCGGACATCGCCCTACTCACGCAGTTGATCGAACCCGAAGCCACCGCGCTGGGCTTCGACCTCGTGCGCGTGAAGATGACCGGCGGCAAATCCGATCCCACGTTGCAGATCATGGCGGAACGCCCCGATACCGGTCAGCTGACGATCGACGATTGCGCCGAACTGTCGCGCCGCGTCTCCGAATCGTTCGATGCGCTGGAAGCGGACGGCCGCGATCCGATGCCCGATGCCTATCGCCTCGAAGTGTCGTCGCCCGGCATCGACCGTCCGCTGACCCGACCGAAGGATTATGCGACCTGGGCGGGGCACGAGGCGCGGATCACGCTGGTCGAGAAGATCGACAACCGCAAGATCCTGACCGGCGATCTCGTCGGGATCGACGGGGATCAGGTTTCGATCGACGTGCGCGGCCACACCCGCATGACCGTCGGCCTCGCGGCGATCCACGATGCCAAGCTGACGATCACCGACCGGCTGCTCGCCGCCACCGCGCCGCTGTCGAGCGACGGCGCGGACGAATTCGAAGAGGTATCGCCCGAGGCGGATGCCGACCACCCACACGACACCGACACGAACGACAACGACGCCCTTAGCGAAGGACAGAAGTAAGATGGCCACCGTCGCCACCGCCAACCGCGCGGAACTGATCGCGATCGCCAATTCGGTCGCATCGGAAAAGATGATCGACAAGAGCATCGTGATCGAGGCTCTGGAAGAGGCGATCCAGCGCGCCGCCAAGACGCGCTACGGCATCGAGAACGATATCCGCGCCAAGCTCGACCCCACCAGCGGCGACCTGCGCCTGTGGCGTGTCGTCGAGGTGGTCGAGGCGGTCGACGATTATTTCAAGCAGGTCGACGTCACCCAGGCACAGAAGCTGCAGAAGGGCGCCGTGGTCGGCGACTATATCGTCGATCCCCTGCCCCCGATCGAATTCGGTCGCATCCAGGCGCAGGCATCCAAGCAGATCATCTTCCAGAAGGTCCGCGACGCCGAGCGCGAGCGCCAGTATGAAGAGTTCAAGGATCGCCAGGGCGAGATCATCACCGGCGTCGTCAAGCGTGTCGAGTTCGGCCATGTCGTCGTCGACCTGGGCCGGGCCGAGGGCGTCATCCGCCGCGACGCGCAGATCCCGCGCGAGGTGGTGCGCGTCAACGACCGCATCCGGTCGCTGATCCTCAACGTCCGCCGCGAGAACCGCGGGCCGCAGATCTTCCTCAGCCGCGCGCACCCCGACTTCATGAAGAAGCTGTTCGCGCAGGAAGTGCCGGAGATCTACGACGGCATCATCACCATCCAGGCGGCGGCGCGCGATCCCGGCAGCCGCGCCAAGATCGGCGTCATCAGCCGCGATTCGAGCATCGACCCGGTCGGCGCCTGCGTCGGCATGAAGGGTAGCCGCGTGCAGGCGGTCGTGCAGGAGATGCAGGGCGAGAAGATCGACATCATCCCCTGGTCGCCCGACATCGCGACCTTCGTTGTCAACGCGTTGCAACCCGCCAGCGTCAGCCGCGTCGTGATCGACGAGGAGGAAGAGCGGATCGAGGTCGTGGTCCCCGACGACCAGCTCAGCCTTGCCATCGGTCGTCGCGGCCAGAACGTCCGCCTCGCCAGCCAGCTGACCGGCAAGGCGATCGACATCCTGACCGAGCAGGACGCGAGCGAGAAGCGCCAGAAGGAATTCACCGAGCGTACCGAGATGTTCCAGAACGAACTGGATGTCGACGAGACGTTGGCACAGCTGCTGGTCGCCGAAGGCTTCGGCGCGCTGGAAGAGGTCGCCTATGTCGAGCTGGATGAGATCGCGGGCATCGAGGGCTTCGACGAGGACCTCGGCCAGGAACTCCAGAGCCGCGCGCAGGAAGCGCTCGACCGCCGCGAGGCCGCGAACCGCGAGGAACGCCGCGCGTTGGGCGTTGAGGACGCGCTGGTCGACATGCCGTATTTGACCGAGGCGATGCTGGTCACGCTGGGCAAGGCGGGCATCAAGACGCTCGACGACCTTGCCGACCTCGCCACCGACGAACTGGTCGAGAAGAAGCGCGTCGAACCGCGCCGCCGCAACGAGGATGCACCGAAGCGCCCCGAGCCGAAGGGCGGCATCCTCAGCGAATACGGCCTGAGCGACGAACAGGGCAACGAGATCATCATGGCCGCCCGCCAGCATTGGTTCGCCGACGACGAGGCGCCTGCCGCCGATGCGTCCGCGGATGTCGCGGACGGTGAGGACGCCTGATGCCATTCGTCTCGATCCGCATCTCCGGCAGCGCGACCCGCGACCAGAAGGCGGGGATCGTCGCCGACGTGACGTCCTCGCTGGTGTCGCGCCTCGGCAAGAACCCCGCCGCGGTGCAGATCGTGATCCAGGAAGTGTCGACGGAAAATTACGGCGCCGGCGGGCAATTGCTCGCCGACCGCGATGCCCCGAAGCCCGAACCGCGGCCCGAACCGAGGGAGGACGCGCATGCGGTTCCCTCACAATGAGCCGCTAGCGCTCCATCAGGTTCGCGCCATGCGATCGACCCCGCGGGTGACCGCGGGAACGACAACGTGCGCCCACCCCAAATCCGACCGTCACCCCGGACTTGTTCCGGGGTCCACGGCGCGGCGGGGGAAAGCCGCGCGATCAGTCCAACGGCGGCAGGCCAAGCGCCACCGCGAGATCCGCCCAACCAGGATTATCGCGCTCGATCAGATTTTTCTTCCAATCGCGACGCCATGCCTTGATCCGCTTTTCGCTGGCGATGGCTACCTCCATCGTGTCGGCCATGTCGAACCACACCAGGGTCACGACGCCGTAGCGGCTGGTGAATCCCTCGAACGTGCCGTCGCGGTGTTGCACGATGCGACCGATCAGGTTGGACGTGACGCCCGTGTAGATCGTCCCGTTAACGCCGCTGGCCAGCATGTAGACGCAGGGTTGCCGCTCTCTCATACCGACCGGTGTGCCGCCCGGTGGACCCCGGAACAAGTCCGGGGTGACGACATATTGTCGGCGAACCCCGTGCCCCACCCCTTCCGTCACCCCGGACTTGTTCCGGGGTCCACGGCACCGCACGCGAAAGCGGCGCGATCGACCCGGCGTCCCGATGCCTCGTCGTCGGGAGAGGCCGCATGACCGACCCGGTCCGCAAGTGCATCCTCACGCAGGATCGCGACAGCAGCGACAACCTCGTCCGCCTCGCGCTCGGGCCGGACGGCACGATCATGCCCGACGTGCGTGCCAAGGCCCCCGGTCGTGGTGCGTGGATCGGCGTCTCGCGCGCCGAACTGGAACAGGCGATCGCCAGGAAGCGCCTGCGCGGCGCCCTCGCCCGGGCGTTCAAGGGCGAGGTGCTGACGATCCCCGACGATCTGCCGCAGCGAATCGAGGATGCGCTGCAACGCAACGCGCTCGACCGGCTCGGCCTCGAATCGCGCTCCGGCGGGCTGCTGACCGGATCGGAAAAGATCATCACCGCCGCGCGCGCGGGCCAGCTGCAGACGCTGTACCATGCCGCGGATGCGTCGATCGACGGCAACCGCAAGCTCGATCAGGCGTGGCGGATGGGCTCCGATCGCGAAGGCTCGACGCTCAGGGGCTTGGTATTACCTGTACCGCGCACCATATTGTCGTTGGCGCTGGGCCGCGAGAATGTGGTACATATCGGCCTGACCGACCGCGCTGCTGCCGCGCGGGTGAGCGACGCGCTCGACCGCTGGCTGCATTTTATCGGACCTGAACCCACTCCCGTGCCTTGCGAAACGGCCTCGCAGGGCGCATCGGCGCCCGGACTTTCCCCCGGACAATCTGGGGCCGCATCCACCGGGCATCGACCGGCCGTAGACGCAAACGAGGAATTTGAGTGAGCGACACCGACAACGAGAAGCCGAAACTTGGCATGCGCACGCCTTTGGGGGTGAAGCGCACGGTCGAGACCGGCCAGGTGAAGCAGAGCTTCAGCCATGGCCGGTCCAACACGGTGATCGTCGAAACGAAGAAGCGCCGCGTGCTCGGCCGTCCGGGTGAGGCGCAGGCCGCACCCGAGCCTCAGGTGCAGGCGCCCGTCGCCGCGCCGGAGCCGGTGGCCGCGCCCGCTCCTGCCCCCCGCCCCGCCCCGTCGAACGAGACGGCGCAGGAGCGGCAGGCCCGCATGCTGCGCGAGGCCGAGGACCAGCGCATGCACGCGCTGGAGGACGCACGCCGTCGCGAGGAGGCCGCACGCGTGCAGGCCGCCGAGGACGCCCGTGTGCGCGCCGCCGAAAAGGCCGCCGCCGCTGCGGCGCCTGCGCCGGCGCCCGCTCCGACCCCCGAACCGACCCCCGCGCCCGCTCCGGTAGCGGCGGCCCCCGCTGCACCGCAGGCGGCGCCGGTCGTCGTGCCGACGCCGGCCGGCCGTGGCTTCCGCCCGGTCGAACGCGCGGTACCGCCGCCCGCACCGGTCCCCGCACAGATCGAGGCCGCTACGCCGGAAGCGACCACCGAACCTGTCGCCGCGGCGCCCGCGCCGGCACCGGTCGAGGCCGCTGCGCCCGCCCCGGCTCCGACGCCCGCTCCCGCGCCCGCCGCACCGGCCCCCGCTCCGGCGCCGACGCTGCAGCTGGGCCGTGATCCGTCGATGCCGGCCCCGCGCCGCTTCTCGCCGGTCGCCCGGCCCGAGATTCCCAAACCGCAGCCGAAGCCCGAACCGGCGCCCGCTCCCGCAGCGGCACCGGCCGCGGCCACCGCGTCGTCGACCGGTGGCGCCGCATCGCGCAGCCTGCCTTCGGGTCAGGCGACGCCGCGCAACGCACCGCCGAGCCGGCCGACGCAGCGCGACCGCAAGGGCGACGAGCGTCGCGGCGGCAAGCTGACCGTCAACCGCGCGCTCGGCGACGATGGTGCGCGCAGCCGCAGCCTCGCCGCGCTGAAGCGTGCGCGCGAAAAGGAAAAGCGCCACTTCGGCGGTCCGCGCGAACAGCAGGCGAAGCAGATCCGCGACGTCCAGGTGCCCGAGGCGATCACCGTCCAGGAACTCGCCAACCGCATGGCGGAAAAGGGCGCGGACCTCGTCAAGACGCTGTTCAAGATGGGCATGCCCGTCACGATGACGCAGACGATCGATCAGGACACCGCCGAACTGCTGGTGACCGAATTCGGCCATAACATCGTCCGCGTCAGCGACAGCGACATCGATCTGGCGCTCGACACGGTCGAGGATTCGGACGATCAGCTGCGCCCGCGTCCCCCGGTCGTCACGATCATGGGCCACGTCGATCACGGCAAGACGTCGCTGCTCGATGCCCTTCGCGGCACCGACGTGGTGCGCGGCGAGGCCGGTGGCATCACCCAGCATATCGGCGCCTATCAGGTCACGCTGAAGGACAAGTCGAAGGTGACGTTCCTCGACACGCCGGGCCACGAGGCGTTCACGCAGATGCGCGCGCGCGGTGCGGACGTCACCGATATCGTGGTGCTGGTGGTCGCGGCCGACGACGGGCTGATGCCGCAGACGATCGAGGCGATCAACCACACCAAGGCGGCCGGCGTGCCGATGATCGTGGCGATCAACAAGATCGACAAGTACGAGGCCAATGCCCAGCGCGTGCGCGAGCGCCTGCTGAGCGAAGAGGTGGTGGTCGAGGAAATGGGCGGCGACGTCCAGGACGTCGAGGTTTCCGCGCTCCAGAAGACCGGCCTCGATACGCTGATCGAGAAGATCCAGCTGCAGGCCGAACTGCTCGAACTGCGCGCCAACCCCGATCGCGCCGCAGAGGGCACGGTGATCGAGGCGAAGCTCGACAAGGGCCGGGGTCCCGTCGCGACGATCCTGGTCAACCGCGGCACGCTGAAGGTCGGCGACGTCTTCGTCATCGGCGCGGAAAGCGGCAAGGTCCGTGCGCTGATCGACGACAAGGGCCGTCAGGTGAAGGAAGCCGGCCCGGCGATGCCTGTGGAGGTGCTCGGCATGACCGGCGTCCCTTCGGCAGGCGATCCGTTGCAGGTGGTCGAGAGCGAGGCCCGCGCCCGCGAGGTCGCGGAATACCGCCAGAGCGTCCTGACCCAGAAGCGCACGACCACGGCGCCTGCCAGCCTCGAGAGCATGTTCTCGGCGCTGAAGGCGAATGCCGCGATCGAATATCCGCTGGTGGTAAAGGCCGATACGCAGGGGACGGTCGAGGCGATCGTCGCGTCGATCAACAAGATCTCGACCGATCTCATCAAGGCGCGCGTGCTGCACGCGGGCGTGGGTGGCATCACCGAGAGCGACGTGACGCTGGCCGGGGCATCGGGCGCGCCGATCATCGGCTTCAACGTCCGCGCCAATGCCAAGGCACGCGAGATCGCCGACCGGCAGAAGGTGGCGCTCAAATATTACGACGTCATCTACGACCTGACCGACGAGATCCGCGCCGGCATGGCCGGGCAGCTCGGGCCGGAAGCGTTCGAGACGGTCGTGGGCCGCGCGGAAATCCGCGACGTCTTCTCGGCGGGCAAGCACGGCAAGGCCGCCGGTCTGCTGGTCGTCGAGGGCATCATCCGCAAGGCGCTCAAGGCGCGCATCACGCGCAACGACGTCATCATCTACCAGGGTGAGATCGCGTCGCTGCGCCGCTTCAAGGACGATGTCCCCGAAGTGCGCGCCGGTCTGGAATGCGGCGTGACGTTCACGTCGAACTTCGTCGACATCAAGGCGGGCGACTTCCTCGAGACGTTCGAAGTCGAGATGCGCGAGCGCACGTTGTAACTGCCTGTCCCTCTCCCCGCGGGAGAGGGAGGGAGCCGGCAAAGCCGGCGGAAGGGTGAGGGCGGGTGATGGGCAGGCGCTGCCCTCACCTCCCACTCGGCTGCGCCGGGCGGGTCCCTCCAGTATCAGATAGACAGCGCCCCGCGCTGTTTAGTCTATGCTGGGAGCATAGACGGCCTGATACTCCCGTCGGGAGAGGGATGAGATGAACAAAGAACCCCAGGAAAAATCGGTCCGCACGCTGCGCGTCGGCGAACAGGTGCGCCACGTCCTGTCCGAAATCCTCGCTCGCGGCGACGTCCATGACGAAACGCTGGCCAGGCACATGGTGTCGGTCACCGAAGTGCGCATGTCCCCCGACCTGCGCCACGCCACCGTGTTCGTGAAGCCGCTGCTCGGCAAGGACGAGGACGAGGTGCTGAAGGCGCTGCGCACCAACACCGCCTATCTGCAACGCGAGGTCGCGCACCGCATCCAGAACAAATATGCCGCGAAGCTGAAATTCCTCGCCGACGAAAGCTTCGATGAGGGCAGCCACATCGACCAGCTGCTGCGCAAGCCGGAGGTGGCGCGGGATCTGGGCGATCCGACCGAGGATTGACGACCTGCGCGGTAAGACGCATCTTACCCGCATGAACGCCTTCACGAAACTTTCGGACAAGGGCCAGGTGGTCATCCCCAAGGACGTCCGTGATCGGCTGCGACTCGAATCGGGCGATCGGCTCGAAGTGGTCGAACGCTCAGATGGCGTCCTGTTGCGGAAGGCGTTCGAGCGGTCCGGGGAAAGCTTCGATGCGATCACGGTCCGTATCCGCGCACGGGCCGGCGCCACCGACCGTACGACATCGATCGCCGACATGGACGACACGCTGGCCGAAATGTGGGCGCAGGGTGGACCGCGTTGGGATCGATGAAGGCCGTCGATACCAATATCGTTGCCCGTTACATCACCAACGACGATCCCATACAGAGCCCGATCGCGACCGCGGTTCTGGCGCAGCCCAGCTACATTGCGGATACCGTCCTGCTGGAAAGCGCGTGGCTGCTGTCCTCGCGCTACGGCTATGGGCGGGCACTGCTCGCCGATACGTTGAATGACCTGATCGACCTGCCCAGTGTCACCGTCAGCGATCCGGCGCTCATCCGATGGGCGATCGGGCGATTTGCCGCCGGTGCGGACTTTGCTGATATGATGCATCTGATTTCCGGTCGCCACGCGGATGGATTCGTATCGTTCGAGGATCGGCTGGTTGCGCTTGCCGGTCCCGACACGCCCCTTCCCATCGCACGTCCCGCCTGATGGCCAAGCTCTATTTCTATTACGCCAGCATGAACGCCGGCAAGTCGACGACGCTGCTGCAGGCGGACTTCAACTATCGCGAGCGGGGCATGAACACGATGCTGTTCACCGCCGCGGTGGACGACCGTTTCACGGCGGGCACGATCACCAGCCGGATCGGGCTGGAAGCGGCCGCGACGCCGTTCGATGCCGCGACGGACCTTGCCGCCTGCGTGGCGCATCGACACGCCGGCGAACCGATCGCCTGCGTGCTGGTCGACGAGGCGCAATTCCTGTCCGCCGGTCAGGTCGCGCAGCTGGCGCACATCTGCGACGTCCTCAACATACCCGTCCTCGCCTATGGCCTGCGTACCGATTTCCAGGGGCGGCTGTTCGAAGGGTCCGCGCGCCTGCTCGCCACCGCCGATGCGCTCATCGAGATCAAGTCGGTGTGCGTGTGCGGGCGCAAGGCGATCATGAACCTGCGGGTCGATGGCGAGGGGCGCGCTATCGCCGAGGGCGCGCAGACCGAAATCGGCGGCAACGACCGCTACATCGCGCTGTGCCGCCGGCATTTCACCGAGGCGCTGGGGGCGTAGCCCCCGTCCTTCCGCGCAGTGCGACGATGCGGAGCGGAAAAGCGGTCCCCGCGCCTCGCGTCGCGGCGTTCGCGGAAAACGCCGGATATGGAATCTCTGGCGCTCCCCCCTCCCCGGCGCCATATCGCGCGTATGAACCCCGAGAACATCGTCTATCGCACCGCGGTCTGGATCATTCCGCTGGTCATCGCGATCGTCTTCCATGAAGTCGCGCATGGCTGGATGGCGAAATGGCTCGGCGATCCGACCGCACAGGAACGGCGGCGGCTCAGTTTCAACCCGATCCGCCACGTCGATCCGATCGGCACGGTCATCCTGCCGCTCGGCCTCGCCATCGCCGGCGCGCCGGTGTTCGGCTGGGCGAAACCGGTGCCGGTGATCGCGCAGCGGCTGCGCAACCCGCGCTGGGGCATGGTGGCGGTGGCGCTCGCCGGGCCGGGCATGAACCTTGCGCTGGCGACGCTGACGGCGATCGCGATCGGCGCCGCGCTGGCGCTGTCCGGCGGCACCCCGCCGACCGGCATGGCGGCGTTCGTCTTCCAGAATCTGGTCAACTTCCTGCAGGTCAACGTCTTCCTCGCGATCTTCAACCTGCTGCCCATGCCCCCCTTCGACGGCGGCCATGTCGTCGAGGGCCTGCTGCCGCGGCCGCTCGCCGCGCAATGGGCAAAGATCGGCCAGTTCGGTTTCCTGCTGCTGCTGTTCGTGCTGGTCGTGCTGCCGATGATCGTCCCGTCCGCCGACGTCGTCGGGCGGATCGTCGGTCCGCCGGCGCAGGCGGTGCTGAACGTCTTCATCGCCCTCGCCGGCGCGATCGCCTGATCCGTGCACGGCTGGATCATCGTCGACAAGCCGCTGGGAACCGGCAGTACGCAGGTCGTCTCCGCGGTGAAGCGCGCACTGCGTCAGGGCGGCTACGGCAAGTTCAAGGTCGGACACGGCGGCACGCTCGATCCGCTCGCCACCGGCGTTTTGCCGGTGGCGGTGGGCGAGGCGACCAAGCTGGCGGGCCGCATGCTCGACAGCGACAAGGTCTATGCCTTCACGATCCGCTTCGGCGAACAGACCGACACGCTGGACGCCGAAGGACCCGTGATCGCCACGTCGGGCGTGCGACCGACGCCGGCGGCGCTGGCGGCGGTGCTGCCCCGCTTCACCGGTCCGATCGCGCAGATACCGCCGGCGTATAGCGCGCTGAAGGTCGACGGCGAACGCGCCTACGACCGCGCCCGCGCCGGAGAGGACGTCGTGCTGGCCAGCCGCGACGTCACCATCCATTCGCTGCAATCCTCCCCTTCCCGCGACGGGGACGAACTGCACGAGGTCACCCTCACCGCCCATGTCTCCAAGGGCACCTACATCCGCAGCCTCGCGCGCGACATCGCGCTCGGGCTCGGCACGGTCGGCCACGTCACCATGCTGCGCCGTCTGAAGGCGGGGCCCTTTACCCTCGCCCCGGCGATATCGCTGGACAAATTGGCTGAGGCCGCTAATGCGCGCACCCTTGAACACTTACTCCTGCCGTTGAGGGCGGGGCTGGACGGCATCCCGGCTCTCCCCCTCTCCCCGGATCAGGCAGGGGCGCTCCGTCAGGGGCGCGTGCTGACCGGGATCGCCAAGGACGATGGCCAGTATTTTGCGTGTGACGGCGACATGCCGGTCGCGCTGGTACGGGTCGAGGCCGAAGAGGCCCGCGTCGTCCGCGGTTTCAACCTGTGATGTCGAGGATATACAGATGACCATTACCGCAGAGCGCAAGGCAGAAGTCGTCAAGGAACACGCCCGCCAGGAAGGCGACACGGGTTCCTCCGAAGTGCAGGTCGCGATCCTGACCGAGCGCATCCGCAACCTGACCGAGCATTTCAAGGGTCACAAGAAGGACAACCATTCGCGCCGCGGGCTGCTGATGATGGTCAACAAGCGGCGCTCGCTGCTCGACTATCTGCGCAAGACCGATGGCCAGCGGTATCTGGACCTGATCGCGAAGCTCGGCCTTCGCAAGTAAGCCAGAAGGGCGGCCCTCGGGTCGCCCTTTTCGTATGGCCGTGCTATAGGCACGCCACCAGTTTCATCGAATACCGGCACCAGCCGGGTTAGCGGAAACGGGCAATCCGGCCCCGATCCCCCGGAGCGACAAGACGCTCCACACCGCCGCAAGCCGGTTTAGCTTGCGAGACAGGCCCCCGCGGCATCTGGCCCGGGGAGTGTAAGGAAAATACATGTTCAATGCCAAGAAGGTAGAGATCGAGTGGGGCGGCCAGACGCTGACCCTCGAAACGGGCAAGGTCGCCCGCCAGGCCGACGGCGCGGTGATCGCGACGCTCGGCGAGACGGTCGTGCTCTGCGCCGTCACCGCCGCCAAGTCGGTGAAGGAAGGTCAGGATTTCTTCCCGCTGACCGTTCACTATCAGGAAAAGTTCTCCTCCAGCGGCCGCATTCCCGGCGGCTTCTTCAAGCGCGAACGTGGCGCGACCGAGCGTGAGACGCTGGTCAGCCGCCTGATCGATCGCCCGATCCGCCCGCTGTTCCCGGAAGGCTTCTACAACGAGATCAACTGCATCGCGCAGGTGATGTCGTATGATGGCGAGAACGAGCCCGATCTGCTGGCGATGATCGCCGCATCGGCCGCGATGACGCTGTCGGGCGTGCCGTTCATGGGCCCGATCGGCGCGGCGCGCGTCGGTTACAAGGACGGCGAATACGTCCTCAACCCCTCCGACACCGAAGTCGCCACCGGCGAGCTCGACCTGATGGTCGCCGCGACGCACGATGCGGTGATGATGGTGGAATCGGAAGCCAAGGAGCTGTCCGAGGACGTCATGCTCGGCGCCGTCATGTTCGCGCACAAGGCCTCGCAGCAGGTCATCGACGCGATCATCGACCTCGCCGAACAGGCCGCGAAGGACCCGTGGGAGCTGAAGGTGCAGGCCGACAGCAGCGCGGTGAAGGCCAAGCTCAAGAAGCTGATCGGCAAGGATCTGGAGGCAGCCTACAAGCTGACCGACAAGCAGCAGCGCCAGACCGCGATCAACGACGCGCGCACCAAGGCCCGCGACGGCATGGCCGACCTGAAGGAGAGCGATCCCCAGGCCTATCTCGCCAGCCTGAAGCTGGTGAAGAAGCTGGAGGCGGACATCGTCCGCACCGCCATCCTCAAGACCGGTCGCCGCATCGACGGTCGCGACACCACGACCGTCCGTCCGATCGAATCGGAGGTCCACTTCCTGCCGCGCGCGCATGGCTCCGCCCTGTTCACCCGCGGCGAGACGCAGACGATCGCGACCACCACGCTCGGCACCCGCGACGCGGAGCAGATGATCGACGGCCTCAACGGCCTGTCGTACCAGAACTTCATGCTCCACTATAACTTCCCGCCCTATTCGGTCGGTGAAGTCGGCCGCTTCGGTGCGCCGGGTCGTCGCGAAGTCGGTCACGGCAAGCTCGCCTGGCGCGCGCTGCATCCGGTACTGCCGACCAAGGAGGAATTCCCCTACACGATCCGCGTCACCAGCGACATCACGGAGAGCAACGGCTCGTCGTCGATGGCGACGGTGTGCGGCGGTTCGCTGTCGATGATGGACGCCGGCGTGCCGCTGAAGCGCCCCGTCTCGGGCATCGCGATGGGCCTGATCCTCGAAGGCAAGGACTTCGCCGTCCTGTCGGACATCCTGGGCGACGAGGATCACCTCGGCGACATGGACTTCAAGGTCGCCGGCACCAGCGAGGGCATCACCGCGCTCCAGATGGACATCAAGATCTCCGGCATCACCGAAGAGATCATGAAGGTCGCCCTCAAGCAGGCCCATGAAGGCCGCGCGCACATCCTCAATGAGATGGCGAAGGCGCTGGGCGAGACGCGTTCGGAACTGTCGGCGCACGCACCGCGCATCGAGACCTTCACGATCGACAAGTCGAAGATCCGCGAAGTCATCGGCACCGGCGGCAAGGTGATCCGCGAGATCGTCGCGCAGACCGGCGCCAAGGTCGACATCGACGACGAGGGCGTCATCAAGGTCTCCTCGTCCGACCCGTCGCAGATCGAGGCCGCGATCAAGTGGATCAAGGGCCTCGTCGAGGAAGCCGAAGTCGGCAAGGTCTATGACGGCAAGGTCGTCAACCTGGTGGACTTCGGTGCGTTCGTGAACTTCATGGGTGGCAAGGACGGCCTCGTCCACGTCTCCGAGATCAAGAACGAGCGCGTCGAGAAGGTGTCGGACGTCCTCTCGGAAGGCCAGGCCGTGAAGGTCAAGGTCCTCGAGATCGATCCGCGCGGCAAGGTGCGCCTGTCGATGCGCGTCGTCGACCAGGAGACCGGTGCCGAGCTGGAGGACACCCGTCCGGCACGCGAACCGCGTGAGGGCGGCGACCGTGGTCCCCGCGGTCCGCGCAGCGGCGGCGGCGATCGTGACGGCGGCGGCCGCGGCGATCGTGGTCCGCGTCGCGACGGCGGTGGCCGTGACGGCGGCGGTCGTGGCGATCGTGGCCCGCGCCGCGATGGCGGCGGCGAAGGTCGTGGCCCGCGCAGCGAGGGTGGCGATCGCGGATCGCGCGGCGGCAACGATGACGGCCCCGCGCCCGAATTCGCACCGGCGTTCCTCACGGAAACCCGCGACTGATCCTCGGCCCGGGGCTGAATACGAACAGGGGTCCGGCAGCGATGCCGGGCCCCTTTTTGCATGGGGTCGCACGGCGGCTGGGGTCCTAACCGCCCACCGCCGGCGGCATCCGGTGTTGCCTGCCGCTCACCATCGCCGTCCACACGGCCCCGATCGTTAGAAGAGCGCGGAAACAGCGCTGCCCGTTACCCCCCGGCACCGGGCACCAATCGGCTTGATCCCTGTAAACAGGGAACAACCACTCATCGCGATGGCGCTAACATGGGTGAGCGAGCATAACGGTCACATGCTGTCACAAAGCGCCATGTCTTCAGCGCCGCCCACCCATCCCCTGCTCGCCCGGCTGCAACATTACGTCCAGTTCGCCGATGACGAGCGCGCATCGCTGGAGGCGCTCGCCGCCGGGCCGGTCATCACCGTCCGCCAGCGCCGCGACCTCGCCCGCGAGGGCGACAAGGCCCGCGGCGTCAACCTGATCCTCGACGGCTGGGCGTTCCGCTACAAGACGCTGGAGGACGGCCGGCGCCAGATCATCGCCTTCCTGCTGCCCGGCGACCTGTGCGACGTCCACGGTTACATCCACAGGGAACTCGATCATTCGACCGGCGCGGTCACCCCGGTCCGCTACGTCGAGATTCCCCGCGAACGGATCGAAGCGCTCGTGGCGCTCGGCCCGCGCGTCGCCCAGGCGCTGTGGTGGGATGCCTCCGTGTCGGCATCGATCCAGCGCGAATGGACCGTCAACCTGGGGCAGCGCGATGCGCTGGAACGATTGTCCCACCTGCTCTGCGAACTGGTCCATCGCCTGCGCGCGGTCGGATTGGCGGACGACAACCGCTGTGATATTCCGCTCACCCAGACCGACCTGGCCGAGGCGACCGGCATGACCCCCGTCCACGTCAACCGCATGGTGCAGGAATTGCGCGCACGCGGCCTCATTCGCTGGAAGGGGCGCGCCTTCGAAGCGCTCGATCTCGATCGGTTGTGCAACGTCGCGATGTTCAATCCCGCCTATCTGCACCTCGATCGCGAAGGACGGCACCTTGATGCCACGTGATGATGCGTCGTCCCCCCGCGCCGCCCGCCCCGCCGACTCGGATGGCCCCGTCCATCCATCGATCCGCTGGGGCGCGGACGTCGGTGGCGACCGGTTCTGGTTCTCGTCCGAATGGGCGGCGCTGACCGGTCAATCGGCGAACGACAGCGCCGGCACGGGATGGATGGCCTGCATCCACCCGGAGGATCGCGACGGCCTGCTGCACGGGCTGCACCGCGCGCGGGCGACCGGTGTGTTCGGCGCCGACCTGCGCATCCTGATGCAACCCGACGGCAATTATGGCCGGTGGCGGATGCGGGCGTCGCTGACGCAGGAGGACCCGCCCGAATGGAGCGGCACCGCCGTCGACGTATCCGACCTCCTGACCCGGCTGACCGAAACCGAAGCGCTCCGCGCGTTGCTGCACCACCGCATCCGCAACACGCTCGCCACGATCCGCTCCGTGTCACGGCGTACCGCAGAGAACAGCACCACAGTGGAGGACTATCGCCACCGTTTCGACGGTCGCCTCGCCGCATTCGCCCGCGCCCAAACCCACATCATGCGCACCGGCGTCCACGGCGTCGATTTCGAAGCGCTGCTGGCCGACGAACTGTTCGCCAATCAGGTCGGCGGGCGGGCACGATACAGCGGTCCGGAGGTGCGGTTGTCGGCGCGGCTGGCCGACAAGCTGGGCCTCGCGCTGCACGAGTTGACCGACAACGCCATGCAACATGGCGCGTTGAGCCGCAAAGACGGCCATCTCGATATCCGCTGGTGGACGGCCGGGACGGTCCCCGCCCCGACCCTCCACCTCGACTGGTGCGAGGAACTGGCCGATGGCGGCATCCTGTCCCCCGACACCGAAGGCTTCGGCCTCGACCTGCTGACGCGCAGCCTGCGACACGAGGTGGATGCGAAGGTGGTGCTGGGCTTCACCCCCAGCGGCATGACCTGCTCGATCGCCCTGCCGCTCGGCTGACCCGCCGATCGGGGGCGGGTTGATTCAAATGAACGACGCCGGTCGAAAATTGCGTTATAAGGCAGCTGCTTGTGATGAGTTAGCCCGTTGGCGACAAGCTGGCCTCCTGGCGGACAACGATCATGGCGACAGCAGCGGACCTCGAATTCTATTATCGTCGCGAACAGCAGGAACGCAGCCTCGCCGACCGCGCGCCCAATGCGGAGGGGCGGCGCATCCACCTGGAGTTGGCCAATTGCTACGCCCGCATGATCGCAGAGGCGCAGCCCGCGGATCGCCCGACGCTGCATCCCCCCATGCCCGGCTGAGGCAATCGCATCCCGGTCCGGCGTTCTCCGCGCACCGGGACCGGTCGCCGCGTCGGTGGCCTATAGAAAGCCGACCTGCCGCAACCACGCCGCGCACAGTCGCGGCCATGCCGACACCGGCAGGCCGACCGTGTCGAGTGCGAAGCCATGCGGCGCATCGGCGAACACGTGCAGTTCCGCCGCACCGCCCGCCGCCAGCCACGCCGCGTGCAGGCGATGCGCGTTCGCGACCGGCACGACAGGGTCGTTGCCGGCATAGACGATGAATGCCGGCGGCGGTCCGGATCGCAGCTGCACATCGGGTTGCAACGCATCGTACAGCGCCTGCTTCTCCACCGGCGGCAACGGCGGCTTGTCCGTCACGATCGTGCGACCGGCGGCATTGGTCGAAATCGGCGCATAGCCGATCACCATCACGTCGGGCCGCTCGGGCGCGTCACCGGGCCACGCCGCCGGCCGCGCCGCGGCAAGGCATGCGGCAAGGTGCCCGCCAGACGACAGGCCGACGACGCCGACCGCCTTGTGCGCGCGCGTCCGGATCAGCCGCATCGCCGCATCGGCATCGTCCAGCGACGCGGCGGGACCATGCGCCGCGGTCGGAAAGCGATGGATCAGCACATAGGCGGCAAAGCCCAGCCCGTTGAGCCAGCGCGCCACCTGCACACCTTCACGCCCCGCCATCAGCGCGACATAGCCGCCGCCGCCCAGCACCAGCATCGCACGGCCGTTCGGGTTCGCCGGCCGGAACTCCAGCAGCACCGGCTGCGCGACCGCGGTCACTACCGCCTGGTCGTCGGCACGATCCGCCTCGAACGTCACGCCGCCATCGGCGACGGCCTCGCCCCGCAGCGGCCATATTGCATCCGCGCCCAGCATCAGCATCCCGGTGTCGCCCCGTCGAAGGAAGAATGACCCGCCACGCACGGATGGGTCGGATAGGCCTCGCCGTCCAGCTCGGTCGCCTCTCGCACCACCGACAATCGGTCGCCGTCGTCGCGCATCTCGTACAGCTTGCCGAGCGCATAGTTAAACGGCCGGTGCAGGATCATCATCAGCCGCCCGTCGAAGGCCCGGAACAGCATGCCATGGCCGCTGTCGCGTTCCACCAGCGTCCCCAGCTGCTCCCATGGCCCCTCGATCCCGCCGGATCGCGACCGCGCCTGCGCCTCGACATAGCCCTTCCTGCCATAGCTCGACCACAGCATCAGCAGCGTGCCCGTCTTGCTGCGGTACAGCTCCGGCCCGTCCGTCACATACACCGTGTCGCCATCGGGCTGCACCTGCCCCACCGCCCAGGGCGCATCGCCGGCCCTGAACAGCACCCGCGGCGCGCCGGCGGCGGCAAGGTCATCGGTCAGCGGCACCGCCTCCATCGTGCCGTTGCCGGTCTGCCACCATTCATGTGCATAGACGAGCCACGGCTTGCCCTTCGGATCGACGTACAGCGATCCATCGAGCGTCATCCGGTCCCTGGCGACGATCGGCTCGCCGCCGCGCACCAGCCGGTACGGCCCGTCGATCCGGTCCGCCACCGCCAGCACCGTACCGCGGCGATAGGTCGTGCGCTTGCCGCTGCGCCCCAACGTCGCGGCGGGATCGTGAAAGGTGGTGAAGAGGTAATATTTCCCCTTCCACGCATGCACCTCCGGCGCCCAGCTGCCCGCCTTCGCCCAGCTTCCGGCCGGCAGCGTGAAGACCAGCTTCGGCCGTGTCCAATGCTTCAGGTCGCGGCTGGCATACATCATCGTGCCGAGCCGCGGGTCGCCGCTCATCGCCGCTTCGTTGCGGGTGAACAGGTAATAGGTCCGGCTCGCCCGGTCCGCGACGATCCAGGGATCGTGCAGGTGCATCGCGGTCAGCACCAGCGGCGCCTCCGCCGCCGGCCGCGCCACCACCGGCGCCTCGGGCGTCGACCGGACCGGCGCTGCCCCGGTCGACGCCAGCAGCACAGCGGCGATGGCAAGCGTCCGCATCATGCGATGCTGTTGCCATAGCCGATCACGACCGTCGCGATCAGCAGCAGCGCGACGCCGCCCCACACGATGCCCTTGATCCGGACGCCGACATCCTTCCACTCACGGAAGGCAAAGCCCCACAACGTGCCGAAGATGATGATCGACGCCATGTGCAGCGTCCAGCTGGAAAAGCCCAGCCGCCCCATCTGGCTCTCGCCCATCGTGTAGAAGAAGAACTGGAAATACCACGTCACGCCGGCCAGCGCGCTCAGCACGTAATTGCGCAGCAATGGCGGCCGCTCCACGCCGGGCTTCGTCCGCCCCGCCCATTCCGCGCCGCTGCGGTTGCGCACGACGAGGATCGAACACCAGACGAGGTTGGTGATCAGCCCGCCGAACATGACGAGGCACAGCACCGGCAGTCCGGTCCACAGCGGTCCGGTGCCGGCGGCGGCGGACAGGCCCTTGATCGGCTCCCCCGCGGCGAGGCCGAAGGCGAAGCAGGCGGACATGATGCCGGCGAAGATCGCGACCGCGATGCCCTTCCTGAAATCGAATTCGGCGACCACCGCCGCCTTTTGTTCGGGGCTCAGCAAGGCATCCTTCTGCGCGCCCGCGATCGCCACCACGACGATGCCCAGCACGGTCAGGCCGATCCCGCCGAGCACGATGTTGCCCGACGTCGTCGCCAGCAGCTTTTCATGGAATTCGCCGGTGAACAGCGGCGGGATCAGCGTCCCGAACACGGTGCACAGCCCCAGCACCACCGCCATGCCGAGGCTGAGCCCCAGATACCGCATGACCAGGCCATAGCCCAATCCGCCGAACCCCCACAGCAGCCCGAACAGGATCGGCCACCAGAACGCCGGGGCCGGCGCGTTGCCGAGCACGCCGAGCAGGTCGTTGGTCTGTAGCGATGCGAAGAACCACGGCGCGAACACCCAGGAAAAGATGCCCCCCGTCAGCCAGTAGATTTCCCACGACCAGCGCTTCACGCCCCGATACGGCACATAGAAGCTCGCCGACGCGAGGCCGCCGAGCCAGTGATAGAACACGCCGAGCAGCGGATTGGGGGTCATGCGGTCTGTTCCCTGTTGTTTTCGTCATCCCCGCGCAGGCGGGGATCCATACGCGCAGGTGTGCCGGCTCCTGCGCGACGTCGGCGCGTCTGGATCCCCGCCTGCGCGGGGATGACGGACGGGCTAGTCATCGACGTCCACTCCAACCCCACCCGGTACGCCCGACCGGCATCGCGCCCGAACAGCCCCACCCACCCCGTACCCGTTCCGGGGTCCACCGCGCGGCGAGGAGAACGGCAGGATTCAAAAACGCTGTGCCTCGCCGCAGAGTGGACCCCGGAACCAGTCCGGGGCGACGGAACAAGAGCGGCACGCTCACACGCCCAGCCCCAGCCGGTAGATCCGGTCGGCATTGCGCCCGAACAGCGCCCGGCGCTCGTCCTCCGCAACATCCGCGGTCACCGCGTGATAGGCCTCCATGTAACGATCGATCGGCGCGAACAATCGGTCGGTCGGCGCATCGCTCGCGAACAGGCAGCGGTCCGTGCCGAACAGGTCGATCGTCTCCAGCAGCAACGGCCGCACCCGCTCGACCGTCCAGTCGCGCCACACGAACCCCAGTCCCGACAGCTTGACCGCGACGTGCGGCAACGCCGCCAGCGCCGCCATCCCGCGCCGCCAGTCGGCCAGGCCATCCGGATCGCTCATCACCGGCATGCCCAGGTGGTTGACGATCACCGGCACTGCGGGATGCCGTTCGAACAGCGGCACCAGCCCCGGCATCTGCCCCGGATAGCATTGCAGGTCGAACGACAGGCCATGATCCGCCAGCCGCGCGAACCCCGCCTGCCATGCGGCATCGATGGTGAGGTCGCGCGCGGTATAGGTCCGCTGCGCATCGGCATGCCAGTTGACGATCTGGCGGATGCCCCGCACCCGGTCGTGCGCCGCCTGCGCGGCCAGCGCCGCATCGACGTCGCGGGCGTCCAGCGCGGCAAAGGCGACGATCGCCGTCGGCAGCCCGTGCGTGCCCGCCTGCGCCTCGAGCCATTCGGTTTCGCGCAATGCCTGCGTGGCATCCGCCCCGGCATCGATATGCACCGCGCCGACGACGTTCCAGCGTGCCAGCTCGGCCCGATAGTCAGCGACGCCATAATCGCGCGCGATCCCCTCGGCACTGCCATTGGGGCCGGTGCCGTCGAACGGTCCGGTCAGCCACGGATAGCGGATATGGTCGAGGTCCCACAGGTGGACATGGGCATCGACGAACGGGATCGTGGTCATCCGCCTCTCCGGTTTGAACCCGTGCCGTCTCAAAGCGGACGGCTGCGGAGTGTTTCATCAATCAGCGCGCCCTCACCCGTCGCCGTCTTTCCCTCTCCCATCGGGAGAGGGAGGGAGCCGCACAGCGGCGGAAGGGTGAGGACAGCGACGAACCTCAATACGTCGTCCGTCCCCCCGACGTGTCGAACACCGACGCCGTCGTGAAGCTGCATTCCTCGCTGGCCATGAAGCACACCATCGCGGTCGATTCGTGCACCTCGCCCAGCCGCCCCATCGGGATCTTGGAGCGCATGTAATCGACCTGGCTCTGCGGCAGCTGCGCGAGGATCGGGCTCTCGAACGTCGCCGGGGTCAGCGCGTTGGCGATCACGCCCTTGCCCGCCAGTTCCTTGCCCAGGCTCTTGGTGAAGCCGATCACCCCCGCCTTCGTCGCCGAATAGGCGGATGCGTTGGGGTTGCCCTCCTTGCCCGCGACCGATGCGACGTTGACGATCCGGCCATAACCATTGGCCAGCATCGCCGGCACGATCGCGCGGTTGCAATAGAACAGGCCGTTGAGATTGACGCCGACCACCTGCAACCAGCTGTCGATCGGGAATTCGTGCACCGGCACCGTCGCCCCGGTAATCCCCGCCGAACAGACCAGCACGTCGATCTTGCCCAGCGCCGCCAGCGTGCTCTCCGCCGCCCGGGCGACCGCATCCGCGTCGGACACGTCGAGTGCCACGACATGCGCCGCGCCGATCTCGTCCTTCGCCGCCGCCAGCGCATCGGCGTTGAGGTCCCACAACGCCACCGTGCCGCCCTCGGCGACGATACGCGTGGCGACGTCCTTGCCCAGACCGGACGCGCCGCCGGTAATCACCGCGCAGCGCCCCTCGAACCGTCCCGCATAGGTCATGCCAGCACGCCCTCGCCCAGGTGACGCCAGGCGACGACCTGCTGCCGCTGCGTGCCGAGCTTGTCGATCGACAGCTCCATCACGTCGCCCGCCTTCAGGTAGATCGCGTCGGGCTTCTTGCCCTCGCCCACGCCCGGCGGCGTGCCGGTGATCAGCAGGTCACCCGGCTGCAGCGTCACATATTCGCTGACGTAGCTGATGAGCTGCTTCAGGTCGAAGATCATCGTGCGCGTGTTGCCGGTCTGCATCCGCGTGCCGTTGACGTCGAGATGCATGTCGAGCGCCTGCGCATCGCCGACCTCGTCCGGCGTCACCAGCCACGGGCCGACCGGGCAGAAGGTATCGTGGCCCTTGCCCTTCGACCATTGCGTGCCGCGCTGCTTCTGGTTGAACCGCTCCGACACGTCGTTGGCGAGCACATAGCCCGCGACCTTGTCCAGCGCCTCGTCCTCGCTGACGTAGCGGCAGGTCTTGCCGATGATGACGCCCAGCTCGACTTCCCAGTCGCCGTGCGTCGCATCCTTCGGCAGCACGACGTCGTCGTTCGGCCCGGACAGGCTGGAGAGCGCCTTCATGAACATCATCGGTTCGGTCGGGATCGGCAGGTTCGATTCGATCGCATGATCGCGATAGTTGAGGCCGATCGCGACGATCTTGCCGATGCCCTTCACCGGCACGCCATAGCGGGGCGTCCCCTCGACGGCGGGCAGCGACGCGACGTCGACACCCCGCACCGTCGGAATCGCATCGACGGTGATGTCGTCCACCACGCCCGACAGGTCGCGGATCGTGCCGGCGTCGTCGACGATACCGGGCTTTTCCTGGCCGGGCTGGCCAAAACGGCAAAGCTTCATGGGAGGGGTCTTTCTACGAAGATCAGTGGGTATAGGGACGGTGCATCGCGATCTCGCGATTGAGCTCGACGCCGAAGCCGGGCGCGTCGAGCGCGCTCGCCTTCAGCCGCCCGTTCTGTGGTACCGGCTCGCCGATCAGCTGGGGGTGGAACATCGGCACCACCTCGGTCGGGCCGGGGTGCATCATCAGATATTCCGCGAACGGCGAATTGTGGCGCGTGATCACGAAGTGGTAGCTGTAGACCGACGATCCGTGCGGCACGACCATCTTGCCGTGCGCATCCGCCAGCGCGCTGATCTTCAGCAATTCGGTGACGCCGCCGCACCAGCCGACATCGGGCTGGATGATGTCGCAGCAGTCCATTTCCATCAGCATGCGAAAGCCCCAGCGCGTCGCCTCATGCTCGCCGGTGGTGACCAGCATGCCCTTGGGCACGTTCTTCTTCAGCTGCGCATAGCCCCAGTAATCGTCGGGGCTGATCGCCTCCTCGATCCACTTCAGGCCGTATTCCTGCGCGGCGATGGCAAGGCGCGTCGCATAATCGACGTCCAACGCCATCCAGCAATCCCACATCAGCCAGAAATCGTCGCCGCACTTCGCCCGCATGTCGGCCAGTTCGGCGATGTTCTTGTGCAGCCCCTCGATCCCCTCGGCGGGGCCGTGATGCAGCGGCATCTTGCCGCCGATGAAGCCGAATTCCTTCGCCTTGTCGGGCCGCGCGCCGGTCGCGTAGAATTGCAGCTCGTCGCGCACCGCACCGCCCAGCATATGGTACACCGGCTCCTGCCGCAGCTTGCCGAGCAGGTCCCACAGCGCCAGGTCGACGCCGGAAATCGCATTGATGACCAGCCCCTTGCGCCCGTAATATTGGGTCGAGAAGTACATCTGATCCCAGATCTTCTCATATTCGGTGGGGCTGCGACCCTCAAGGAAGCGCGCCAGGTGCTTCTCGACGATGAAGCACGCCGGCTCGCCGCCGGTCGTCACCGCAAAGCCGATCGTGCCGTCCTCCGCCTCGATCTCGACCACCAGCGTGCCGAGCACGTTGATGCCGAAGCTCTGCCGCGACTGGCGGTATTCCGGATAGCGCGACATCGGCGTCGCGATGTGGTTGTCGATCCAATGGCCTTCGCCCTGGTCGTGGTAGTCGGCCCCGCCACCGCGGACGGTAAACGCCCGCACATGCTTGATCTTGGGCAAGGACACGATGGCCATCGGCGGAGCTCCCATGTTCGTCAGCGGCTCGGGCCGGACGGCGCCGTCGATCGCGGCATGGCATCCCCCCAAGCTTGTTGTTTATTTCACTTTATGGGATAGCTCGTTACGTGATGAGAAAAGCCGCGTCAAACGGAGACTCTTGGCAGGTGAGGATTTGGGGTTTGCAGAACGCGCTGTCCTACACGGTCGCCGATGTGCATGATGCACCGATGACCCACCCCAGCCCCCTCGCCGCGCCTTCGCCGGCGGACCGGTGCGAGGGAGCGTTCCGACCGCGACGTAGTGTCAACTTCGCCAACTTCCGCGCCGTCGAACCGGGCTTCGGCAACCCCGCATCCCCCCGCCATCATGCCGGCACATCCGTTGCCCGGCGACGGCCGGGAAACAGGACGTGCTTGAGGATGACGAAGTCCGTGACACCATGACCAGACCCCGCGTCGCCCTGTTCGTCACCTGCCTCGTCGACCTGATCCGCCCGCGGATCGGCTTCGCCTCGATCGCCGCACTCGAAGCCGCCGGGTGCGAGGTGATCGTGCCGGAGGCGCAGACCTGCTGCGGCCAACCGGCGCTCAATTCCGGCGATCGCAAGACCGCCGAAGATCTCGCCCGCCGCACCATCGCCGCGCTCGAACCCTATGACCATGTCGTGATCCCGTCGGGCAGCTGCGCCGCGACGATCCGCGTCCATTATCCCGAAATCCTCGAACACGATGCCAGCTGGGGTCCCCGCGCGGCGGCGCTGGCGGCCAGGACGTATGAGATCATGGCCTATCTCGACGAGGTGCGCGGCTGGAAACCCGATGGCGTCGCCCTGCCCGCCACCGCCACCTATCACGATAGTTGTTCGGGGCTGCGCGAACTCGGGATCAAGCGCCAGCCGCGCCGCCTGCTCGCCGCGGTCGATGGCCTTGCCCTGCGGCCGCTCGACGGCGCCGAAACCTGCTGCGGGTTCGGCGGCACCTTCTGCGTCAAATATCCCGCCATCTCCAACGCCATCGTCGGTGAAAAGGCGGCGGCGATCGATGCCACCGGCGCCGACCTGCTGCTCGCCGGTGACCTCGGCTGCCTGATGAACATGGCGGGCAAATTGCACCGCGACGGCTCGCCCGTCCGCGCCTTCCACGCGATCGAGCTGGTCGCCGGCATGGGTGACGGCCCCGCGATCGGGGAAGACGCGTGAACCCCACCGTATCCGACAGCTTCGGCGCCCGCGTCGATGCCGCGCTCGCCGATCGCAACCTCAAGCTTGCGGTCGAACGCACTGCCGGCACCGCCGAGGCGAAGCGCACGCTCGCGGTCGACGCCTTTCCGGATTTCGACGCCGCCCGCGATCGCGCCGCCGCGATCAAGGATCACGTCGTCGCCAACCTCGGCTTCTACCTCGAACGGTTCGAGGCGAACGCCACCGCCGCCGGCGCGCACGTCCATTGGGCGCGCACCGCGCAGGAGGCCTGCGACATCGTCATCCGCCTCTGCAAACAGGCGGATGCGAAAAGCGTCGCCCGCTCCAAATCGATGCTCGGCGAAGAAATCGGCCTGCCCCATGCCCTTGCCGAGGCCGGCATCACCCGTATCGAAACCGATCTTGCCGAACACATCATCCAGTTGAGCGGCGAACGTCCGTCGCACATCATCTGGCCGGCGATGCACAAGACGCGCGAACAGGTGTCGGCGCTGTTCCGGACCAGCCACCGCAACCCGCACGAAGAGGAAACGATCGCGGCGATGGCGGAAAGCGCCCGTCGCCATCTGCGCGAAGGGATGCTCGCCGCCGATGTCGGCATCTCCGGCGCGAACTTCCTCGTCGCCGACACCGGCGCGGTGTGCACCGTCACCAACGAAGGCAATGCCGAACTGTCGCTGGTGCCGCCGCGGATGCACATCGTCACCGCCGGCATCGAAAAGATCGTTCCCTCGACCGGCCATGCCGTTCACATGCTGCGCATGCTCTCGCGCTCGGCGACCGGCGCGCCGCTCAGCCAGTACACGACGTTCTACACCGGCCCGAAGCGGCCCGGCGACCGCGATGGTCCCGAAGAGATGCACATCGTCCTCGTCGACAACGGCCGCACGACGATGCGTGAGGAGGGGCTTGCCGAAATGCTCCGCTGCATCCGCTGCGGCGCGTGCATGAACCATTGCGTCGTGTTCCGGCAGATCGGCGGCCACGCCTATGGCGGTACCTATCCCGGTCCGATGGGCGCGGTGCTCACCCCCGCGTTCGACGGTCTGAAACAGTCGCGCGACCTGCCCAACGCCTGCACCTTGAACGGTAAATGTCAGGAGGTGTGTCCGGTTCGCATTCCGCTGCCGACGCTGCTGCGCGGCTGGCGCGAAAAAAGCTGGCGTGAGGGGCTGGAGCCCGCCTCGCTCCGCTCCGGCCTCGCGCTGTGGGCATGGTTCGCCCGCCGCCCCCGCCTGTACCGCGCCGCCACCGCCACGGCGCTTGCATCAATGCGCCTGATGGGGCGTAGCGGCTGGCTGTCGACGCTGCCGCTGGCGGGCGGCTGGACCCGCTATCGCGACATGCCACGCCCCCCGGCGGATAGCTTCATGGCGCAGTACAAGAAGAAGCTTGGCAAGGGTCCCCGCCCATGACCGCCCGCGCCGCGATCCTCGCCCGCCTGACCGGCACCGCCCTGCCCGCCGCGATCGACCGCGACGCGGGCGCGCTGCTGATCGCCCCCGAACGTCCGCCGGTCGACCCCGCCGCGCTGGAGGATACGTTCCTCGCCCGCCTCACGCTGCCCAGCGTCGCCGCCACCGCCGACCGGATCGCGACACTCGCCGACCTGCCCGCCGCCATCGCCCGCTACTGCGTCGATCACGGCCTGGCCAAGACGCTCTGCGTGCCGCCCGATCCGCGTCTGGCAACGTGCGACTGGACCGGTTTTTCCCTGCACGACACCGCCGCCCCCGACGAACCGGTCGCACTCGCCTTCGCCCGCTGCGGCGTCGCCGAAACCGGCAGCCTCGTCTTCGAAACCGCGGCAACGGCGCCGATGCTGCCCAACTTCCTGGCGCTCCACCATATCGTGGTCGTGCCGGTGGTCGTGCCGTACCTAGAGGATGCGATGCTCGCCGGCACCCACCCGCGCGCGCATTACTGGGTCACCGGCGTATCGGGCACCACGGATATCGAGGGCACCTACGTCCGCGGTGCGCACGGCCCCCGCTTCCTTCACGTGATCCGCGTCGCCTGACGTCTGCCGTTCCGCCTCGATCTACGATATCGGTTGCAGCGGCGGCCGATTCGGGCAACGCGGAGCGGCCGTCTGGGAGAGACCGTGAAGTGACCACCACCGCCACCGCGCGGGCCGCCGCCGACGATGCGCCCGAGGAGGGCCGCGCTGCCAAGGCCGGCACGCAGACGCTCGATCGCGGGCTCGACCTGCTCGAACTCGCCGTGCAGGACCCCGCGACCGTCATCCAGCTCGCCGAACGCAGCGGCCTGTCGCGCGCCATCGCCTATCGTCTCGTCGGCTCGCTGGCAGCCCGCGGCTTCCTGGCGATGGGCCCGAACAACCAGGTGCGCGGTGGTCGCCAGCTGCTCCGCCTCCGCCATCTGGTGCAGGACCAGACCGACCTCGTCGCGCTCGCCCGCCCCCAGCTCGAATGGCTGGCGCAGGAAAGCGGCATGAGCGCGTTCATGGGCCGGCGCGAAGGCGACGAATCGGTCCACATGCTCCGCGTCCCCGGTCGCGAACGCGTCGCCGTCACCACCCAGCCCGGCACCCGCCGTCGCTTGGGGGAAACCGGCCTGGGCAAGGCGTTGCTGCTCGACGACAGCGAAGGTTCGTGGCGTCGCCTGTTCGGCCGGGTCGATCCGGCTCACCGCCGCCCCGACTGGCTTGCCGAAATGAAGGCCGCCGTCGCCCGCGGAGCCGTGCTGCAGTGCGGCCCCGCCCCCGATCACATCCACTCGGTCGCGGCCCCGGTTCGCGACGCGTCGGGCGGTATTGTCGCGGCGATCAACGTCGCCGCCGCCGCCCCCTATCTCGATGCGGAGCGCATGCAGCAGCTCGTTCCGCTGCTCCGCACCGCCGCTGCCGAGATCGGCGCCGCGCTGGGTCGCGAAGGCGCAACGGGTTGAGCTATTCGGGCAGACCCTCCTCGCCAGGCCTACACCGTCACCCCGTATCGGTTCCGGGGTCCGCCGTGCCGCAAGGGAAACGGCAAGAGGCTCTATCCGCACGCCCGGCCGCGCACTGGACTCCGGAACGGGTCCGGGGTGACGGTGGGAAGGAAACGAAGCGCCTCCCGATCCAGCCGACGGTCACGCGATGAACCGCCTGTCCCCCGACGCCGACGATGCGCGCTTCATCCGCCGCATCCTCTACATCCTCGTCATCGCCGCGGTGGCTGCGGCGCTGCTGCGGGCGGGCGATCTCCTCATCCTCGCCTTCGGCTCGATGCTCGGCGCCATCGCCATTCACGCGCTCGCCGATGTGTATCGCGATCATCTGCGCGTGCCGGAAAAGGCATCGCTCGGTTGCGGCATGGCGACCGCCTTCGGCGTCGTCGGCTTCCTCGTCTGGCTGTTCGGCGTGCAGTTCCGCGAACAGGTCAACGTTCTCGTCACCCAGCTGCCTACGCTGCTCGACCAGCTCGCCGCCTGGGCCTCGCAAAGCCCGGTCGGTGCGAAGATCGTCGATGCGGTTCAACAGGCCTATGCCGGGTCCAAGGTGGCGCAGGACGTCGGCGGCCTCGTCACCGGTGCGGGCGAATTGCTGCTCAACACGTTGCTGCTGCTCGTCGGCGCCGCCTTCTTCGCCGCCGATCCGGGCATCTACCAGCGCGGCTTCCTGTTCCTGATCCCGCCGACCAAGCGACCCGCGATCGAAGATGCGCTGTTCGACGTCGGCTCGACGCTGCGCCTGTGGCTGCGCTCGTCGCTGATCCTGATGACCAGCATGGGCGTGCTGATCGGCATCGGCCTGTGGATATCGGGCGTACCGTCCGCCGCCGCGCTTGGCCTGCTTGCCGGCCTGTCGGAATTCATCCCCTATATCGGTCCGACCGCCGCGATGATCCCGGCGCTCGGCCTCGCCGCCACGCAAGGGACCGGGCCGCTGATCGGCTCGCTCGTCACCTATGCAGTCGTACGGTTGATCCAGACCAACTTCATCACGCCCTACGTGCAGGCGCGCGTCATCTCGATCCCGCCCGCGATCACCGTGTTCGCGATCATCGGCATCGGCGTGATCTTCGGCATCTTCGGCCTGTTCTTCTCCGCCGCGCTGCTCGTGGTGATCTTCACACTGGTGCGCAGCCTCTACCTGCGCGAGGTGCTGGGCGAGGATATCCCGCGCAGCCGCCACCAGACGCTGCTCGGCCCCGATCTGACCCCGCACGATCCCGATGCCCGATTCGACGGCACCGACCCGCCGGAAACGCTCGATTAAATGCAAATTAACCTTTTGCCTTCAGATGTTCTTTGGTTAATGAATCTGGGCCGGCCGGAGCAGGGGTGCTGACGGTCTCGCCAACAGGGGACTGCGCGATGCGGGTGTTGTTGATCGAGGACGAGCCGACCACGGCCAAGGCGATCGAGCTGATGCTCGGCACCGAAGGATTCAATTGCTACACCACCGACCTTGGCGAAGAGGGCCTCGATCTCGGCAAGCTCTACGATTACGACATCATCCTACTCGATCTCAATCTGCCGGACATGCATGGCTACGACGTGCTGAAAAAGCTGCGCGTCGCCCGCGTCTCGACGCCGGTATTGATCCTGTCGGGCGTCAACGAAATGGATTCGAAGGTGCGCAGCTTCGGCTTCGGCGCCGACGACTATGTCACCAAGCCGTTCCATCGCGAAGAACTGATCGCGCGCATCCACGCCGTCGTCCGCCGGTCGAAGGGGCATAGCCAGTCGGTCATCCGCACCGGCAAGCTGGCGGTCAATCTCGATGCCAAGACGGTCGAGGTCGACGGCAGCCGCGTCCATCTGACCGGCAAGGAATATGCGATGCTGGAGCTGCTCTCGCTCCGCAAGGGCACCACGCTCACCAAGGAGATGTTCCTCAACCATCTCTACGGCGGGATGGACGAGCCCGAACTGAAGATCATCGACGTGTTCATCTGCAAATTGCGCAAGAAACTCAGTCTCGCCTGCGAAGGTGAAAACTATATCGAAACCGTATGGGGCCGCGGCTATGTGCTGAGGGAACCTGAGGAAGTAACCGCAGTCGCCTGATCCGACCGGATTTTTCCCGAAAATAAGGGCCGCGGCATCCGGGGGGTGTCGCGGCCCTTCTCGTTCGGTCACTGGACGTTGACGGGCAGGCGATACGAAACGTATACACTCCGTATCGACCTTAAGGAGCGGATACGGCATGGGCTTGGTGAAGATCGACGACTTGCTGCACGGGGAAGCCCGTCGCGCCAGCGCCGTCATGTGCCGTTCGATCAACGCGCAGGCCGAATTCTGGATGACCGTCGGCATGCTCGCCGAAGCCAACCCGACGCTCTCCTTCAACCAGATCGTCCAGATGCGGCTGGCCGCGGCGCAGCACCGCGATCCGCAGCAGGCCGCGGCCTGACATGGTGAAGACCGCCGAAGAACTGGCGCTCATGCGGCAATCCGGACGCCTGCTCGCATCCGTATTCGAAATGCTCGACGAACAGCCGCTCGCCGGCATGTCGACCCTGCAGGTCAACGATCTCGTCGACCGGTTCATCACCGTCGATCTCGTCGCGCGCCCAGCCAGCAAGGGCCAATACGGCTTTGCCTATGTCCTCAACTGCTCGATCAACCACGTCGTCTGCCATGGCGTGCCGGACGCCGCGCAGGTGATCCGCGACGGCGATATCGTCAACCTCGACATCACGCTCGAAAAGAACGGCTTCATCGCCGATTCCAGCAAGACCTACGTCGTCGGCGACGCGCCCGCCGCCGCCCGCCGCCTCGTCCGCGTCGCACAGGAAGCGATGTGGCACGGCATTCGTCAGGTGCGGCCGGGTGCGCACCTTGGCGACATCGGCGCGGCGATCGAGCGCCACGCCAGGAAGAACGGCTATTCCGTCGTACGGGACTATTGCGGCCACGGCATCGGCCGCGACATGCACGAGGAGCCGCAGGTCCTGCACTTCGGCAAGCCGGGCTCCGGCGGCCGTTTGCGCGAAGGCATGGTTTTCACCATCGAACCGATGATCAACCAGGGCACGCGCAAGGTTTCGACCGAGGACGACGGCTGGACGGTCGTCACCGATGACGGCAAGCTGTCCGCGCAGTTCGAACACACGGTGGCGGTCACCAGCGACGGCGTCGAGGTCCTGACGCTGCGCCGCGACGAAGCTGCCCCGCCACGGCGCTGAAGCCAAGGATATCCGCCGGCCATCTGTCACCAGTGGACGGTTATTTCCGCTCCCACACCTTCTCGCCGCCGACCCACGTCTCCTGAACCTTCGTCGCCCGCAGTTCGGTCGGCGACGCGAGCAGCGGATCGCGATCGACGACGATGAAGTCTGCGCGCAGCCCCGGCGCCAGCCGGCCGATCCGGTCCTCGGCAAACCCGGCATAGGCCGCGCCGCCGGTAAACGCCCACCACGCCTGTTCGCGGGTGATCGCCTCTTCCGGATGCCAGCCGCCGAACGGCTGCCCTTCCGCATCCTGGCGGGTGAACGCCGCCGCCCACCCGGCCCAGGGATCGGGACGCTCGACCGGATAATCCGATCCGAACGCGAGCTTCGAGCCGTTCTTCAGCATCGATGCCCAGGCGTATGCCCCGGTCAGCCGCTGCGGTCCCAGCCGTGCCTCGGCCATCGTCCGGTCGCTCGTCTCATGCGTCGGCTGCATCGATGCGATCGTGCCATATCTGCCGAACCGCGGCAGGTCGATGGGATCGACGATCTGCGCATGTTCGATCCGCCAGCGTCGGTCGCCCTTGTAGGTCTGCGCCATTTCCTCGATCGAATCGAGCGCTTCCGCATTGGCCCGGTCGCCGATCGCATGCACGGCGACCTGATAACCATCCATCGCCGCCCGGCTCATCAGGTTGCGCATCACGGTGTCGTTCATGAAGCCCGCACCCGATTGACCCGGCGCATCGGCATAAGGCGCCTTCAACCAGGCACCGCGCGACCCCAGCGCTCCATCCGCGTACAGCTTGACGCCGACCAGTTTCAGCCGGTCGCCGTACAGCCATGGGCTTGGCCCGACCGCGCCGATCTGCACCGTGGTATCGACGCCCGCACCATAGCTCATGATCCGCATGCGCAGCCCGCCCGCATCGCCGATGCGGCGATAGGTGAGCCAGTCGTCGATGCTCGTGCCCATGTCGGCCGTTGCGGTGACGCCATAGCTCAACAGGATAGACTGCGCCTTGAGGAAGGCGGCGTTGCGATCCTTGCCCAACGGCTGTGGCACGACCTTGCCAACCAGTCCCTGCGCCGCATCGACGAAGACGCCCGCCGGCTGGCCGCCCGCACCCTTTTCGATACGTCCGCCGGGGGGTGATACGCTCTTTGCGGTGACGGCTGCCGCTTTCAGGGCGGCGCTGTTGCCCCAACTCGCATGGCCGTCCGCCCGCGCCAGCCAGACCGGGCGATCGGCGACCGCCGAATCAAGGTCCGCCGTGGTCGGGAAACGGCCCAAATCCCAGGCTTCCTGGTTCCAGCCGCCGCCGATGATCCACGATTTGTCGGGGTTCGCCCGGGCATAGTCTGCGATCCTGGCCTGCGCTTCTGCCAGGCTCTTCGTATCGGACAGGTCGAGTTCAAGCGCACGGAATCCGAGTTCCATCACATGGCCATGCGCATCGATCATGCCGGGCAGCAGCGTCTTGCCCTTCAGGTCCACGCGCCAGTCGAGCTTGTCCGGACGCTTGTCCTTCGCGGACAGCAGCTTGGACACCTTGCCGTCCGGCGTTACCAGCAGCGCCTGAAAGCGTGCAACCCTGCCATCCTTGTCCAGCGTCATGCCGTTGACGTTGTCGACGATCCCATCCGCCGATGCGGCGCCGGATAGCATCGTCGTCGCGGCCATCAACAGGAGGCCGGCGGTGGTGGAAACGGTTCTTGCCATGATGACCCGCATAAGCGGTGTTCCCCCGTCGCACCAGATGGTCTAGCGGCTCCGGATGGCTACCAAACTCGCCTCGGCATCCGCCCTTCCCGTCTCGATCGACGACGTCCGCGCCGCCCATGCCCGCATTCGCGATGCGATCGTGCGCACGCCGACGCTCATCAGCAAGACGCTGAGCGATATGACCGGCGCCACGGTGTATCTCAAGTTCGAGAATCTGCAGTTCACCGCGGCCTATAAGGAACGCGGCGCGCTCAACACCTTGCTGCAATTGTCGGCGGAGGCGCGCGCCAAGGGCGTGATCGCGGCGTCGGCGGGCAACCATGCCCAGGGCCTGGCCTATCATGCCAACCGCCTGGGTATCCCGGCGACGATCGTCATGCCCCGCACCACGCCGACGGTGAAGGTGACGCAGACCGAAGGGCACAAGGCCAATGTCGTGCTCGAGGGCGAGACGTTCGACGCCGCCTACGCCCACGCCCGCGTGCTGGAGGCGGAATGTGGCTATACGTTCGTCCACCCGTTCGACGATCCCCGCGTCATCGCCGGACAGGGCACGGCGGCGGTGGAGATGCTGGAGGACGTGCCGCACCTCGACACGCTGTTGATCCCGATCGGCGGCGGGGGCCTGATCTCCGGTACCGCCGTTGTTGCGCGCGCGGCGGATCACCCGATCGAGATCATCGGCGTGCAGGCCGAACTGTTCCCCTCGATGTACAACCGCATTCGCGGCACCAGCCTGCCCTGCGCCGGCGATACGCTGGCCGAGGGCATCGCGGTGAAGGAACCGGGCGGCATCACCAGCGGCATGGTCGCCGAACTGGTCGACGACATCGTGCTGGTCGGCGAACGCAACCTCGAAGAAGCGGTCAGCCTGCTGCTTCAGATCGAGAAGACGGTGGTCGAGGGTGCGGGTGCCGCCGGTCTCGCCGCGTTGATGGCCTATCCCGAACGATTCAGGGGGCGCACCGTCGGCATCGTCTTGTGCGGCGGCAATATCGACACGCGGCTGCTCGCCAACGTGCTGCTTCGCGATCTCGCCCGTTCGGGGCGCCTGGCACGCTTGCGCGTGCGGCTGCAGGATCAACCCGGCGCGTTATTCAACGTCGCGCGCATCTTCGACCAGCAACGCGTCAACATCATCGAAATCTACCACCAACGCATCTTCACCTCCCTCCCCGCCAAGGGACTGGTGACGGATATCGAATGCGAGGCGCGGGATCGCGATCATCTCAACCGGCTGATCGCTGCGCTACGCGATGGTGGCTACGAAACCAGCATGGTCGAACAGGCGTGAATCGAAACGGGGACCGCACATCCGCGCGGTCCCCGTCGAATACGACATCAATACAGCTTAATTGCTGTCTGCATCGTCGTCCTGCACGATCGCGACCACACCGACCGCGACCACACCGGCAACGATCAGCGCCGCCAGCAGGCCACCACCGGCGAGGTTATTCTTCTTTGCCGATGGCGTGCTGGCGCGCACCGACTTGGCAACCGACAGCGATGCTGCCGGATTAACCGGCGCTGCGAAGGCCGGCGTCGCCGCGATCGGTGCGACGGTCATCGCGAGTGCGGCAAAGGTTCCTGCGAATTTCATGGACATACACGGCTCCGTTCTAACTGGACTGCCGAAACGATCGTTCCACCACGTTGTTCCCGCAGCGCAGCATTGTCTCTTTTCGGTGCCAAAACCGCGCCGGGAAACACAATCCGGTTCCCATTAACGCTCTTTGCTCCGAAACCCGCTTTTCAGACCGCGTCCGCTTATCCATAAGTCGCAGATACCGCGTCGCGGATGTCCCTGTTCCTGTTGTCGGAGGTTTGCTGGCGGTGACCGCGCCCTTTCGTTTCCCGCGCTTCTTCGTCACCACCCCCGCCCCCTGCCCCTATTTGCCCGGGCGCCAGGAACGCAAGGTGTTCACCGAACTCAGCGGCCCGCACGCGACCGAGCTCAACGATGCGCTCGGCCGCATCGGCTTCCGCCGCTCGCAGGGCGTGGCGTATCGCCCCTCCTGCGCCGGGTGCACGGCCTGCGTCTCGGTCCGCGTCGTGACGCATGAATTCACGCCCAACGCCACGCAGCGCAAGCTCCTGCGCCGCAACGACGATCTGGACGTCACCGCCTGTCGCCCATGGGCGACGGACGAGCAGTTCCAGCTGCTCCGCCGCTACCTCGCGGCACGCCACCCCGGCGGCGGCATGGCCGGCATGGACGAGGACGATTATGCCGACATGGTCGAACATTCCCCCGTCAATTCCCTGATCCTCGAATATCGCACGCGATCGACCAATGGCGAGCGCGGCCGACTCGTCGGCGCATGTCTGACCGATCGCCAGGCGGACGGCCTGTCGATGATCTACAGCTTTTTCGCGCCGGACGACGACGAGGCGGGCGGACGGCCCGGTCTGGGAAATTACATCATCATGGATCACATCGCCCGCGCGCGCGATGCCGGACTCGGCTACGTCTATCTCGGTTATTGGGTGAAGGGGTCGGCACGGATGGCATACAAGATCCGCTATCGTCCGCTCGAAGTGCTCGGGCCGAGCGGATGGCGATTGTTCGACGATGACGATGCCAAGCCCGCATCGGCGATCCGGCAGGCCGCACTCACCGCCGCCTGATCCTGCCCCTCGATCAGATCGGATCGGTTTCCTCGCCGACCGTCGCCCCGTCGGTGACGATCATCCGCGGCGCTTCGCTGCCCAGATGGACACGTACGCCGCCCGCGATCGTCACCCGTGCCGCACGCACCACGGTCGCTGGCGCAGCGTCAGCGCTCGCCACGATCGCCGATGTCTTGCCGCGATGCACGTTGACGCCGCTGTCCGTGCCGCTGTCGCGATATAGCGCCGCGATCTGCGCGGCGGCATCGCCGCCCGTCGTCCCGACGACACCCGGCTCGACACCCGCGTACGCCGCGCGGAAGCTCAATGCGCCCTCCATCGCACCGCGCCACCGATAGAAGATGTGCGCACCGACCGACCCTATCCGCGCCAGGCTGGAGGCCCACCACGGCAGGATCGCATTCGTGTGATAGAAGGTCGCCCCACCGACGGGCGCATAGACGCTTCCTGCCAGGGCTGCCGCCGCCACGGCGCGGGCACGATCCCATGCGCCGGGATCGCGACGATGCGCCATCGATCCGTCACAGGTGAACGAGAATTGGCAACCCGTCCGGCGGTTCGATCCCTGATACACCACACCGCAGACGCTGTGGGGAAAGGCGCGGTCGCGTACCCGGTTGAGCACGACCTGTGCCACCGCACGCTGCCCGTCGACCGCTTCGGACCGTGCCTCGTAATACACCGCCGCGGTCAGACATTCGGTGGCGCGGTCCGAATCGGTCTGGCTCTGCATCTGCGCCAGGAATGGCGGCGCGGCGCTGGCAAATGCCGGTGCCGCGTAGTCGCTGACGGATGCCCGCAACGTCGCCGGCAGGCCGGATAGTCCCGGCAGGTCGCCCGGAACGTCGAGCGCCAAGTCGCGCAGCAACTGCCGCGGCGTCGGCGCCGGTACCGCCTGGGCGACGCGAGATGCGCCCCCGTTGGGCGGCACGCATGACGAGGCGGCGAGCAATGCCGCCGCCAACAGGCCATGGCCCAGACAGGATATACGAAACCGCCCCACGCTGCCGATGGTAGCGGGGGCGGCTTATGATCCGGTTAACCCTGGCGGCGATGCGTCATCCGGCCGGCAACCGGACGACGCTCCCGATCATGCCAGCGTTCGTACCTTCGGCTCGCGATCCCAATAGCGCCGCTTCGCCGCCTCGACGAACCCGTTCAGGTCGGTCACGCCCTCGTCCGGCTCGACCCCGGCCTTGTCCAGCAACGGCTTGGCTGCGGCGTTGGCACCGATGGCCTTCAGGTGACCGAAGGCGTCCATCACCCATTGGACGGCCGCGCCCTCCTTCACCAGCTTGGCAGTCGCCGCTTCGCTCAGGATGACCGCGCAGGCATCCACCGTCACCGACGGCTGGCCGAACAACTGCGCATCGGCGGCCACCGATGACCCGTCCGACAACGGTACCTTGCCGACCTTGGGTGCGATCGTCAGCGGGGTACCGCCGGCGGCCTTCACCGCCTCCTTCACCGCATTCAACTCGCCCGCATCGGTGCCGTCGGCGAACAGGATGCCGACGGTGCGGCCTTCGAGCGTGTGCTTCTCCAGCGGACCGCGGATGATCCGCAGCGCCGGCGAGGCATCCATGTCGAGCACCGGTGCGGCAGTCGGCGACGCTTCGGGCAAGTCCATCGCCAGCCCGTCGGCGACCCGCTGCGCCAGCGATTCATCGACGTTGCGCAGGTTCGCCATCACCGCAACACGGATATGCTCGAGGCTGACCTTGGACAGTTCGAACACCAGCGCCGAGGCGATATGCGCCTGTTCCGCCGGGTCCATCGAGCGGAAGAACAACCGCGCCTGGCTGTAGTGATCGGCAAAGCTTTCCGGCCGGATGCGCAGCTTCTGGCCCTGCTCCTCGGACGGAAACGTCTTGTACCCGCCCTCCGGATCCTCGCGGGCGCCGGCTTCCTCGCCTGTCTGGGCAAGGCTGTTGGGCTCGTAGTTGGCGCGTCCCTTGGGCACCGCCATCTGCATGTGGCCATCGCGCTGCTGGTTCATGAACGGACAACCCGCCGCGGCGGCGCGACCCTTGGCGCTGTTGATCGGGAGCTGGTGGAAGTTGACCGACCCCAGCCGCGACAGCTGCGTGTCGGTATAGCTGAACAAGCGCCCCTGCAGCAGCGGATCGTTGGAAAAGCCGATACCCGGCACGACATGGCTCGGCACGAACGCTGCCTGTTCAGTTTCCGCGAAGAAATTGTCGGGATAGCGGTCGAGCACCATCCGGCCGACGATCTTCACCGGCAACACTTCTTCCGGAATGATCTTGGTCGCATCCAGCACGTCGTACGGCTGGCTGTTGGCGAACTCCTCGTCGAACAGCTGCACGCCCAGTTCCCACGTCGGGAAATCGCCGCGATCGATGCTCTCGAACAGGTTGCGACGCTGGAAGTCGGGATCGGCACCGGCGATCTTCACCGTTTCGTCCCAGATCGTCGAGGCGAGGCCCGCTTTCGGCTTCCAGTGGAACTTGACGAAGGTGCTCTTGCCTTCCTTGTTGATGAGCCGGAACGTGTGGACGCCGAACCCCTCCATGTTGGCGAACGTGCGCGGCAGCGTGCGGTCCGACATCGCCCACATGATCATGTGGGTCGATTCGGGCATCAGACTGATGAAATCCCAGAACGTGTCGTGCGCCGTTGCCGCCTGCGGATAACCGCGGTCCGCCTCCATCTTGGCCGCGTGGATCAGGTCGGGGAACTTGATCGCATCCTGAATAAAGAACACCGGAATGTTGTTGCCGACGAGATCCCAATTGCCCTGCCGCGTATAGAACTTCACCGCAAAGCCGCGTACGTCGCGCGGCGTGTCGACCGAACCGGCACCACCCGCCACGGTCGAAAAGCGCGTGAACACTTCGGTCCGCTGCCCCTTCTTCTGGAACAGGTCGGCGATCGTGATGTCGGCAAGGCTCTCGGTGCATTCGAAATAGCCATGTGCCGCAGAACCGCGCGCGTGGACGATGCGCTCGGGAATACGCTCATGATCGAAATGATTGATCTTCTCGCGGAAGATTTCATCCTCGATCAGTACGGGCCCGCGGGCCCCCGCCTTCAACTGGTTCTGATTGTCCGCGATCGGCGTGCCGTGATTGGTGGTGAGGACGGGATGGTCGGCATCGGTCGCCTGATGCGTCTCGCCGCCGTTGCCGGGATTAAGGGCTTTGATATCGGTCATGGGGGTACTCGCGTCGGAGGATGCTTCCCCCGCTCAACGATCCGACGCGATGGCGGTGCCTTGTGAAAGCAAGTTTAGTTTGGCGGCTATTGCGCCGCCGACACCTTCACCGCCACGTCGAGTTCCTCCTCGCCTTCGCCCAATCGCGATCCTGCGACCGGCGCCGCCCCCGATGCATCCAGCGCCGCCGAAACGCGCACGCTCTCCTCCTGCGGCGAGCGACCGGTGCACGGGTCGAAGCCGACCCAGCCGAGCCCGTCGACATGAGCCTCCGCCCAGCCATGCGGCGTGGGCCGCAGCGAGCCCTCGACGATGCTATAGCCGGATACGTAGCGCGCCGGGATGTCCAGCGATCGCGCCGCGACGACGAACATCTGCGCCAGGTCGCGCGACGTCGCGACGGGTCGTCCGAATGCGTCGGCCGCGCTCAGGCCCGGTTCCGGACGAGCGCGATCCACCCCGAACCGTGCGTTGAATGCGCGATTCATCCGGTGCAGCGTACCGATCGGGCCGTTCGCGCCCGCCGCGACCTCGGCGGCGAAGGCTGCGATCGCCGGATCGCGCGGCGTGGCATCGGTCGCGCGCAGGTATACCGCCGGCGGCAGCACCTCGGTCACCCCGCGCACGACGCCATCGGAATGACTGGTCAGCACTTCGCCCCGCACCGCGATCTCGATATCGGCGATCGGCCCCTCGCAATACAGCATCGTGATCGCATTGCCGAAACCATCGCGGCCGCGTCGCATCTTCGCATCGCAGTCCACGTCGATCCGCCAACGCGCCACGGTCTGGTCGTGACTGTTTTCGGGCGTCATCCGCAGCATCTGCACCAGACGGCTCTGCGGCTCGCTAAACCGATAGACGGTGCGGTGGTCGATCGACAGGCGCATCAGACGCCAAACCGGAACTGACGGCCGATCGCCTCGTGCAACTGGCCGTTCTCGCGGATGAACGCTTGCAGATATTGGTGCAGCCCGCTGGCGATCACCTCGCCCGATCGCGTCTTGCCCAGCCGCGCGGCCCGCATCCGCGCCATCCGATCCGCCTCGCCATGGCTGCCGGTACGTTCGGCCAGCAGCCCCAGGATATCGACGGTGATCTCGGCCGACGCGACCAGGCTGCGCGGCAATTCACGACTGGCGATCAGCAGGTCGATGACGTTGGCCGGGGTCAACCCATCCGAATACAGCCAGCGATAGGCAGTCACCGCCGACACCGTCTGCAGGATCGTCGTCCACTGATCACGATCGACGATACCGCCGACCGTCTCGCCGGCCGGCAGCAGGATGTGATATTTGACATCCAGCAGCCGCGCGGTGTTGTCCGCCCGCTCCACCGCCTGGCCGAGCCGGATGAACCAGTGCGACTGGTTGCGCAGCATCTGGTGCACCGCGCCCTCGAATCCGCGCGTCTCGTTCTTCACCGCCTCGACCAGATTCAGCGTCTGCGTCGTGTCGCCGACCTGATTGCGCCGTTCGAACACCAGCCAGGCGCGGTTGATCGCGGTCCACGCCTCACGGCTCAGCGCGGTGCGGACCGCCTTGGCGTTGTTGCGGGCACGGTCCAGGCAGCGGATCACCGACCCGGGATGGCCGGTGTCGAGGGTGAGGAAATGCACCACCTCCGATTGCGTCAGCGCGCCGCCGTGCGCGACGTAGTCGGCTTCGGTGTCGGTCACCGCCAGCGCGGAGGACCACGCGACCTCACCCGCCGGCCGCGACGACATGACGTCGAGGCGGACGGTCGCCTCGATCAGCCGCGCGAAGAAATCCGCCCGTTCGATGTAGCGTCCCAGCCAGTATAGCGAGGACCCGGTGCGCGACAGCATCATACGCCGAACCCCTGGCTCTGCGTCATCCCGCCTATGCTCTGCGTCTGGGTCTGGCGCTGGCCATCGGCCATCAGCACGAAACTGTCCTTGGTTCCGCCGCCCTGGCTGGAATTGACGACGAGCGAACCCTCCTTCAACGCCACGCGGGTCAGCCCCCCCGGCACGACCTGCACGCCCTTCGATCCGGTCAGCACGAAGGGGCGGAAATCGACGTGGCGCGGGCTGAGGCCCGTGTCGGCCAGCGTCGGCACGGTGGACAGCGCCAGCGTCGGTTGCGCGATATAGCGATGCGGCTCGGCGATCAGCGCGCGACGGAAATCCTCGATCTCCTGCCGCGACGCGGTCGGCCCGACCAGCATGCCATAGCCACCCGATCCGTCGACCAGCTTGACGACGACCTGATCGAGGTTGTCGAGCACGTATTGCAACGCCTGCGGCTCGCGGCAACGCCACGTCTCGACGTTCGGCAGCTTCGCCTCGCCCCCCGAATAGAAACGGACGATCTCGGGCATGTAGCTATAGATCGCCTTGTCGTCGGCGATGCCGTTGCCGGGCGCATTGATGATCGCGACGTTGCCGGCGGCATAAGCGGCGATCAGGCCGGGAACACCCAGCATCGAATCCGGGCGGAACACCAGCGGATCGAGGTAATCGTCGTCGACCCGGCGATAGATGACGTCCACCTGCACCCGTCCGGCGATGGTGCGCATCCATACCTTGTCGTCGTCCACCACCAGGTCGGCGGCCTCGACCAGTTCGATCCCCATCGAATCGGCCAGGAAGCTGTGTTCGTAATAGGCCGAATTGAAATGGCCCGGCGTCAGCACGACGCACACCGGCTGGCCGCCACGCCCGCGCGGCGCCACCGACTTCATCGTTTCGAGCAGGCGATCGGGATAGCTGTCGACCGGCTCGACACGATATTCGCGGAACAATTCGGGGCACAGCCGGACCATCGCCTCGCGATTTTCCAGCATGTAGCTGACGCCGGAGGGGGTCCTGGCATTGTCTTCGAGCACGAAGAATTCGTCGGGACCGGTGCGCACCAGGTCGATGCCGCAGATATGCGCCCAGATCCCGTGCGGCGGCCGCATGCCGGCGATCTCCGGCCGGAACTGCGGGTTGCCGAGGATCAGGTCCGCGGGCAGCACCCCCTCCGTCAGGATGCGGCGTTCGCCATAAATGTCGTCGAGGAACGCGTTGATCGCCTCGACACGCTGCACCAGCCCTTCGGACAGCCGCGCCCATTCATCCGCCAGGAACACCCGTGGTACGATGTCGAACGGAATGATCCGCTCGCGCGTGTCGGCATCGCCATAGACCGCGAAGGTGATGCCGAGTTGACGGAACGTGTTCTCCGCCGCCTCCTGCCGCCGGCGCAGTTCGTCGTCCGGCGTATCCTCCAGCCACTTGCCCAAAGCCGCCAGAGCGGGACGCGGCGGCACGTCGCCCGTCATCCCCATGATCTCGTCGAACGCCGGTCGTTTCCCCATCGGAACGGTAAAGCCCTCCGCGTGATGCAAGTTCCATGCTGCGGGCATTCGCTGCATCGCACAAGAGGCGTTTTGTATCGGCGTGGGACATGGCGACGCCGCCGGGCGTGTTACCGCAACGCCGCCAGCATCCCGGGCGTCAAGACTTGCGGCAATACGCGGGGTTCGGTCGCGCCGGGTGCGTAATACAGGTACAGCGGTACGCCGGCACGATTGTGCGCCTGGATGAAGCGGCCCAGCGCCGGATCGCCGTCGGTCCAGTCGCCGACCAGCACCGCCACCTTGTTCTTGGCGAATGCCGCATGCGTCGCCGCGGTGTCGATCGACGAGGCTTCATTGACCTTGCACGACAGGCACCAATCGGCGGTGAAATAGGCGAACACCGGCCGCCCCTCGGCGCGCAACGTTGCCAGGCGCGCCTCGCTGAACGTATCGCCGCCCACCTTCGCCGGCCGCGCCGCGCCACCCGTCAGCGCCGCCGCCAGACCCGCCGGCACGATCAGCGCCGCCAGCGCCAGCGCCCGGCCGAAGCCCAGCCCCCGCTTCTGGCGCCGGCCGCCCAGGCTTAGCACCACGCCCGTCGCCACGATCGTCGCGATGCCCAGCAACAGCCCGGCCATGCCCGCCTGCCGCCACGCCAGCCACACGAGCGCCAGCACCGTCAGCGCCATCGGCACCGCCAGCACCCGGCGGAACCGCTCCATCCACAATCCCGGCTTCGGCAACCCCCGCCGCAGCGACGGTACGAAACCGATCGCCAGGAACGGCAGCGCCAGCCCCAGCCCCAGCCCTGCGAACACCGCCAGCGCCGCCGGCCACGGCAGCACCAGGGCGGCACCCAGCGCGGCACCCATGAACGGCCCGCTGCACGGCGTCGCCACGAACGCCGCCAGCGCGCCCGTCGCCACCGATCCCGCCGCGCCGCCATGGCTGGCGAATTGCGGTACCGGCACCTCGAACCGGCCGGCGAGGTTGAGCGTGATCGCGAAGGTCAACGCGATCAGCAGCACGACGATGCGCGGGTCCTGCAACTGGAATGCCCAGCCGACCGCCGAACCGCCGGCGCGCAGGCCCAGGATCAGCCCGCCCAGCGCCACGCACATCAGCACCGCGCCCACCAGGTAGCCGATGGCATCGACCCGCGCCGCCCGTTCGTCCTCACCGCCGCGCGCCAGGTGCAGCGCCTTCAGGCTCAGGATCGGGAACACGCACGGCATGACGTTGAGGATCAGGCCGCCCAGCACCGCCCCCGCGAATGCCAGCAGCGCCGCCGACCAGCCGCTGCGATCGGTCGGCATGGCCACCGTCCCGGCATCGGCATGCACGCTCAGCCCCAGGTCCGGCCCGATGCGAAGCACGCCCGCGATCCGCCCCTTCGGCGCGCCCGCGGTCGCGATCAGCAACCGGTCGCCATCGCGCGTCACGGCCTGCGGCGCGGCATAGGCGACCATGTCCGGGCCATAGGGAAAGAAGGCCGCGTCCTGCACCTTCGCCGCCGCCGGCAGCGGTATTGCGAGCACCAGCTTGCCGTCCTTCAGCTGATAGGTGCCAGCGGCGTCCAGCGGCTTGGGGATCGCCGCGCGCCATCGATCGAAATCGGTGGCATGTGCCGCGGCGCCATCGCCGATCGTCAGGTCGAGGCTCAACTGCTGCGCCTCCGGCACGCAGATCGTGTCGGTGCAGACCAGATAGTTGATCGCCAGCCGCATCGGCAACCGCGTCCCCGCCGCCAGCCCCGCCGGCACGTGCAGCGTCGCCAGCGGGGCGTAGGGCGCCTCGTAGACATAGTTCATCAACCCCGCGATCAACAGCGTCGATGGTACCGGCCATTGCAGGTCGGGATCGGCGGTCGCGCCCTTCGGCAGGGTCCACGCCAGCGACGGCGCGAAGCCCGCATCGCCGGGGTTGCGCCAATAGCCGTGCCAGCCCTTTTCCGGCCGGGTGTCCAGTGCGATCGTCACCGTCTGGCCGGCGCGCGGCGCGACGCTGTCCGGTACCAGCGTCATCGCCAGGTGCGGCGGGCCGTTCGCCGGCGCCAGATCGGCGTGCGCGACCGTCGTCGCCGCCACCAGCGTCATCACCGCGAAACACAGCGCGCGCATCGCCGCGATCAATCGATTTGCCATTCTTGCCCCGTCCATCGCCGCCCGCCATAGCGGTCGCGGCCCATTAACACGAGTGTCCCGATGAAAGCGCTGATCGCCGCCGCCCTGTTCGCTTCCGCCGCGCCGATCGCCGCGCAACAGGCGCCCGCACCGATGCCGCCGGCCCCGACTCCGGTCGCGGCGCCGGCGCTGGCGCCCGGCCCCGGCAAGCCGCCACGCCTCCTCGTCGTGATCTCGGTCGATCAGTTCTCCGCCGACCTGTTCCAGCAATATCGCAACCGCTTCACCGGGGGGTTCACCCGGCTCCTGAACGGCGCGGTGTTCCCGTCGGGCTATCAGGGCCATGCCGCGACCGAGACGTGTCCGGGCCATTCGACCATCCTCACCGGCATGCGCCCGACGCACACCGGCATCGTCGCCAACAACTGGATCGACCAGTCGATCGCCCGTGCCGACAAGACCGTCTATTGCACCGAGGACGAGACGGTTCCCGGCAGCGATCACGAACATTACACCGTCAGCGACAAGCATCTGAAGGTGCCGACGCTGGGCGAGATGATGAAGGCGGCACACCCGGCGACGCGCGTCGTCTCCGTCGCCGGCAAGGACCGCGCCGCCGTGATGATGGGCGGGCATAAGGTCGACGAACTGTGGTGGTGGGACGGCAAGACCTACACCAGCTACGCCGGCCGGCCGGTGCCGCGCGCCGTGCAGCGCGGCCGCGACGCCGTCGCCGCGCTGGTCGCGCAACCGCAGGCCGCGCTGCCGCTGCCCGGCTTCTGTCAACCGCTCGACCGGCCGATCACGGTGGCGGGCAAGGTCTTCGGCCAGGGTCGGTTCGAACGCGCCGCCGGCGACCTCAAGGCGTTCCGCGCCTCGCCCGCCAGCGACGCCGCCGTGTTCGCGATCGCTGCGGGACTGATCCAGGACATGAAGCTGGGCCAGGGCAAGGCCATCGACATCATCGACATCGGCGCCTCCGCCACCGACTATATCGGCCATTCGCTCGGCACCCAGGGCACCGAGATGTGCATTCAGATGGATCAGCTCGACAGCACGCTCGGCAGCTTCTTTGCTGCGCTCGACGGCTGGGGCCTCGATTACGAAGTGGTGCTGACCGCCGATCACGGCGCGCACGACATGACCGAACGCCAGCAGCAGCATGCCATGCCGATGGAAAGCCACGTGTCGGCAGACGCCTCGATCAAGGTGGTCGATGCGGCGATCAGCGCCGAACTGGGCCTGAAGGGGCCGGTGCTGATCGGTGCTGAAGGCGACGTCTATCTCGCGGCGACCGTGAAGCCCGCCGATCGCGCCCGCGTACTGGCGGCGGCACAAAAACGTTTTGCCGCACAGCCGCAGGTCGCCGCAACCTTTACCAAGGCGCAGATCGCCGCGCAGCCGATCGCGACCACGCCGCCGGAAACCTGGACGTTGCTCGAACGCGCCCGCGCCTCGTTCAACCCCGACGTGTCGGGCGACCTGCTCGTCCTGCTCAAGCCGCGGGTGACGACGATCGAAACGCCCACCCCCGGTTATGTCGAAACGCACGGCAGTCCGTGGGATTACGATCGCCGGGTGCCGATCCTGTTCTGGCGCAAGGGCATGGCCGGCTTCGAACAGCCCCTGTCGGTCGAAACCGTGGACATCGTCCCGACGCTCGCCGCCACGATCGGGCTGCCGGTGAAGGGGCTGGACGGTCGCTGCCTCGATCTCGACCCGGGGGCCGCGGACACCTGCGTTAAATAGCAGACGCCGGTCCCGATCGGGTGTACATGCCATCGACATCGATCGTCCGCCAACCCTGCCCGGGTCGTGCGTCCGACGGTGTCGACCGGCAATGCGTTATCGGAGATCGACCATGAAACCCTTGTTGATGCTCGCTTTAATGTCGCTCTCCGGCATGGCCTCGGCGCAGGCCTTCAAGCCGTCGACCATCGATGCCGGAGTCTCGCCCTCGCCCAATTCCTTTCAGCGGGCACCGGTTTATTTGTTCGACGATGGCGACACGCCGACGATGCGCCAGCAGAAACTCAGGATGGCGATCGCGTTGCGCGAAGACGTGGCCGAACGGCTGCACAGGAACAACGGTACGCTGACGCCGGCGGACAAGGCCTATATCCGCCGCAAGACCTTCCGCATCCTCTACGGCATCTGACCCACGGCGATCCGTCGGCGCAGCGTCAGCGCGTTTCGAACGGGCGGATGCCAGGTCCCAGCCGGTTGGCGCCGAGGTTGAGCCGCTCGTGGCTCAGGTCCGCGACGAACGCCGGGTTGCCCGGCGCACCCGGCGCCATGCGCGCGTCATTGTCCGCGATGCGCAGGCCGGCCGAGGGAAAGGTGCGGTTTTCCGCCGCGACCACGATCAGGCCGCTAGAATTTTCCTTGCCCTTGCCCTGTACGAAGGTGTTGCGTGCGATCGAACCGCGCGCACCATCGGGCAGGTCAATCATGTAATTGGTCTTGCGGCCCGCGGTATCGTCGAAACTGTTGTCGGTGATCGTCACGTTCGGCACGCGCAACTTGACGTAATGGCCGCCGGTGCCGCGCTCGAACCGCGAATTGGTCACCGTCACGCTGCCATTGCTGCCGATGTAGATGGCATGCGAGCAATTCACCGTCTGATCGCACTGGCCCAGCCCGGAAAAGGTCGACCGGTCGATCACGATCTTCTGCCCGGTCGGCTCCCCGCCCAGGATGCCTTCTTGGCTGTCGAGGAACATCGAATTGGTGACGGTCAGGTCGCCCATTTCGGTACGGATGCCCGCACCATTGCCATCCGACACGCTATAGCCACGGAACACGAGGCCATCGACCGCCGATCCCTGGCCGCGCAGCACCAGCGCCGCCTTGTCCTCGCATGCCTCCTTCTCGAAGATCGCGGTGCCGGGCTGCACCGCCTTGAAGGTGATGCGGCCGCCCTGCTGCACGGCACATTGCCGATAGACGCCCGGCGCGATCAGGATCGTCGCGGTTCCCATCCGGACCGACGACACCGCCTCCTGCAGGTCGGAGAACCCCTGCCCCGTCTCCGCGATCGTGAAGGGCTTGCCGCTCTGCGCAACGGCAGGGGCGGCGATCAGGGCGAGGGCGAGGATGGCGCGGGTCATGCGCATGGGCTTGCGCCGTCCCTTGCGCCCCGCGCCAGCCCTAATCGCGGTTAACGCCATCGTGCGGCCCAGCGATGCGTTACCATGCCGCGCCGCTGTCCCGAACCTGGCCATCGCCGTTGCCGATCCCGGCACGTTCGCATAGACGACCCCTTAACGACACCGGGCGGGGAGCCCCGGGCGGGGGATGCCGAAACCGATGCACGCCATGTCACCGACCGAGGTGTTCCTCCTCGCCATCCTCATCATCTTCACGTTGCCGTGGCTCGTCTGGCGGGTCGGGCGCACCGATTATTGGGCGCCGCTGGTGGTGGTGCAGATCATCGGCGGCATCCTGCTCGGGCCGGGCGTGCTCGGCGCGATCTTTCCCGATTATTATGCCTTCGTCTTCGCTGCACCGACGCTGGGGGCGCTCAACGGCATCGCTTGGTGGTCGGTCATGCTGTTCGTCTGGGTCGCGGGTCTCGAACTCGACGTGGGTGAAGCGTGGAAACGCCGCCGCGAAACCGGGATCACCGCCGGCCTGGCGCTAGGCGTGCCGCTGGTCGCGGGGGCGCTGGCCGCGCTGGTCATGCTCCGTTTCCCCGGCTGGCGCGGCGCCGATGGCGCGGACTGGCAGGTCGTACTCGGCATCGGCATGGCCTGCGCAGTCACCGCATTGCCGATCCTGGTGCTGCTGATGGAAAAGCTCGACATCCTGCGCGCGCCGCTCGGCCAGCGCGTGCTGCGCTACGCCAGCCTCGACGATATCGCGATCTGGGGCGTGCTCGCGCTGATCCTGCTCGACTGGCAGCGCGTCGGGCGACAGGCCGGGTTCCTGATCGGTTTCACGATCGCGACATGGGCGATCCGCAAGCTGCTGCGTGCGATCGCGGAAAACGACCGCTGGTATGTCGGATTGATCTGGCTGGCGGCGTGCGGGTTCGCGGCGGATTGGGCCGGGCTGCACTTCATGGTCGGCGCGTTCCTCGCGGGCGCGGTGCTCGACGCGCATTGGTTCGGCGAGGAGCGGATGGACCGCTTCCGCGCGACGATCCTGCTCGCGATCATGCCGGTCTATTTCCTCTCGACCGGCCTCAAGACGCAATGGGGCGTGGGCGGCACCGCCGTCTTCGCGGCCGCGGCGTTACTGCTGGTCGCATCGGTCGGCGGCAAGCTGGCGGGCATCCACCTTGCCGGCCGCATCCTGAAATGGCCGAAGGGCGATGCGAAGGCGATCGGCTGGCTGCTCCAGACGAAGGCGCTCATCATGATCATCTTCGCCAACATCCTGCTCGACAAGGCGATCATCACCAACGAAACCTTCACCGCTTTGCTGCTGATGGCGGTGGCAAGCACGATGCTGACCATCCCGATCGTCGCGCCGATGCTGAAGCGCAATCCGGGGCTGCGGACGCGGGGGTTCTGATTTCGCTTCCGTCCCCAGCCCGTCATTGCGAGCGCAGCGCGGCAATCCAGAGCCGGACCAAGACGCCCTGGATTGCTGCACTACGCTCGCAATGACGGATTCAGGGACGCCCCCCGGGCCCGATCAGTCGAGATTGGGCCGCAGCCACCGCTCCGCCTGCTTGACGTCCACGCCCCGCCGCGCCGCATAGTCCGCGACCTGATCCTGCCCGATCCGCGCGACACCGAAATATTCCGCCTGCGCATGGCCGAAGTAGAAACCGCTCACCGCCGCCGTCGGCAACATCGCGAAGCTTTCGGTCAGCTCCAGCCCGGTATTCGCCTCGGCATCCAGCATCGCGAACAGCGTCGTCTTCAGCGAATGCTCGGGACACGCCGGATAGCCCGGCGCCGGGCGGATGCCGCGATACTGCTCGCGGACCAGCGCGTCGTTGGTCAGCTGCTCGCCCGGCGCATAGCCCCACAGGTCGGTGCGGACATGCGCATGCAGCCGCTCCGCGAACGCCTCGGCCAGCCGGTCCGCCAGCGCCTTCAGCAGGATGTCGTTGTAATCGTCGTTGTCCGCCTTGTAGCGCGCCAGATGCGGCTCGATGCCGTGGATGCCCACCGCGAAGCCGCCCATCCAGTCGCCCGCCGGATCGATGAAATCGGCCAGGCACATGTTCGCCCGCCCCTCGCGCTTGGCGATCTGCTGGCGCAGGAACGGCAGCCGCACGGTCGCCTCCTGCGTGCGGTCCAGGTTCGGGATGTGGAACCCCTCAGGGATGCTCGCGCCATCCGGGCTGCGGTGCGATTCGCGATGCTCGGTATAGACCCAGACGTCGTCGTCGTGGCGGTGGCACGCCCACAGACCGCAGACGCCGCGCGCGGTCAGCCACTTCTCCGCGACGATCCGGTCGAGCATCGCCTGCGCGTCCTCGTACAGCCCGCTCGCGCTCTCGCCGACCACCTCGTCGGTCAGGATCGCCGGAAAATTGCCGGCCAGCTCCCACGCGCGGAAGAACGGCGTCCAGTCGATATAGCCGCGCAAGTCGGCAAGGTCCCAGTCGTCGAACACATGCACGCCCGGCTGCGCGGCCGGCGGCGCCTTCAGCGCCATGTCGACGCTCAGCCCGCGGGCGCGCGCCTCGGCCAGCGGCAACAGGTCGTTCTGCCCCTTGCTGGCGCGCGCGACCCGCACCTTCTCGTAATCCTCGGCAATGCCCAGCACATAGGCGTCGCGCTGCGTGTCGCTGACCAGCGTCGTCGCCACGCCGACAGCCCGCGACGCGTCGAGCACATGCACGATCGGACCGTCATAGGCGGGCGAGATACGGAGAGCGGTGTGAACCTTCGACGTCGTCGCCCCGCCGATCAGCAGCGGCATCGTCATGCCCGCCCGCTTCATCTCTTCCGCCACGGTCACCATCTCGTCCAGCGACGGCGTGATGAGGCCCGACAGCCCGATCATGTCGGCATCGTTCTCGTTCGCCGCGGCGAGGATCTTCGACCACGGCACCATCACGCCCAGATCGACCACGTCGAAGCCGTTGCACTGCAGCACGACGCCGACGATGTTCTTGCCGATATCGTGGACGTCGCCCTTCACGGTCGCCATCACGATCTTGCCCTTGCCCTTGGCGCCCGGTTCCTTCGCCGCCTCGATGAAGGGCAGCAGGTGCGCCACCGCCTTCTTCATCACGCGCGCCGATTTCACCACCTGCGGCAGGAACATCTTGCCCGATCCGAACAGGTCGCCGACGACGTTCATGCCGTCCATCAACGGCCCCTCGATCACCTCGATCGGCCGCGCGAACTGTTGGCGGCATTCCTCGGTATCGTCGACGACGTGCGCGTCAATGCCCTTCACCAGCGCATATTCCAGCCGCTTGGTGACGGGCAGCGAACGCCATTCCGCCGCCGCCTTTTCCGCCACCGCATCGGTGCCGCGATACTTTTCCGCCAGCGCGACCAGCCGGTCGCCCGCCTCGGGATCGCGGTTGAGCACCACGTCCTCGCACGCGGTGCGCAATTCCGGATCGATCGTGTCGTACACGTCGAGCTGCCCGGCGTTGACGATCGCCATGTCCATCCCCGCCGGGATGGCATAATACAGGAACACCGAATGCATCGCGCGCCGCACCGGCTCGTTGCCGCGGAAGCTGAACGACAGGTTCGACAGCCCGCCCGAGATATGGACGTGCGGACAGCGCGCCTTGATCGCGCGACACGCCTCGATGAAATCGACGCCGTAATTGTTGTGTTCCTCGATCCCCGTCGCCACCGCGAACACATTGGGGTCGAAGATGATGTCCTCGGGCGGAAAGCCGATACCCATCAGCAGGTCATAGGCGCGCGCGCAGATCGCGACCTTGCGCTCCTGCGTGTCCGCCTGCCCGACCTCGTCGAACGCCATGACGACCACCGCCGCGCCGTACGCCATGCACTTGCGCGCATGGTACAGAAAGGCCTCCTCACCCTCCTTCATACTGATCGAATTGACGATCGGCTTGCCGCTGACGCACTTCAGCCCCGCCTCGATCACGCTCCATTTGGAACTGTCGATCATGATCGGCACGCGCGCGATGTCGGGCTCGGCGGCGATCAGCTTGAGGAAGGTCGTCATGGCGAATTCGGCGTCGAGCAGCCCTTCGTCCATGTTGACGTCGACCACCTGCGCGCCATTCTCCACCTGGCTGCGCGCGACCTCGACCGCGCGGGTGTAATCCCCCGCCATGATCATCTTCTTGAACGCCGCGGAGCCTGTGACGTTGGTGCGCTCGCCGATATTGACGAACTGGGCAGAGGAATTGGTGGTCATATCGGTCTTTTCGTGTTCGTCATTGCGAGCGCAGCGAAGCAAGCCAGGGCGTCCTGACGCGGCTCTGGATTGCTTCGCTGCGCTCGCAATGACGGCAAAGGGCAGCGCGGTTCGGCGTAGGTTACGATCATGCCGCCATCGTGAACGGCTCGAGTCCCGCAAGCCGCGTCCGCACCGGCGGCACCGGGACGACCCGTGGGCTCACCCCGCGCGCCATGTCGGTGATCGCCTTTATATGCGCCGGCGTCGATCCGCAGCAGCCGCCAAGCACGTTGACCTGCCCCGCCTGCGCCCATTCGCCGACCAGCCCGGCGGTCGTCGCCGGCGCCTCGTCATACGCGCCCAGCTCGTTGGGCAGCCCGGCGTTCGGGTACACCATGATCAGCGTATCGCAGATGTCCGACAGCGTCTTGACGTGCGGCCGCAGCTGCTCCGCCCCGAACGAACAGTTCAGCCCGATCGTCACCGGCCTGGCATGCCGCACCGCGTGCCAGAACGCCTCGACCGTGTGCCCAGACAGGTTGCGCCCCGACAGGTCGGTCAGCGTCATCGACAGCATCAGCGGCAGGTCGCGGCCGAGGTCCTCGGCGGCATCCAGCGTCGCCATGATCCCCGCCTTGGCGTTCAGCGTATCGAACACCGTCTCGATCAGGATGAAGTCGGCGCCGCCCTCGACCAGCGCGTCGATCTGCTCGCGGTACACGCCCTTCAGGTGGTCGAAGTCGATCTCGCGATAGCCGGGATCGTTGACGTCCGGCGACAGCGACAGCGTCTTGTTGGTCGGCCCGATCGCGCCGGCGACGAAGCGCGGCCGTCCGTCGCGCGCCTGGAACTCGTCCGCGATCCGCCGCGCCATCCCCGCGCTCTCGACGTTGATCTCGCGCACCAGATGCTCGGCGCCGTAATCCGCCTGGCTGATCCGGTTCGCCGAGAACGTGTTCGTCTCCGCGATATCCGCCCCCGCCTCGAAATAGGCGCGATGGATCGACGCCGGCACCTCGGGCTTGGTCAGCGCCAGGATGTCGTTGTTGCCCTTCTGGTCGTGGGTCAGCCCCAGCGTGCCCGCGTAATCCGCCTCGGACAGCTTCCAGTTCTGGATCTCGGTCCCGAACGCGCCGTCGGTGATGAGGATGCGCTTGGCCGCCTCGGCCAGGAATGTGTCGCGAATGGTCATGGTTGAAATTCCATCGGAAAAAGGCCCCTTCCCCGGCGAAGGCCGGCGCCCGGCTGGCAAGGTTGTCGTGACAAGCAGAGCAACGCCGTTGCGAAGGTCCACGACTCCCCCGGCGGTCGCCCGGGACGTACGGGATAAACGCCGCCCGTCACACCATCACGCCGCCGCCGCGTTCGCTACCGGCTTCGAGCGCACGCCGAGCAGGTGACAGATTGCAAACGACAGCTCCGCCTTGTTGAGCGTGTAGAAGTGCAGCGCCTTCACGCCCCCCGCATACAGCTTGCGGCTGAGTTCCGCCGCCAGCGTCGCCGCGATCAGCTGGCGCGCGGCGGGATGATCCTCCAGCCCGTCGAACAACCGCGCCATCCACGCCGGCACCTCGGTCCCGCACATCTTGCTCATCCGCACGACGCTGGCGAAATTGGTGACCGGCATGATGCCCGGTACGATCTCCGCGGTGATCCCTGCCGCCGCCACCTTGTCGCGATAGCGGAAGAACGTCTCGGGCTCATGGAAGAACTGGGTGATCGCACGCGTCGCCCCGGCATCGATCTTCGCCTTCAGATTGTCGATATCCGCCTCGACGCTGACCGAATCCGGGTGGCATTCGGGATAGGCGGCGACCGAAATCTCGAACGGGTGCAGCCGCTTCAACCCCGCGACCAGCGCCGCGGCATTCTCATAGCCGCCGGGATGGCTGACGAACGCCCCCGCATTGGGCGAATCGCCACGCAGCGCGACGATATGCCGTACGCCCGCCGCCCAATAACCTTGCGCGACCTCGTCGATCTCCGCCTTCGTCGCCTCGACGCAGGTCAGGTGCGCGGCGGCGGCCAGCGACGTCTCGCGCTGGATGCGCGCCACCGTCGCATGCGTCCGTTCGCGCGTCGATCCGCCCGCACCATAGGTCACCGATACGAAGCTGGGGCCGAGCGGCTCCAGCGTGCGCACCGCCTCCCACAGCTGTTCCTCCATCTTCTCGCTCTTCGGCGGGAAGAATTCGAACGACACGTCCAGATCGCCGGCGACATCCGCATACAGCGGCGCCTTCAGCGCGATCTGCGCCTCTTCGAGCTGGTTCACCGAAATCGTCATGCCGCCCCAACCCTTTTACCGATTTTTGTCCCGACCCCTGTCACCGGAACCTGACGCAGGTTCGCGCCCGGTTTGACGCCCAGCCACAATGTCACCGTCAATTCGCCGCCCTTCAGCGTCTCGGTCCGTGCCGGTGCCAGCCCGGCATTGCCGAACCAGCCCGCGATCTGTTCGTCCGCGAACCCCAGCCGGGTGTGCGCGTCGCGCGTCCGCAGGTCCTCGCGATCGTGCGGCGCGAAATCCGCGATCAGCAGCCGCCCGCCCGGTCCCAGCACCCGCGCCGCCTCCGCGATCGCCGCACCGGGCTGCTGCGCGAAATGGAGCACGTGGTGCAGGATCGCGACGTCCGCGGCGCCGTCCGCCATCGGCAGCGCATACAGGTCCGCCTGCCGCAATTCGGTGTTGGGCCGGTCGTGCAGCTTGGCCCGCGCCAGCCGAAGCATCTCCGATGATCGGTCGATGCCCAGCGCGCTGTCCGCCTGTTCCCCGAACACCTCCAGCATCCGCCCCGTCCCGGTGCCGATGTCGATCAGGCTGCCGAGCGGCCCGTCGCCCAGCACGCCGGCCATCGCCGCCTCCACCTGCTCTTCGGCGACATGGAGCGACCGGATCGCATCCCATTCGTCGGCATGCCCCTCGAACCATTGCGCCGCGCTCGCCGCGCGGTCGGCGCGCACCGCGGCAAGACGCGCGGCGTCCGCGACCGCCCAATGATCCGGTTCCGCCTTGGTCCACAGGTCGATCGCTGCCGCCACCGGCTGCGTCGCCGCCTGCCGCCCCAGCGCCACGAACACCCAGCTGCCCTCCTTGCGGCGCTCCGCCAGACCGGCATCGCACAGGATCTTCACGTGCCGGCTGACCCGCGGCTGGCTCTGCCCCAGCACCTGCGCCAGCTCGCCGACCGACAGCTCCATCGAGCGGAGCAGCGAAAAGATGCGCAGCCGCGTCGCATCGGCCAGGGCACGGAAGATATCGAGCGCGAGGGTCATGTCGCTTCAACATATAAAGATATCTTTATATGCGGTCAACGTGGACCCGAAACGAACCTGTCGCGTTTGCTCCGGGTTCATCGACTGGGAGATTATCATGAAGCGCTTGCTGTTCCTCGCCGCCGTTCCGCTCGCCCTCGGCGCCGCCGCCTGCAGCCAGAATGCGCAGAACGAGACCGCAGAAGCCGGCAACGCGATCGCCGCCGATACGGAGGCGACGACCCGCAACGCGGTCAGCGACGTCGATGCGGCGACCGACCAGGCCTTCGGCTCGGCCGAACGCAGCCTCGACAATGCCGGCGAGCGCATTGATGCCGCCGCCGACCGTACCGGCGATCGCCTCGACGCCGGCGCGGACCGTGCCGGTGCCGCGATCAGCAACGGTGCCGATCGTGCCGCCGATGCGACCGGAAACGCGCTTGAACGCGCCGGTCGTTCGTTGAAGGATTGATCCGTCTTCAGGGGGAGTTCGTCCGCATGTCTCGCATCGTCCTGTCGGCCGTACTCCCCCTCGCCCTGTTCGCCGCCGGTTGCTCGCGCGGCGACGGCGGCGATCCGGGCGGCGTCACGGCCGACGAAGCGGCCCAACTCAACGATGCCGCCGCGATGCTGGACGCCAACAGCATCGACCTGAACGCCGCCACCGCCAACGACACGGATCAAACGCCATGACCACGCTGCGCCGCCTGGGCTCCACCGACCTTCGCATCGCGCCACTGGTGCTGGGTGGCAACGTGTTCGGCTGGACGGCCGATCGCGCCGCCAGCTTCGCCGTCCTCGATGCATTCGTCGCGGGCGGCGGTACGATGATCGACACCGCCGACGTCTATTCCGCCTGGGTCGATGGCCACAGCGGCGGCGAATCGGAATCGATGATCGGCGAATGGCTGAAGGCGAGCGGCAAGCGGGATTCGGTGTTGATCGCGACCAAGGTCGGCATGCTGCCCGGTGACGGTGGCGAGAAACTGGCACCCGCCCGCATCACTGCCGCCGCGGAAGCATCGCTGAAACGGCTCGGCACCGATCGCATCGACCTGTATTATGCGCATCAGGACGACGACAATGTGCCGCAGGATGCGGTACTGGAGGTGTTCGGCCGGCTGATCGACGCCGGCAAGGTGCGCGTGCTCGGCGCGTCCAACTTTCATGCAGGCCGGCTGAAATCGGCGGTGGATGCGGCCAAGGACGACGGCCTGCCGCGCTACCACGTCCTCCAGCCCGAATATAACCTCGTCAGCCGCCACAAGTTCGAGGGCGAGCTGCGGGATTATTGCATCACCGAGAATATCGGCGTGCTGCCCTATTACGGCCTCGCCTCCGGGTTCCTGACCGGCAAATACCGTACGAAGGATGACCTTGGCCAAAGCGTTCGCGGTGGTCGGATGGGTGACCTGCTCGACGGCAAGGGCGCGGACGTCCTCGCCGCCATGGATCAGGTCGCCGAGGAAACCGGCGCCACCCTCGCCCAGATCGCGCTCGCCTGGCTGATCGCGCAGGAAGGCGTCACCGCCCCGATCGCCAGCGCCACCCGCGTCGAACAGGTGGAAGACCTGTTGCCGGCGATGGAACTCGCACTGACCAAGGACCAGATCGGCCGACTGGACGCCGCGGGCGCCTGACGCGGCGGGTACCGGGCGTCGGCACACCGGCCACCCCGGGAATTGAGGTTCGTCACCACGCGAACTTTTCGCTGTCCTATTTGGAAAAGTCGTGAGAGCGTCGATTCGCGGTTACTCCGCTATGACGCTCTTTCTCATCGCGATCCCGCAACCGCAGCTGCTGCACAAGTGAGACTTTCGTGACCTTCGACGGATTCTCGCGGGGTTGAGGACATCAGCATCATGGCGCGGATCGACACCCGCTCATGCCTGACCGACTACAAGCCGCACCGATGGATGCGATAGTTGCATCCCCTGCGTCTGGGCCCAAACCCCTTCCCCGCATGCTTGGGCGCAACATCACCCCGCCCCACCGTCATTCCCGCGAAGGCGGGAATCCAGACCCGCCACCCCTGCGGATCGCCCGAAACGTCAGCATCCGCGAATATCGCCCACGCGGCGACGCCGCGGATCCCGGCAGGCAAGCGACCGCAACACACCTTTCGTGTTGCGGTCGCCCCGGACGATCACGCCGCGAACTGGTTCATCGTATTGTGTGCGCCACCGGCCTTCAGTGCCGCCTCGCCCGCGAAATATTCCTTATGATCGTCACCGATGTCCGATCCGGACATGTTCTGATGCTTCACGCAGGCGATCCCCTCGCGGATTTCCTTGCGCTGCACGCCCTTCACATAGCCCAGCATGCCCGCCTCGCCGAAATACTCCCGGGCTAGATTGTCGGTCGACAGCGCCGCCGTATGATAGGTCGGCAGCGTGATGAGGTGGTGGAAGATGCCGGCCCGCGCCGCTGCATCCTTCTGGAACGTCCGGATGCGCTCGTCCGCCTCCGCGCCCAGCTCGGTACCGTCATAATCCACCGACATCAGCCGCGACCGGTCATACGCCGACACGTCGCGACCCGCCTCTGTCCAGGCGTCATACACCTGCTGGCGGAAATTCAGCGTCCAGTTGAAACTCGGGCTGTTGTTGTAGACCAGCTTGGCGTTTGGCACGACCTCGCGGATGCGGTCGACCATCGATGCGATCTGTTCGATATGCGGCTTCTCCGTCTCGATCCACAGCAGGTCGGCGCCATTCTGCAGGCTGGCGATACAATCCATCACGCAGCGGTCGGCACCGGTCCCCTCGCGGAACTGGAACAGGTTCGACGGCAGCCGCTTCGGCTTCATCAGCCTGCCGTCGCGGTTAATGACGACATCGCCGTTGATCGTCGACAGATCGGTGACCTCCTCGCAATCGAGGAAGCTGTTGTACTGGTCCCCCAGGTCGCCGGGTTCCTTGCTGACCGCGATCTGCTTGGTCAGGCCTGCGCCGAGCGAATCGGTACGGGTGACGATGATGCCGTCCTCGACGCCCAGTTCCAGGAAGGCGTAGCGGCAGGCGCGCACCTTCGCCAGGAAGTCCTCGTGCGGCACGGTGACCTTGCCGTCCTGATGCCCGCACTGCTTTTCGTCGCTGACCTGATTCTCGATCTGCAGCGCACAGGCGCCCGCCTCGATCATCTTCTTGGCGAGCAGGTAGGTCGCCTCGGCGTTGCCGAAGCCCGCGTCGATATCGGCGATGATCGGCACGACATGCGTCTGATGATGATCGATGGCCTGCACCAGCCGCTGCGCCTCGACCTCGTTGCCCGCATCGCGCGCATGGTCGAGATCGCGGAACAACAGGCTGAGTTCACGCGCATCGGCCTGGCGAAGAAAGGTGTACAGTTCCTCGATCAATGCCGGCACGCTCGTCTTCTCGTGCATCGACTGATCCGGCAGCGGACCGAATTCGCTGCGCAACGCCGCGACCATCCAGCCCGACAGATAGAGGTAGCGGCGGTTCGTGGTGCCGAAATGCTTCTTGATCGCGATCATCTTCTGCTGGCCGATGAACCCGTGCCAGCAACCCAGCGACTGGGTATACGCCGCCGGGTCCGCGTCATAGGCCGCCATGTCGCGACGCATAATCGCGGCGGTGTAGCGCGCGATGTCCAGGCCGGTCTGGAAACGGTTCTGCAGCCGCATGCGGGCGACCGCCTCCGCATCGATGCCGCCCCAGGTGGCCTGGCCGCCGATGAGCTGGCTGGCTGTGCCGATCTGCTGCTGATAGGTCATGTCGCGTCCTCGCTTCGTCTCGAATGCGAGGATCTGTATTGAAGTTGACACAACGGATCGCTGAATATCGCAACGGCTAGCGGTCAACCTGTCACAGAACGATCATCGACGATGTCATGATGTATGCATTCTTACATCAATCGCCGGCGAAGGTGAATCCCGACACCCCGCGGTCCCGCTCGTTGATCAGCAGCGCCCGGCCGGCCGGCGGCGCCGATCGCTGCGGACAGTCGGTGCGATGGCAGGCACGGCACCCCAGCCCGATCGGCGTGGCATCGCCCTTCAGGTCCACCCCCCGCGCCACCGCCAGCGCGCCGCCGAGTTCGGCCGCGACGCCGATGCCCACCGCGAATTCGGCAAGCACCCCGCCATAACGGCGACGCTGCGGCGTCACCGTCCGCGCGATCGTCAGCCACCGCGCCTTGTCCTCCAGCTCGACCAGCTGGACCGCCAGGCTGCCCGGCCGGTCGAACGCCTGATGCAGCCGCCACAGCGGGCATCGCCCCTCCGCCTCCGCCAGCGGCGATGCGCTCGCGCCCGAAAACCGCTTCGAACATTGCCCGGCCCGATCGATGCGGATCAGAAAGAACGGCAGGCCCCGCGCGCCGACCCGGTGCAGGGTTGTCAACCGGTGCGCGACCTGCTCGAACCCCGCCCCGAACCGCCGCTGCAACAATTCCAGGTCATAGCCGGTCGTCTCGCACGCCCGCAGGAAACGGGCATAGGGCATCATGACCGCCGCCGCGAAATAACTGGCGAGGTGGCGGCGGAACAGCCGCTCGGACGACCGATCGGCGAACCCCGCCCCCTTGGCCAGCGCCTCGATCTCGGCCCGCGCTTCGATCTGCGCCAGTTGATACGCGGCCGCAAAGGTGCGCGACGCGGAATCCAGCACCTCGCTCAGCTGCAACTGGCGGGCATGCAGGTCCAGCCGCCGCAACAGGTCGGGCATGACGTCGACGGGCAGGATGCGGATCGTCAGCTGGTGCTTCACCCGCAACCGCTCGGCGATCGCGCCGTACAGGTCGCCCGCACCCAGCCGCAGCTCGTCCGCCAGCGCCTCCGCCGCGCTGTCCAGATCGGCGAAATGCCCCCGCCAACGCTCGATCTCGCGGCGAACCTCGGCCACCGGGTCGACGTCGCCCGCCACGCCGCTGCCGCCGCCCGCGCCCAAACGGTCATAGACACGGGCAAACGCCTCGGCGCCGCCGGGGGCGCCGGCCAGCCATTCCCCCACCTCGTTGCGGTCGATCTCCAGATCGGCGAACATCGGGTCCGCCAGCCGCCGCCGCATCGCCGCATCGCCGCCACCCGGCTCGCCCGCAGTCAACGCCCGCGGATCGAAGTCGTAGGATTCCGCCAGCTTCACCAGCAGCGCCGCCGACAACGGCCGCTGGTTGCGCTCGACCAGGTTCAGATAGCTCGACGAAATCGCCAACGCCTCCGCCATCGCCGCCTGGGTCAACCCGGCCTGCCGACGCAGCCTGCGCACCGCATGCCCGGCAAACAACTTTCGGTCCGCCATCCTCACCTCCGTTGCTTCGAGGATCGGGTACGAAGCGCGACCTGTCAATTCGTTACATGATGACCGATCGTATTGTCAGCGTCGTATACACGGTGACCTTGCACCGCAGCCATGCCCCACTGCCCCGCCCCCGACTCTCTAGCTACCCGATTTCTCGAGAGTTTCCTGGGGAGGAAAGGTGACCGCCGGCGCTTCGTGCTCCGGCGGTCATTCCGTTTCTGCACCCGAAGGGTCCGCCCGCGACGCCTGCCGTCCGGCCGCTCTTGCTGCCCGCCGACGTGGTCGAGGGAGCCAGACCGCCTCCTCGCGCGTAGCACGCGGACGCGCGACCGGCGCGCCGGGGAGTATGCATGAGCCAGGGACTGACCGCCCGCATTCGCGAGAACATCGTCCTGTACGGCGCGCTCGCCGCCAACCTTGGCATCGGCGTCGCCAAGTTCGTGGCGGCGGGTATCACCGGGTCATCGTCGATGCTGACCGAGGGCGTGCACAGCTGCGTCGACAGCGGCAACCAGATCCTGCTGCTGTACGGCCAGCACCGGGCGAAGCGCCAGCCGGATGTCGTCCACCCCTTCGGCTATGGCCGCGAACTGTATTTCTGGGCGTTCGTAGTCGCCATCCTCATCTTCGCGGTCGGCGCCGGCGTGTCGATGTACGAAGGCTATGTCCACATCATCGAGCCGGAAGAGCTGGCGGATCCGCTGGTCAACTATATCGTGCTGGCCATCGCCTTCGCCCTGGAAGGAAGCTCGTGGTTCATCGCCATGCGGGAATTTCGCAAGGCCAAGGGCGATACCGGCTGGTGGCGCGCGATCCGGCAGAGCAAGGACCCTGCCGGCTTCATCGTCCTGTTCGAGGATTCGGCAGCGCTTGCCGGGCTCGTCATCGCCGGCATCGGCGTGTGGGCAAGCCATGCCTTCGCCGATCCGCGCATCGACGGCGTCGCCTCTATGGCGATCGGCCTGATCCTCGGGCTGGTGGCCGTCCTCCTCGCGCGTGAAGCGAAGGGGCTGCTGATCGGCGAGCGCGCGAATCCGCAGGTGGTCGAGACGGTCCGCGGCATCGTCGCCGCCCATCCGGCGATCACCCACGTCAACCACGTCCGGACGATCCACACCGCGCCCGATGCAATCTTCGTGGCGGTCAGCGCGGATTTCGACGATGCCATCACGATGGGCGATGCGGAGACGATGATCGAGCAAATGGAAGACAGCCTGCGCGCGGCGGTTCCGACCTTGAGCTCGATCTACATCCGCCCGGAAAAGCGGGAGAATGCAGCGACGTTGGCGACCATCGACACGCCGTGAAGCCCCCTACGACGGGCTTTCGAATCGCGACCGATGCAGGTACCATCCTGCGCCATGCACCGCCTGATCCTGCGCCCGTTGCTCGCCGCCACGCTGCTCGCCTGTTCCATGGTCGCGGCGGTGCCCGCCTGGGCTGCGGTGACGATCACCTTCTGGAGCCACGAACTCGGCAACAGCTTTCCGCACGCGTTCTTCACGCTGCGCGGGACCCCGGACGCGGGCGGCGCGCCGGTCGACGTCAACTACGGGTTCACGGCCAAGGCGATCTCGCCGAAGCTGCTGATGGGAACAGTCGCCGGCCGGCTGGACATCTCAAAGCCCGGTTACATCGCGGGCAGCGACGCTCAGTTCGCGATGGTGTTGAGCGACGCCCAATATGCGCAGGTGCTGACGCTGATCGCTGCCTGGGACGAAAAGACCGGTGACGGCCACTACAATCTGAACGCTCGCAATTGCGTCCATTTCGTCAAGGAAGCGGCGCGCATCGCCGGCCTTTCCGGGCTCGACCAGCCGACGCTGATGAAGAAACCACGATCGTATCTGAAGGCGGTGGCGGCGGCGAACCCGGGACGGGTCACGGTGGTGAACATGCATGGCAAGGCCTATCTCGCCTCGCTGCCGCCACTCACCGCGGCGCCGGTCGTCGTGGTATCGCCGGCGACGGTGCCGGTGGCACCGGTCGGAGCGGCAGGAGAGCTGGCGCCGGCGCATTGACGACGCGCCCGGTCCGTCAACCCGACACGATCTCCATCACGTCCAGGGTCGACTGGAAACCGGGATACGGCAATACCAGTCGCCAGCGCGTCGGCCCGATCCGCTCGACCAGCCCCGCCATGTCGCGCCTGGCATCGCGCCCGTAACGCATCGGTCGATCCTCGTCGCCGAGTGCCAGCGTGCCCAGGAATACGGTCCGCGAATCGGTGCTGTCGAACAGATTGCCGCTGGTGCGCTGGTCGCCGTCGGTGACGAAATGGCGCACGATGCCGTCCTCATCGACCCGGCATCCCGTCCAGGTTCCGCTCAGCAACGGTCGGCTGTGCGGCCCGACACCGCCGAGCCGGTGCATCCGGCAGCGGTAGGTACCCGGCTTCAGCGCCGCGCCCTGAAGGACGCGGTCCGGATCGAACAGGGCAGGATCGGCGGACAGCCCCGCCGCGCCCTCCGCCGTGGCACGCACGCGGGCGAGCGCCTGCACCCAGGCGTCACGCCAGTTTCGCAACCGCTCGCGATCCTGACGCGTCGCGACCTTGCGCCAATCGACGTCGCCGGCATTCTGCGCGCGAACCGCGACGGTGGCCAGCATCGCGCCGGCCAGCGCGACGGCCGCGATCCGCTTTGCCGTCATGCCGCGGTCCAGCCGCCGTCGACCGACAGGTTGGCGCCGGTGATCGCCTTGGCCTCGTCGCGGCACAGGAACAGCGCCAGCGCCGCCACCTGCTCTGGCGTGACGAATTCCTTGGTCGGCTGGGCGGCGAGCAGCACGTCGTTCATCACCTGGTCGCGGGTAAGGCCGCGCGCTGTCATCGTGTCGGGAATCTGCGCCTCGACCAGCGGCGTCCAGACATAGCCGGGCGAGATGCAATTGACGGTGACGCCGTGCTGCGCGGTTTCCAGCGCCAGCGTCTTGGTCAGGCCGGCGATGCCGTGCTTGGCCATCACATAGGCCGACTTGTTGGGGCTCGCCACCAGACTGTGGGCCGAAGCGGTGGTGATGATCCGGCCCCATCCCGCCGCCTTCATATGCGGCACCGCGGCCCGGGCGACATACCAGGCCGACAGCAGGTTGATGCGGATGATCGCCTCCATCCTGTCGGGCGGGAAATCCTCGATCGGCGCGACGTGCTGGATACCGGCGTTGTTGACCGCGATGTCGACGCTGCCGGTTTCGCGAACGGCGCGATCGACCAGGGCGGCGATGTCATCGGGGCGGGTCATGTCGGCGGCGTCGTACAGCGCCGCCGCCCCGCTGGTCGCCGCCAGTTCGGCGCGCAGGCGCTCGATCTGTTCCGCATCGCCAAAGCCGTTGAGGACCACCGCCGCGCCCTCTGCCGCGAATGCCCGCGCATAGGCGAGGCCGATGCCCGATGTGGAACCGGTGACGATCGCGGTCTTGCCCTTGAGGAACATGCATCTCTTCTCCTGATGACGCCGTCGTCCTGCGTCTCCCCGCACAACGTTGCAACCGGTGGGAGGTTCGCGCATTCGTAACGCAAGCTAAACGGAGCCTGCCATGCGTCTCGACGATTTCGATCCTAATATTGACGTGGGCGACCAGGGCAATCGCGGCGGCGGATTTGGCGGCGGGGGCGGTGGCGGCGGGTTGCTGTTCGGTCTGCTGCCGCTGATCGGCAGTCGTTTCGGATGTGGCGGCATCGTGGTCGTGCTGCTGCTGTTTGCGGTCTTCGGCGGGCTGGGCAACCTCGGCAGCATGATCGGTGGTGGCGGCGGCGGGACGCAGGTCACCCGCAGCGCACCTGCCGACGCCGGGTCGGCGACCCAAATCTGCCGGTCGGACCCCGCGAAGAAGGCGGCGTGCGACGCGTTCAGTTCCGCGCAAAAGACATGGTCGGCGGTCTTCGCGCAAACCGGCCAGCGGTTCCAGCCACCGGGCTTGCGCTTCTTCTCGCAGAACGGCCAGTCCGGCTGCGGCGCGGCGCAGTCGGCGATGGGTCCATTCTACTGCCCGACCGACCAGCGCATCTACCTCGACACCAGCTTCTTCGACGAACTCGCCAACCGCTTCGGCGCCAAGGGCGATTTTGCGCAGGATTACGTGATCGCCCATGAATTCGGGCATCACATCCAGAACCTGCTCGGCACGTCCGACCAGGTTCAGCGCGTCCAGCGCAGCAGCAGCGAGGCGGAGGGCAATGCCGCATCGGTGCGGCTCGAACTGCAGGCGGATTGCTATGCCGGCGTATGGGCCGCCCAGAACCGCAGCCGCATGGAACCGGGCGATCTGGAAGAAGGGCTGACCGCCGCGCAGGCGATCGGCGACGACACCTTGCAAAAGGAAAGCCAGGGTCGCGTCGTCCCGGACAGCTTCACCCACGGCACTTCGGCGCAACGCAAGGCTTGGCTGCAACGCGGCCTGCAGAGCGGCGACCCGGCGCAATGCGACACCTTCTCCGGCGCGATCTGAGAATGCCCGCTCTCCTCCCGTCGCGGGAGGGGAGCGGTTACCGGCTCGCCATCTGGCGCGCGAAATGCACCTCGACCGCCTTGGTCACGCTTTCCGCAATGCGCTCACGCCCGTCGCGGCTGTCGAGGAACGCCGCATCGCCGGGGTTCGAGATATACCCGGTCTCGAACAGGATCGACGGCATGTCGGGCGCCTTCAGCACCATCAGCGACGCCATGCGATGAAAGACGGGCTTCGTCGGTATCAGCGGCTTGGCCTCACGCCCCAATAATCGGGCAAAGCTGGCGGAGGTGTTCATCGTTTCGCGCTGGGTCAGGTCGATCAGGATCGAGGATACGTCCGCCCCCGCCTCCCCCAGGTTTACGCCGGATATCACGTCCGCCTTGTTCTCCCGGCTTGCCAGCCGCGCCGCCTCCTTGTCCGAAGCGACTTCCGACAGGGTATAGACCGACGCGCCCGAGGCATCGCCGCTGCCGACGCTGTCGCAATGGATCGAGATGAACAGGTTGGCCTTCAGCCGCCGCGCGATGCCATAGCGTTCGCGCAGGACCAGATAGCGGTCGTCGTCGCGGGTCAGTGCCACCCGCACCCGGCCGCTCGCCAGCAGCTCGTCACGGATCGCCTTGGCGATCCGCAGCGTCACGTCCTTTTCGCGCAACCCGGATTCCGGATTGATCGCGCCGGGATCGACACCGCCATGGCCGGCATCGATGACCACCAGCGGGCGGCTGTCGTCGCCGCGGACGCGTGGCAGCGCGACGCCGCGCGCGGGCGGCGGAACGGGGATCGAAACCTTGTACTTCGGCCGCGCCGCCCAATCGCCGAAATCGAACGCCATGAAACTGAGCGGCCCTGCGGCACTCGCCGCGGTAAAGCGTGCGGCGCTGACCGGCTGCAGCGACAGGGTGAGGCTGCGCCCCTCCGCATCGAACCCGCCATCGCCGATGATCGCGGGGCGTGAGAGATCGAACAGCAGCCGGGTCCCGCCGTCCTGTCGCATCTGGCGCACGCCGCTCACCGGCCCGCCCGCCACCGCCAGCATGCCGGGCAGCGCGCCCGCCACGTCCACCGCGATCTGGCGGGTGCCGTCCAGCATGAGGCCGGTGGCATCGCCGACCCGCCCGTCGAAACGGATGACAATCCGGCCATCCTGCACCGCCACGCTGCGGATCGCCGTCGCGGCCCAGGCGGGCGCGCTCGTCAACCATCCGGCGAACAGGGCGATTACCGCGAACACACGGCGTCCTTGCCGCGCGGAGGGTGCGCGGGTCCAGCGAAAAGCCATTGCTAACCCCTTTTGGCGATTCTCCTGCGATCGCCGGGGTTTGTTCTACCGGCGGGGGTGCGAACGCGAGGTTGCCCGGCAAGGTTAATCCGGTCTTCGGCATTATTTTGCCGGGCCGACCGGCAAATTGCTGCCAGTTGCGGTACGCGGGGTCCGATGCTACCAACGGACTGCACCCGTGCGTCGCGCGCTCCGTAAGACGCGAAGCACAGGTCCCCGCCCCTTCCTGGGTCGGGTTTAACCAGGTTGACGCTCGCATGACGCACTTTTCCAACGTTCGACACCGCCCGGCCTCGGCCGGCGGCGTGTCGAACGTGTGGGAGGGCCGAGCCCCCCGATGTGCCGGGCGAGCAGACGCATCTTTGCCACACACCCGCGCCGGTTCGCCCGGCGCCATCTATCAACGCGCATGCGCGCCCTCCGGACCAGCCCTGTCAGGGCCTCCCGCAGGAGCGCCACGCGCGCGGAGACTATCCAATGACCACGCGTATGCTGATCGACGCACGCCACCGGGAAGAGACCCGGGTCGCCGTCGTCAAGAATAACCGGATCGAAGAGTTCGATTTCGAGAGTGCCGAGCGCAAGCAGCTCAAGGGAAATATCTACCTCGCCAAGGTGACGCGCGTCGAGCCGTCGCTCCAGGCGGCGTTCGTAGACTACGGTGGCAATCGCCACGGCTTCCTGGCGTTCAGTGAAATCCACCCGGATTACTATCAGATCCCCAAGGAAGACCGCGATGCGCTGCTCCGCGAGGAAGCGGAGCATGCCGCCGAGGAAGCCGCGCTGCGCGCCGAACACGACAGCGACGACGACGATCATGCCGAACATGACGGCGACGACCACGACGATTACGACGACGCCGATCACGGCGACGACGATGCGGAGCATGACGATGCCGGCAGCGACGCTGGTACCTCGGACGGCACGTCGAAGAAGCCGCGCACGGCGAATGACGATCAGGTGGAGGCGCTGCGCCAGCGCCGCATGAACCTGCGCCGCCGCTACAAGATTCAGGATGTCATCCGCCGCCGTCAGGTGCTGCTGGTGCAGGTCGTCAAGGAAGAGCGCGGCAACAAGGGTGCGGCGCTGACCACCTACCTCAGCCTCGCCGGCCGTTACTGCGTGCTGATGCCCAACACGTCGCATGGCGGCGGGATCAGCCGCAAGATCAGCAACGCCGCCGATCGCAAGCGCCTGAAGTCGATCATGGCCGACATGCAGCTGCCGCCGTCGATGGGCTGCATCGTCCGCACTGCCGGGCTTCAGCGTACGAAGGTCGAGATCAAGCGCGATTTCGATTACCTCGCCCGCCTGTGGGACGGGATCCGCGAAGCGACCCTTGGCTCCGCCGCGCCGGCGCTGATCTATGGCGACAGCGACCTCATCAAGCGCGCGATCCGCGACATCTACAACAAGGACATCGACGAGGTGATCGTCGAGGGCGAGGAAGGCTACCTCCACGCCAAGGAATTCATGAAGCTGCTGATGCCCAGCCACGGCCGGCGCATCAAGCAATATGCCGATGCGGTGCCGCTGTTCCAGCGCGCGCACGTCGAGGATCAGCTCGCCGCGATGTACCACCCCGTGGTGCAGCTGAAGTCGGGCGGCTACCTGGTCATCAACCCGACCGAAGCGCTGGTGTCGATCGACATCAACTCCGGCCGTTCGACCCGCGAACACAATATCGAACAGACCGCCACCGCGACCAATCTGGAAGCGGCCAAGGAAATCGCCCGCCAGTTGCGCCTGCGCGACATGGCCGGTCTCGTCGTCATCGACTTCATCGACATGGATAACAATTCCAATGTCCGGAAGGTCGAGAAGGCGATGAAGGAAGCGCTGAAGGACGATCGCGCCCGCATTCAGGTCGGTCGCATCTCGTCGTTCGGCCTGATGGAGATGAGCCGCCAGCGCCTGCGCACCGGCGTGCTCGAAGCGTCCACCCGCGCCTGCCCGCATTGCGAGGGTACCGGCCTCGTCCGCACCGCGTCGTCGGCAGGATTGTCGGCGCTGCGCATGATCGAGGACGAAGCGGCTCGCGGTCGCGGCTCGCTCCTCACGCTGCGTGCCAGCCAGGAAGCGACGATCTACGTCCTCAACCGCAAGCGCGCGGACATCGCCGAGATCGAGGAACGCTACGGCGTCCAGGTCGAGATCATCCCCGATCGCGAGGAAGAGGGCGCACGCATGTCGGTGGAGGCCAGCGGTCCGCCGCCGGCTTATGCGCCGCGCATCGAAGCGCTGATCGAGGAGGATTACGACGATGTCCCCGAGGAGATCGAGGACGAGGAAGAGGACGAGATCGTCGAGGAGGCCGAGGAACAGCCGCAGCGCGAAGGTCGCGAAGGCGGTCGCCGTCCCGAAGGACGCGAAGAGCGTGGCGACGACGAGGGCGAAGGGCGTGGTCGTGGCCGTCGTCGCCGCCGTCGTGGTCGGCGCGGTCGCAAGGACGAAAACGGCGACGTCCAGGACGAGGCCGAGGGCGACACCGTCGAGGGCGACGGCACCGACGCGGACGCCGGTAGCGACGTCGACGCCCCCGAAGTCGGCGAAGGCGGGAGCACCGAGTTCGTCGGCGAGCAGCCGCAGGGTGAGGGCCGCCGCCGCCGTGGCCGTCGCGGTCGCCGTGGTGGCCGCCGTCAGCCGGAGGGCATGGAGGCCGAAGGCGCCAACGATCCGCAATTCCCGGCGGAAGATCAGGGTGCGGCAGACGATCAGGGCGACGATGCCGAACGCGAGCCGATCGCCGAGGCCGGCGATGCGGGCCCGGTGACCACTGGTCTCGATGCCCCTGCCCCCGCCACGACGCAGGAAGATGCGCCGGTCGAAGCGCCCAAGACCCGCCGTCGTCCCCGCGCCCGCGCTGCGGCTCCGGCCGTAGAAGCGTCGGCGGCGGTTTCGGCGCCGGTCGAGGAACAGGCGCCCGCCCCCGGAGCAGATGCGCCGGCAGCCAAGCCGAAGCGTACCCGCAAGAAGGCAGCCCCGGCTCCTGCCGCCGAGGAAGCGGTCGTGGACGTGCCGGTTGCCGATGCTCCGGTAGCCGAGGACAAGCCGAAACGCCGCCGGACCCGCAAACCTGCCGCGGCCGACACTGCTCCCGCAGAGGTAACGACGCCGGCCGAAGAGCCCGCTGCCGAGCCGCAAGCTTCGGGGATGGTGGCACAGGACGATAGCGCTTCGGCCGACGACGCGCAGCCAGGCGATGGCGACGCGCCTCGCCGGGGATGGTGGCAACGCACCTTCGGCGCCTGATGCATATGACGAACCCCTCCCGCTCATCTGAGCGGGAGGGGTTTTTATTGAATGCCCAGTATTCAGTGTTTAGGTCTGACGTACGGCTTGGCGACGAAGCGCCGGGTCATCGCCCTACTTCGTATCGGCATATCTGCTGCCGGATCCCGGCCAGCATCTAAACGATCACAAAGTTCGACCTATCGGCGATCATCTTTAGGCCGCAGGGTTCGATCGGAACCGGCCACCCCTTCTGCCTCGCCGTCACCACCGCGGACATCGGGTCCGCATGCATCCGTGGAGGCGGATACATGCGGACGAAGGACTTAGACCCGGACCAACATCTTGCCCGTGTTACCGCCCGTGAATAGGCCCAGGAACGCATCCGGCATCGCATCGATCCCGTCGAACACCGTCTCGTTGCGCTGCAATCTGCCATCCTTCAGCCAACCGCCCATGTCGCGGTAGAACTCCGCAGCCCGGTCCATATAGTCGCTGACGATGAAGCCCTGCACACGCATCCGCATGCCGATCAGACGCGCAAGGTAGCGTAGCTCGGTCGCCTTGCCGCTGTTGTAGACGTCGATCATTCCGCAGATCGCAAAGCGCGCACCCTGATTACCGTGCGCCAGCGCTGCGTCGAGATGCTCGCCCCCCACGTTGTCGAAATACACGTCGATTCCGTTACGCGCGACCTCGCCCAATGCCTTCACCACAGGGGTACCACCCTTGTAATCGATCACCGCATCGGCGCCCAGCGATTCCACCCAGGCGCACTTTTCCGGGCCACCGGCCGATCCGATCACGCGGCAGCCCTTCGCCTTGGCGATCTGCACCACCGTCGACCCAACCGCACCAGCCGCAGCGGATACGAACACGGTATCACCTTCCTTGGCACCGGCGACTTCCAGCAGGCCGAAATAGGCGGTCATTCCCGGCATACCGAGCTGGCCCAGAAAGGCCTGCGGGTCGACGTCGATCTGCGGTAACGGCTGGACCTGGTCGGCAGGCAGAACCGCTTCGTCGCGCCAGCCGGCGAAATGCTGAACCGTATCTCCTTGCTTGAACTTGTCCGAACGGCTCTCGATCACCTCGCCGATCGCTCCGCCCTGCATCGGCGCGCCGAGCTCGAATGGCGGCGTATAGCTCTTCACGTCGTTCATACGCCCGCGCATGTACGGGTCGACCGACAACCAGCTGTTGGCGATGCGAACCTCGCCGTCCTTCAGGTCGCGCGCGCCGAGATCGACCAGCGCGAAATTGTCCATCGTCGGCATGCCCTGCGGCCTGGATGTGAGGGTCCACGCACGTGCCATTGTCACTTCTCCTGCTGATGTGGTCGCAACTTGGCCATATCAGTTGCATGTCGCAACGAAAAAGGCCCGGGAGTGCTCCCGAGCCTTTCGTGATCCGGCGTTTCAGCCGAATTCAATATGTTCCGGAGAAGCTCTTGTTGAGCGTCTTGTCTCCGGTGGTGGCGCTGCTCGCAGTCGATTGACTGCCGGTCGCAGATGCCGACGATTGGCTGTTTGCCTGTCCATAACGCGTGCGATCGCTGCTCTCGTCACCGAACATGGCCTGGTTGCGCTCCTCATCGCGCCATGCCTTCTTGGCGTCCGCCGCCGACTTGCTCAGCGTAACCTTGCTGTCGACGGTTTGCAGCCAGCTTGACGGAATCGAGTGATGGCGGCCGCCGGCGTCGGCATCGTTCTTGGTGAGCAGGATGCGATCGCCACGGACCTTGTCGACCGTTCCGACATGCTCGCCGTCGGATCCGACGACATCCATATGCTCTTCGACAGCATTCAGCGCGTCACGCTGGGTCTGGCGCGTCGAACGCCATGCACCGAATTCGTTGTGGAACTTCGACCGGTTCTCGCGCCGGTATTCGTCGTAATCCCGATCCAGCGACTGGATCTGACCCCGACGCCAGCTGTGATAATCGTCGTCCCGATCGTTGTCGTAGCGATCGTCCATCCGCGAATCATATTCGCGGCGGCGTTCGGCGTCCTCATCCCCGAACCAGGAACGGACTTCATCACCCGCGCGCGCGAAGAAACCGCGATCGTCGTAATCGTAACCCTGCGGTTGCCGGCCATAGCCCTGCTGCCGCTGACGGCCATAATCCTGTTGCGAGCCCTGACTGCCGCCGCGATAATTGTCGTCGTCAGCGTGCGCGTAACGACCATGGTCTTCGAAACGACGGCTGCCCGAACCGTAGCTGCCGTGATATTCGCGCTCCTGTCCGCGGCCCGCATCGGCACCGTAGCGACCGCGATCGGCGTAACCGCGGCTCTGGTCGTCCCGGTCGTAGCTGGCGCTGCGTCCACCATAATAGTCGCGCCCGCTGTCATTGCGCTGCTGGTCGCGCTGTCCATAGCGCTGGTTGCCGTAATCGCGGCCGCCATAAGCCTGCCGATCATGGTCGCCGCCTTGGCCGGCGGCCTGATAGTCGCGCGCGCTGGAATAGCTGTAGTCGCGACCGGAACCGTAGTCGCGGCCGTAATCCTGCGGATCGGTGCGCCCGTAATAGTCGCCCTGAGGGTTGGTACCGCGTGGATAGCGTTCGTAGCCCATGATCGTCTCCTGCATGATCGTCCTGCGGGTGCGGGGCGTGTCGTTTCGCACGTCCCTGCTCCGTGGCTATCAAAGGACAAAACGCCGCTTCGTTCCGATTGTTGGGCGATCGCAACGACATTGCGTGCCGGAAGGCGGACGGTTCGTCGCAGAGATTTTGTCGCGGTGCCGATCGCACCCTGTTGCATCCGTATCACGAGGCCGCTAATGGCGGCCCTCTCGGGCACAGCCCGGTCGGGGTGCGGGGCTGTAGCTCAGATGGGAGAGCGCTGCAATCGCACTGCAGAGGTCAGGGGTTCGATTCCCCTCAGCTCCACCACCACCCCGCTTCCCGTCATCATTAGCGCGACCAACACGGCGGCAGCGCGTTACAGCGGATCATGCTTCATGAACCGATCCCTGCCGCAACCCTCGTCCTGATTCGCGATCGCGCCGACGGACCGCCCGAATTGTTGATGGTCGAACGTGCGAAGGCCATGGCCTTCGCCGGTGGCGCGATGGTGTTTCCGGGCGGGCGGATCGACCCTGGTGACCACGCGCTGGCCGAGCAGGTCGACGCCGGTGATGACGTGGCCGCCAAGGTCGCGGCGATCCGCGAAACGATCGAGGAAGCCGGTGTTGCGGTCGGCCTGTTTCCCGAGCCATCGGCGGATCGCCTCGCCGTCATCCGCGACCACTTGCACGATGGCAGGCCGTTTGGCGCAATTCTGGCGGATGAGGGGATTACGCTCGCGCTCGACCAGCTCGTGCCGTTCGCGCGCTGGTTGCCCGATCACCCGAACATGCGCATCTTCGATACGCTGTTCTTCCTCGCGCGCGCGCCGGTACAGGCCCATGCCACCGTCGACGCGACCGAGAACGTTCGGCTGACGTGGACGACCGCTGCCGACCTGCTCGTCGATGCGGACGCGGGTCTGGCGACGATCATCTATCCCACGCGCCGCAACCTCGAACGACTGGCGCTGTTCGCGAGTTATGACGAGGCGGTCGCGCAAGCCTGTGGCCATCCCGTGCGCGTCATCACGCCTTTTACCGAGGATCGCGACGGGGTGCCGTATCTCTGCATCCCGGACGATCTGGGTTATCCGGTGACCGCAGAGCCGATGAGCGCAGCGATGCGCGGGTGATCGGGGCGGTGCCGTGAAGATGCTGCGTCGCATGATCGGCTGGATCACCGCCGTGCTGGCGACTGGCGCGGCGGCATTTCTGCTGTGGGCGTTGGCAAAGGACAGACCGCAGGACCTGCCATGGACGCCGTTGGATCTCGGCGAGCCGATCGGCCTGTTCACCGGCCGCAAGCTTGGCGCACTAACCGCGAATTTTCCGCAATGTCGGGCGCTGCTCACCTCGGCGGGCGTAAACTACCTCATATTGCCCCCCCGCGATGACGGAGAACGTTGCGGCTATGCCGATGGCGTGCGGTTCGTCCAGGGCGGGGCCCGGCGGATCGACTTTCGACCGGCAAACCTTGGCGTCGCCTGCCCCGTCGCGGCGGCGCTCGCATCCTGGGAATGGAACGTGGCGCAACCGGCCGCGCAGAAGCATTTTGGCAGCAGGGTGACGAGCATCGACCATTTCGGTAGCTATGCCTGCCGAAGGATTTACGGACGGGATGCTGGAACCTGGAGCGAGCATTCCACCGCCGACGCAATCGACATCGCTGGTTTCCGTCTGGCGGACGGAACGCGCATTACAGTGATGGGCGATTGGAACGGGCAGGGCGCCAAGGCGGCGTTCTTGCGCGACGTGCGCGATGGCGCCTGCAAGCTGTTCGCAACGACACTATCGCCGGATTACAACGCCGCTCATCGCGATCACTTGCACTTGGATCAGGCGAACCGAGGTAGCGCGGGCTGGCGCGCATGCCGGTAATTTCGCGCAGCTGTGCTTTGAAGGGTCAATGCGGCAGAGCCGCGGACCCGTTGTCCACCTTTTCTACCCAATGAGGGAAAAACGCCGGACGCCGATTTGACCAGCCCGATGCGGTCGCCGCAGCTTCGCTGATGGATTGGAGGAGCTGGCGACGTAGTTCTGGATGCAGGTGGGGCAATGCCGCAGCGGCGCAAAAAGCGCTCGGCAACCACGGCCGGGCTTCCGCGCCGATCAGACGTTCGTACAGGAAGCGAAAGGCGGAAAAGCTGGTCAGGCGCCCCTGCCCCAGGTCGAACCCGACCAACGTCACCAACGGCGCAAGGAACGGTTCGACCGCAGCAAGGTCGGCATCGTCCGGGACGAGCAGCCGCAGGTCCGGCAAGGCACGATAGAGCCGCGCCTGCGCGCGGATACTCGCCGCTTCGACGACATCGCGGGACCAGCGCATCATCGCATCGTCGCGGTCCAGACCGATGTCCAGGCTGCGCCGGATATAGCGCTGCGTCGCGGCCGGAAAGCTCGCGAATTCCTTCATCTCGGCGAGCGTCATCGCGCCTTCTGCCGGTTTCATCCTGGAACCCATGTCCGTCACCCCGCCCGCCAGTGAACACTGTCGGGACCATGGCACAAGATGGTTAACAGCCGCCTTAACGCCATCGCCCGATAGTCATCAAAGCATCATGAAAGCTGCTGCACCGCAACAACCAATACGAGGGACCGCACTCATTTGGTCGCAAACACCAGCGCCTGCGGCTTTGCCGCAACATTCATCTTCGTAGCATATGACAACGGCGGCCCCGTCAGGGACCGCCGTTCATGCCGTTCAACCGGACCTATTGCTGCCGATTTCGCTCGGCCTCCTCGTCATATCCGGATGACGGCGCCGGGCCATGATTATGCACCGGCTGGGTGGACGACGGCGGATCGCTTGCGTCCATCGATTCGTCCAACCCTGCATCCAGCCGCGCATCGGAGCTTTCCGGGTTCTTTTCCAAACGCTTGTTGATCGACTTGTCCTGGCCGGCATCCTGGCGCGGGTTACGCTCCTGGTTGCTGGCGTTCGGCGCGACCGACAGGCTGTCCAGTGCCTTCTCGTCGATACTGGTCATGGTGACACCCTCCTATGGTTACAGGGACAGAACGATTGCTGGATCGTTTCCGTTCCTGTGGCCACGCCATCACCATCACACCCGTGTGACCCGTACGGTCTGGCGGACAAACTGCGCGGTACCGAACACGGTCATGAACGCGATGTCCGTCGCATCACGACCGACGCATACCCGAGCGATCGATTCCGCCGGGGCCATGCGGGTCGCGTCGACCAGTCGCCAGGCGCCGTCCAGCCACAGTTCCGCCACGGCGTGGAAATCAGGCGGGTCGACCCCCGGTGCGTAGGCAGCGACGCAGCGCGCCGGAATTTCCCCTGCACGTGCCAATGCGACCAGCAGATGGGAATAATCGCGGCAGACGCCCGATCGGCTTGCGAACGTATCGAGCGCAGTCGTCTCGCCACTGCTGGTATTGGAGCGATAATCGAGCGATTCCGCGACCCAGTCCGCCATCGCGGCGGCGAGGGCCCCACCCCGCAGCGTGCCGAACTGGCGTTGGACGAACCCTTCCAGACGGTCCGACTGACAATAACGGCTCGGCAGCAGGTAGGGGACCAGCGCACCGTCCAGCGCGCGCGCCGGCGTCGGTCGCAGCGACCCCAGATCGACCGCCTCACGCACGACATCGACGGTCGCGCGATATTCCGCCTTCAGCCAATTGTCGGCGCGGATCCAGCAGCGCTGGCCGATCCCGTCCTCGCCACGCACCGCGGCGATCGGATTGTCGCTCCAGATATTCAGCACTTCGGAGACGATGCGCTGGTCCGGCATCGCCGCAACCTCGATTTGCATCAGCACGTCGGCCGGCGGGCCGATGATGGCATAGTCCAGATCGACGGCGATCGAGAGCCGCATGAGCGTGTGTTCCTGGCTTCGGGAGCGATGGGAGCAAGCAAAAAAGAGCCCGGCGGCATCGGCCACCGGGCTCCCAGCATTAACGTACGTCGGTCGAACTTAGTCGCGCTGGGCGCCGAACAAACGCAGGATGAACAGGAACATGTTGATGAAGTCGAGGTACAGGGCCAGCGCCGACATGATGACGGCCTTGCCGACCATGTCCGTACCCGCAACCTCGAAGTAGAGGCTCTTGGTACGCTGCGTGTCATACGCGGTGAGGCCGGCGAAGATCAGCACGCCGACCGCACTGATCACCAGCTGCATGATCCCCGACTGCAGGAACATATTGATCAGGCTTGCGACGATCAGACCGACGAGGCCGATGATGAGGAACGTGCCGAGTGCCGACAGATCCTTCTTCGTGGTGTAGCCGTACAGGCTCAACCCGGCGAAGCCCGCCGCGGTCGCAAAGAAGGCGCCGGCGATCGAGGTTCCGCTGTAGACCAGGAAGATGGTCGACAGCGACAGGCCCATCAGCACCGCAAAGGCCCAGAAGAGCATCTGCAGGGTCGACGTCTTCATCCGACCCTGGCCGAAGCTCATCGCGAACACCACGCCAAGGGGCGCGAACATCAGGACATAGCGCAGGATGCCGCCGCCCATGAATACCTGGGCAGCCGGCGACGACGCCCCGCCCCATGCGAACAGCAGCGCGACGATGCCCGTGAGAAGCACGCCGGAGCCCATGTAATTGTAGACCGACAGCATGTACGAGCGCAGACCCGCATCGTACGCGCTGCTGCGCGCTGCGTCGGTGCGCGTGGCCCCGAACGGCGCGGCGCTCGGCCGGGGGTCAGACCAGTTAGCCATGGTATCCAAAACTCCTTTGCCGACCAGATGTCGGATGATCGAAATATCGGCCTGCGCCCCATCGTTTTCAAGCGAAACCGGCGCGTGCTTCCGTCCCAGGCAACAGAACATTACAAAGGATGGTTTCCAGCATCATGCGCCTTTTCGTTGCCCTGCGTCCACTACCGATGATCCGCCAAATTCTGATGGATGCGATGGGCGGCGTGCCGTCAGCACGCTGGCAGGACGACGAGCAATTGCATTGCACGTTACGGTTCATCGGCGAGGTCGATCGCCCGCAGGCGGAGGATATCGCGGCCGCCCTCGCCGCCATCCGCGCGGAAGCGCCGACGGTGCGGATCGCCGGCGTGGGCCGCTTCGACCACAAGGGGCGCACGGACACGTTGTGGGCTGCACTGGCGCCGCATGACATGTTGCGCCACCTCGCCCGCAAGGTCGACCAGGCCTGTATCCGCGCCGGGCTGCCTCCGGAACGCAGGGCCTATCTGCCCCACATCACACTCGCCCGCCTGCCCCGTGCCGCCGGCATGGCGCCCGAGATCGCAAGCTGGCTGGCGGTACACGCCGGGCTGTCCAGCGCCGTCTTCACGATGCCGCATATCCTGCTCTATCAAAGCCATCTCGGCCGTTCGGGCGCCACCTACGAACCGGTCGCCCGGTGGTCGCTGGAACCTGCGGCGGCCATGCCGGGTTCGTAAGCTATTACAGGGAGAAACTTCATGCGTGCCATCTTCGTCCTCGCCGGCCTGTCCGCTTTGTCACTCGCCGCCTGCACCCAGTCCGAGGACGTGGCGGTGGGTTCGCCGACCGCCGGCGGCGCGCGTGCCACGGCGATGCTGAAGACCGGCACCGGCATCGATGCCGGCCGGGCCACGGCGACCGAAGTCGCCGGCGGCATCCGCTACACGCTCGACGTGAAGGGTCTGCCGGCCGGCATGCACGGCGCGCACATTCACACGACTGGACGCTGTGACGCGCCCGATTTCACCACCGCGGGCGGTCACTGGAACCCGACGACGATGAAGCATGGCAGCATGAACCCCCAGGGTCCGCATGAAGGCGACCTGCCGAACCTGACGGTCGGGTCGGACGGTCGCGGAACCCTGGGCGTGACCGTGCCGGGCGCGACCATGGCCGGGCTGCTCGATGCCGATGGTGCCGCGATCGTCGTCCACACCGGCGCGGACGACCTGATGACGGATCCGTCGGGCAACAGTGGCGGCCGGATCGCCTGCGGCGTCTTTACCGCCGCCTGAACCCGCCGGTGCTCCTGCATGGGCGGGAGCACCGGACCAAGCCGGGCAAGCGCCCCGCCCGGAAAGTCAGATCGGCTCCCCGGCAGCGCGGGCGCGGGCCTCTCGCGACGCCTCCGCGTCCGGCACCAGCCGGTAGGCAGCGATCGCGCAGCCTAGCGTGATCGGCATCACCGCTAGCAGCGACAACATCCCGATCGACAGACTGCCCGACAGCGTCGAGATACGACCGGCGAGATATGGCCCCATGGCCAGCCCCATCAACGTGGTGCCGATGAAGAAGGTCGCCGTTGCCGTTCCCCGCATTCGCGGCAAGACCAGATCCTGCGTCGTCGCCGCCGCCGATCCCAATGCGCCGCTCGCCGTCAGGCCGGACAGGAACAGGCACGGGTAGAACACCCATACGCTGCTTGCGGTGAACGCACCGATCAGGAACGGCACCGGCACCGTCGCGCCAAAGATCACGACGATCAGTCGTCCTGCCGGATCGGTGCGCCGCAGCCGGTCCGCGACGATGCCGCCGATCGTCAGCCCGAGAAAGCCGGCCAGTGCGCCGCTGGCGCCCAGCAGCAACCCGGCCCGCGCCGGCGTTTCGCCCAGTTCGCGCAGGACGTAGGGCGCTCCCCAGAAACTCGCCGCATAGCTCAGGAACGAGTTCAGGCCATAAGCGACGACCGTACAGAGGAAGGCCGGCGTACCGACGATCAGGGCGAAGGTGGCGGGATCGCGGCGCTTCAGCGCACAGGCCCAGGAAAAGACGGCATAGACGCCGATGCCGATGGCGAACCATTGCGGCTTCGGCTCGCCCAGTCCGATCAGCAAGGCGACGATCGCGACGACCGCGGCGAGACCGGTCAAATTGACCATGAGCGCGCGCGTACCCCCGCGGGCGGCGCCGATCAGCGTCAGCGGCGGAATGATCGTCAGCAATTCCTGGAAGAATGCACGGAACGGGGCCGGATGCTTCTCCGGTTCCGGCAGTCCTTCGACCAAACCGCGGATCGGCTCCTTCAACGTTGCGATCCACACCGCCACGATCAGGCCGGGCAGACCGACCGCCAGGAACGCCGCCTGCCAGCCGACCAATCCCAAGGGTCCGCCACCCGGATAGGCACGGTTCCAGCCCTGGACGATCAGGCCGCCGATGAACAGCGAACAGCCGCCGCCGACGAACAGTCCGGCCGAATAGATCGACAATGCCGTCGCCCGCAGCCGCTTGGGGAAATAATCCGAGATCAGCGAATAGGCCGCAGGGCTCGCCGTCGCTTCGCCGACGCCAACACCGATCCGCGCCGCCGCCAACTGCCCGCCCGTGCGCGAGAACCCGGACAAGGCGGTCATCGTCGACCACAGGGCCAACCCCACCGTCATCAGCCGCACCCGGTGCCAGCTATCCGCCAGCCGCCCGAGCGGGATGCCGAACAACGCGTAGAATACGCCAAAGGCGGTGCCGTACAGAAAGCCGAGATCCTCGTCCTTCAGGCCGAGGTCACGCTTGATGTCCTCCGCCAGGATCGAGATCACCTGTCGGTCGATGAAGTTGAGGACATAGACGACGAACAGGATGCCCAGCACATACCAGGCGTAGCGCGACGCCTGCTGGGTTTCCGCGGCTGGCCCTTGCGGGGCAGGCTGAGCCATAACCTCTCCGTGCTGTTTCGCCGAAGGCTAACAGACGGAAGCAGTGGCGGTAAGCCCGAAAGCGATACCCAATATTCTAAAGTGTTGCCGGACAGCGATGCATCCGATCACGCACGGAGCGGCCCCCGGAGCGGCCGTCGCGTGCTCTGCTCCAACCGGCGCAGGAGCGATTCGATCGACGGCGCGTCCGGCGATGCGGCCGGCGTACGTGGAAGTTCGACCGTCTCGATCCGCTCGCCCTCCGCGAGCGCGACGGGGCGCAGCGACGCCACCGGGCGGACCGGCTCACGTGGGACAGCCGGCACTGCGCCGGGATGAAAGGCCGCCAGCGGCATGTCGAGATCGGCCGGGATCGGCTGCATGACCGGAGGTGGTGGCGGCGCGACCGCACCCGACGTCGCAGCATCGGCATCGTCCAGCTCCGGCGGCATCGGCGCGCCCAGTTCGGTCGCCGACAGCGGCTTGCGAGCGGGCGCGTCCGGATGGGCATCGGCGCGGCGCAACACCGGCACGCCCTCGTCCACGACAGGTTTCGGCGCGAACAGGCCCTCGGGACCGACCAGCAGGAACAGCGCCGACCACGTCACCGCGGCGGCGAGCGCCCCAGCCCCAGCGCAAGCACCGCCCGCGCCGTCGTGCCGAGCGGCGGTTCCGCCACCGCGATCAGGCCCGGCAGGCCGCTCTGCCATACCCAATCCTCCAGCGTGGTTTGCGGCAGCAGCAGGAACAGCGCTGCGGCGCCGACCCCGGCGAGGGCGGCACCGGCCGGCGCGATCCAGGCGGGGGACCGGGAGAGAGTCAATTGTCGGCTGAAGAACGCTGCCATGATCCATCCACTGTCGCGGCCGTCATCAGCCGTTGGTAAATTGGCTCATAACGACAAATGTTTGACGACCAGTTACGCTCCGCCTCGACGAACGCCCGGGCTCGTGCCCGGCGCCCGTCCCAATCGCCCCGATCCGCGAACAGCGCCGCCAGCGCCGCAGCGATCGCGGCGGGATCGTCCGGACGGAACAGCGTACCCGTATCGCCGTGGCGGATCAGTTCGCGATGGCCGCCGACGTCCGACGCCGCGACCAGCTTGCCCTGCGCCATCGCCTCCAGCGGCTTCAGCGGCGTCACCAGATCGGTAAGGCGCATCGCCTTGCGCGGATAGGCGAGCACGTCGACCAGCGCATAATATCGCTCGACCTCGGTATGCGGTACGCGACCGACGAAACGGATCGCCGAAGCGACCGGCGATGCCGCCGCCTGCGCCCGCAACGCCGCGTCCATCGGTCCGCCACCGACCAGCAGCAGCCGTGCCCTGGGACGGGCGGCGACCAGCGCGGGCATGCTCGCGACCAGATCGTCGAGCCCTTCGTAATCGTAGAAGCTGCCGATGAACCCCACCGTCTCCGCATCCTCCAGCCCCAGATCCCGCGCCAGTGCCGGATCGCGCGCCGCGGGTGCGCCGAACAGCGTCAGATCGACGCCGTTGGGAGACACCACGATCTTGTCGGCGGGGATGCCGCGCGCGATCAGGTCGCCGCGCAACCCCTCGCAGATGACCGCGATGGCGTCGGCGCGGCGAACCGCCCAGGTTTCGAGCGCCCGTGTCGCGCGATATTTCGCCGAACCCTCGACGCCCGTGCCGTTGCCGACCGCGGCATCCTCCCAAAAGGCGCGGATTTCATACACCAGCGGCAGCCGGCGCGCCCGCGCGACCCGCAACGCCGCCAGCGCATCCAGCACCGGCGAATGCGCGTGAAGGATATCGGGCCGGAAGGATTCGACCGCCGCATCGATGCGGCGCGCGAATGCGGCGATCCCGGCCACCTCACCCCACGCGCCATGGCGGCGCGGCGCGCGCGTCCGGTGAAAGGTCAGGCCGTCGATCGATTCGACGGCATCGCCGCGATCCTCGTGATGGCGCGGTCCGGTCACCGCCGCCACCGCCCAGCCGCGCTGTTCCTGCGCCTTCAGGATCGCGCGGGTGCGAAAGGTATAGCCGCTCTGCAGCGGCAGCCCGTGGTCGAGGACGTGGAGAATACGCATGCGTCCACCTTGTCATGCCGGCGCTTAATAGGCCGTCAACCGCATTCGGTCGCGTCGCCGGAGGTCGGCCGTCGAACGCGCGAAGCGCGCCGCCCCTGCCGCGTTGCGCACACGTTTCGACTTATATCGATTGTCAGGCGTTCCAACCGTGCGCTGTCTGGCGCCACCCAAGTTCGAAAGGTTTGTACATGCGTTCCACTCTTCCGAAATTCGCCGCCGTCGCCATGATCCTGGCCGGATCGACCGCCTTGGGCGGTTGCGCGACCAAGGGGTTCGTGCGGGACCAGATCGCCACGGTGAATTCGCGCATCGACGGCATGGACGGTCGCCTGCGCACCGTCGAAGGTACCTCGGGCCAGGCGCTCACCCAGGCGCAGGCTGCCGCCGGGCAGGCGCAACAGAACGGCCAGCGGATCGACCAGATCAACGGTCGCGTCGATGGCCTGGAACAGCGGATGCAGCAACAGGCACAGCAGCGCCAGCGCCGGCCGCGCGGCTAACCGCGGCGGCGTGGACGGACGGGTCCGCTGGATCGCATGATCGTGTCGACAGGACTGGTCCGTGCCCTGATCGGCACGGCGGTTGCGGCAGGCCTCGTTTTTGGCCCGCTCGCACCCCCCGCCTCAGCGGCAGGCACGGCGTCGCGAAAACGTCCGGTCGCGGCGAAGCCCACGCCGCCGCCCGTCCTGCTGCCGCCTTCGGCACAGGCCGGGCGCATGATCGCCTGGATCGCCACGGCGAAGGACAATGCGGGCCTGCCCTATGCGGTGATCGACAAGCAGGCAGCGACGCTGTTCCTGTTCGATGCGGCCGGGGCGCCGCGGGGGCAAGTCCCCGTTCTGCTGGGCGTCGGCGTCGGCGATGATTCATCGCCCGGCGTCGGCGCCAAGGAGCTTGCCGATATCGGCCCCGCCGAACGGACGACGCCGGCGGGGCGTTTCGTCGCGAGGTTCGGCCGCGCCTTCGGACACCAGCGCGTGCTATGGGTGGATTACGCCAATTCGGTCGCGCTGCATGCCGTCATTACGACGCACAGGAAGGAACGTCGGATCGAACGGCTGTCGTCGCCGACCCCGGAGGACAACCGGATCACCTTTGGTTGCATCAACGTCGGTAGCCGATTCTACACCGGCACGCTCGCCCCCCTGTTCCGGAAGGGCGGCATCGTTTACATCTTGCCCGACATCCGGCCGCTGGACGACGTGTTTCCGCGCGTTCGGCTACTGCCTTACCTGACCGCGGCGACCAGCGAATGACGCGCGCGCGCAAAGGACCCCGCCCATGCTGCTGATGCTAGCCCTGCTTGTGACGGTGGAGCGGCCGGTCGTCGTCAGTTCGCTCACCACCGCGCAGCTCGTCGAGCAATGCCGGGGCAAGGACGACGATCCGCTGCCCAGCTTCTGCAGCGGCTATATCATCGGCGTGTTCGACACATTGTCGCAGACACAGCAGATCTGCCCGGCGCCAAGCCACGCTTCGACCAACGACATGGTCGCCACCGTCCGCAAATACCTGCGCAAGCGCGGCGAAAAGGCGACCGCAGCGCCGGCGTTCGTCGTCCGGGACGCCCTGAAATCCGCATTCCCCTGCGCGCGTTCCCCACGCAAGCGCAAGTAACGGCGGGCCGGTCACTTAACGCCGCATCAACCCCTGCCCGCCTATACCGAAGCGGAAAGGAACGCGGCGACACCATGATCGACAATCTGTCGCTGGGCCTTACCCACGGATTGATGCTGCTCGCCGCATGGCTGCTGCTCAAACGCCCCGATCTCGATTCGGAGGCGCCGCCGCCCCGTCACTGGCGCAGCCGGGACACGCCGCAGGATCCGCCCGCCGGTGCGTGACCTCGTCTTCGTCGCATTTCTCGCCGCGATCTTCGGGATGGGGCTGCGTCGGCCGTTCATCCTGGTGCTTGCCTATGTCTATATCGACATCGTCTCGCCGCAGCGATTGACCTATATCCTGCTCAACACCGTGCCGATCTCGTTGATCGCCGTCGCGCTGGCGGTCGGCGGCTGGCTGTTGATGGACGACAAGTCGGACAGCCGCTTTACCCCGCGACAGGGGCTGATCGTCCTGCTGTTGCTGTACTGCTGGGGCACGACGATCGGCGCGGATTTCCCGCTGGACGCCAAGGACAAATGGGACTGGGTGTGGAAATGCCTGGCGTTCGCCGCGTTCCTGCCGCTCACCCTGCGAACACGGCTTCGGATCGAAGCCTTATTGCTGTTCATGATCCTGTCCGCCGCATCGATCATCATCGTCGGCGGGATCAAGACCGCGGCGGGCGGCGGCGGCTATGGCCAGCTCGACCTGATGGTGAACAACAATTCGGGCCTGTACGAAGGCAGTACCATCTCGACGGTCGCCATCGCGATCGTGCCGCTGATCGGCTGGTTCATGCGCTACGGCACCATCTTCCGGCCTGACTGGAAGGTGAAGGGCTTTTGCCTGTGCCTCATTTTTGCCTGCGTGCTGATCCCGATCGGCACGTCGACGCGCACCGGCCTGCTCTGCATCGTGCTCGTCGCGCTGTTGTCGCTGCGCAATGCCAAGCGCAAGATCCTGTACCTGACCATGATCGGGGCGGCGGCGGTGATCGCGGTCCCGTTCCTGCCAGCCAGCTTCACCGACCGGATGAGCACGATCAAAAGCCATGACGCGGACGAATCCGCCTCTACGCGCCTCGCCGTATGGCAGTGGACGATGGACTATGCCCGGCAGCATCCGTTCGGCGGCGGGTTCGAGGCGTATCGCGGCAACCACATCCGTTACGAGATCAAGAAGACGGACGGTGCCGGCCCCGCCGCCGCGACCGCCGACCAAGCCGTGACCGACAAGGCGCGCGGCTATCACAGTGCCTATTTCGAAATGCTGGGCGAACAGGGCTATCCGGGGCTGGCGATCTGGCTGAGCATCAGCCTGATCGGCCTGTTGCGGATGGAGATCCTGCGCCGCCGCTACCGCGATCCGGCAGGGGCGTTCGGCTGGGCCGGACCACTGGCGGCGGCATTGCAGACCGCGCATCTCGTCTACCTGCTCGGTGCCGCGTTCATCGCCATCGCTTTCCAGCCGTTCGTCTACATGCTGATCGGCGCGCAGATCGGGCTCGATTCGTATCTGGCGCGCCGACGTGCGGAAACCGCGCGGCCCCCGATGCGCAAGCCGCGGGTCGATCCTGCACCGGCGATCTGATTGCGATGAGCGAGCTTCGCGCCCTTACCAGCCTGCGCGGTATCGCGGCCTGGCTGGTCGTATTGTACCATATCCGAGGATCGATCGCGGGACTGCCCGCAGCGATGGAAGCCGTGTTCGCCAAGGGTTACTTGGCGGTCGATTTCTTCTTCCTTTTGTCGGGCTTCGTCATCTGGCTGACCTGGCACGATCGGATGCGAGAACCCGGCGCCATCCCGCATTTTCTGCAAAAGCGCGTCGCCCGGATTTGGCCATTGCATGCGGCCATGCTCGCCTTCGCAGTCGCACTGGCGCTGATCCTCAACGCTACCGGCCGCAACGATCCGGCGTTTCCATTCGCGGAACTGCCGCTCCACCTGCTGCTGATCCAGAATTGGGGCTTCACGGACACGCTGCGCTGGAACGATCCGGCCTGGTCCATCAGCTGCGAGCTTGCCGCCTATTTGCTGTTTCCGTTGCTGATGCGCGCAATCGACTGGCGCACGCTCCCCACGATCGTGTTGGTCGCCATTGCTGCCGCGGTGCTCGCGGCATTGCATTTCGCGATGGAGGGCGCGGCATCGCTGGGGGACGACATCCCGCGCCATGGTCTGGTCCGCTGCCTCACGGAATTCACCGCCGGAACGGTCCTCTCCGCCATATTCCTCCGTACGCGGAACAGCTGCAACACCAGCATCGGCCGTCAAGGACCATGGCTTGCGCCCGAACGCCGGACCGTGACCGCCGCCACACTGTGCGCCGCCGCAGCCGTCACCGCATGGGTAATGGGCGCGCCCGAAACGCTCGCTGTGCCTGCCGCCTTCTCCGGATTGCTGCTCACGATCGCCCTGACATCTGGCGACCGTGCCAATCCGTTCGAGGGTCGCATGCTCCATTATCTTGGGCAGATAAGCTACGCGACCTACCTGTCCCATTTCCTGCTGTGGAAGGCGTTCAAGCTACCGTTGGCCAGCGCATCGGTCCCGCCCTGGCAAATCGCCTGCTACCTCGTCCTGGTGTTCGTCGCGTCGATCGCGCTGTATCATACGGTCGAGCGACCGGCGCAGCGCCGGATCAATGCGCTATCGATCCGACGCCACGCTGCCGTGTGACGTTCAGGCGTCTTCGCTTTCGTCCGCGAGTTCTTCTTCCAACGCCTCGATGATCGCCGTGTTGAACGCCGGGATGTCATCCGGCTTGCGGCTAGTGATGAGGTTGCCGTCGACGACGACTTCCTCGTCCACCACATCCGCACCGGCATTCTCGAGGTCGGTGCGCACCGACGGCCAGCTCGTCATCCGCCGGCCGTCGACCACATCCGCCTCGACCAGCAACCATGGTGCATGGCAGATCGCCGCGACGATCTTGTCGTCCCCCATGAATTCGGTGACGATCTCGACCGCCCTCTCCTGAAGGCGCATCTTGTCGGGATTGCCGACGCCGCCCGGAAGCACCAGTGCATCGAAGTCGTCCGTATCGACATCGTCGAGCGTCAGGTCGGGGGTGATGCTCTGACCCTTTTCGCTGTCGTTGATGACACCCTGGATCGGATCGGTCTTGATCGACGCCAACGTCACCTTCGCGCCCGCGTCCAGCAGGGCCTGGCGCGGCTTGAACAATTCGTCCTGTTCGAAACCGTCGGTCGCGATCATCAGCACGCGGGCTTGGGCGAGGTCGGCCATGACGGGTAACTCCTGTGATTGGGGGGATTGGCACTGTTAACCCCCGCCGCGCCCCACCCGTTCCCGGAACACACCGCCACACTCGCGCATTTCCGACAACCTGCTGAAAGGAAGCGCCGAGTGGCAACGCGGATCACCTATTGCGACGATTCCAAACCGGGCATCACCCGCAAGAAGGTACGCAATGGCTGGGCCTATTATGCCGCTAACGGTGACCGGATCACGGATCGCGACGAGATCGATCGCCTGAACGCCGTCGGCTTGCCGCCCGCCTATCGGGATGCATGGTATTGCCCGAAGCCCAACGGTCATATCCAGGCGATCGGCTGGGACGAGAAGGGTCGCAAACAATACCGCTATCACACCGACTTTCGCGAGGCGCAGGAGGCGGCGAAATACGAAAAATGCGCCGATTTCGGCCATTGCCTTCCCAAAATCCGCAAGCGTGTCGAGGAGGATCTGGCCAGCCGCGGCCTTCACAAGGATCGTGCCATCGCCGCGATCGTCCGTCTGCTCGACATCGGTCACATCCGCGTCGGCAACGAGGCCTATGCCGAGGCCAATGCGAGTTATGGCGCCACCACCCTGCGCAAGGAACACGGCAGGGTTCGCGGCGATACGCTCAAGCTGCGCTATAAAGGCAAGTCGGGCAAGGAGCGGGACATGAAGGTCACCGACAAACGCCTCGCCGCGACGGTCCGCAAGATGCAGGATCTCGACGAACAGCATCTGTTCGCCTGGGTGGATGCCGATGGCGAGGCGCGACCCGTCACGTCGTCGGACGTCAACGATTACATGAAACGCGCGACCGGCGCCGATTTCACCGCCAAGCATTTCCGCACATGGGGTGCGAGCGTCACTGCGTTCGAGGCGTTGGCCAAGGCCGAGGCCGACCTCAGCCTGAAGGCACTGCTGGAACCCGTGGTTGCGCGGCTGGGCAACACGCCTGCGACCGCCCGCAAGAGCTACGTTCATCCCGCGCTCATCGCGCTTGTGAAACAGGGACAGAGTAGTTTTCGCAAAGCGTTACGCCTGCCCCGCTCCGCCCGTTATCTCAGCCGCGAAGAACGCGGCCTCATCGCGTTCCTGGAAGCCGGAACGCCCGCGCGCCTGCCAGACCTCAAAGCGGCCGCCTGAAAAGGTTATCCATGGCCACCAGCAATACGACCGCCGCAAAGGCGCCGATCTTCAACGCGGACAATGTTCAGGACCAGGTCGGCGACCTTTACGTCGCGAGCGAGGTCTGGCTGCATACCCATTGGCTGCAGATTCTCATCGCCTTCGCGATCGGTGCGGTCATCGTCGTTGCGCTCCACGGCCTGCGCAAGCTGGGCGAGCGCCTGTGCGGCAAGCCGCTGGGCACCGGGGAACTTGCCCGTCGTGGCTGGGGGACGATCGTCGGACGGGCGATCACCCGCACCAACAATTTCTTCATCGTCATGCTCGCCGCCAAACTGGTCGTCGGCTATGCGGGCGCCCCCAGCCAGCTTGCGACCACCGTCAATTTCCTCTGGACCGTTGCCTCCGTGTTCCAGGCCGCGATCTGGGCGCGCGAACTGATCCTCGGCGCGATCGAACATCGCACCAGCAGCGAACATTATAGCGGCGAGGCATTGTTATCGGCGATGGGCCTCATCCGCCTGCTCGTCACCGTCGCGCTGTTCGCCGTCGCGCTCGTCGTCGTCCTGGACAATCTGGGCGTCAACGTCACCGGCCTGATCGCCGGCCTCGGCGTCGGCGGCATCGCCATCGGCCTGGCGGCGCAGGGTATCTTCGGAGACCTCTTCGCCGCGCTCGCGATCATCTTCGACCGTCCGTTCCGGCGTGGCGACAAGATCAGTTACGGCACCACCAGCGGCGTCATCGAATCGATCGGCCTGAAAAGCACCCGTATCCGGGCGTTCACCGGCGAACTGCGCGTCATCAGCAACAAGCAGTTGCTCGACAAGGAAATCCAGAACACCAGCGTTCGTGACCACATCCGCATCGGCTTTGTGATCGGCGCCGCCTATGAAACGCCGCCGGAGACGCTCGCTGCGATCCCGGCAATGCTGAAGGAGATCGTCGAAGCCGAAGGCGGCAAGGTCGCGCGAAGCGGGTTCGAGAGCTTCGGCACCTCCAGCCTCGACTTCGCCTTGCAGTTCGACATTCCGGGGGACGATTGGGCGACCGCCCATCCGATGCGCGACCGCGTGATGGTTGCGATCATGACGCGCTTCGCGGCCGAAGGCATCACCATCCCCTACCCGACGCAGACGACGTTTACCGCTGCGCCTGACGGATCACTGGTGATGCCATATGCGGTACCGACGCGGGATACCGCGTCGCCGGCCTGAACCGACGACGCGATCGCGGCTTTCAGATCCCGCCTTCATCCAGCGAAAGCAACGTCGCGTTGCCGCCGGCGGATGTCGTATCGATCGAAACCGCCCGCTCCGCGCAGAAACGGTACAGATAGTGCGGGCCACCCGCCTTCGGCCCGGTGCCCGACAGACCCTCGCCCCCGAATGGTTGGCTCCCCACGACTGCGCCGATCATCGAACGGTTGATGTAGAGGTTGCCGACCGCGGCCGCCGCCTCGGCCACCTCCGCCGCACGCGCGATACGGCTGTGCAAGCCCATCGTCAGGCCATAGCCCTTGGCGTTGACCCGCGCGATCGTCTCGCCGATTTTCCCCGCTTCCCACGTCGCGACATGCAATATCGGGCCGAACCATTCCTGGTCGAGATCCTCGATCCGGTCCAGCCGCACCAGGGTGGGCGGCACGAACAGTCCCTCCGCCGGCGCCTCGAGCGTCTTCACCGTGCGATCCGTGACCTGCGCCCGATATGCCATCAGCTTGTCGTACGACGCGCGGTCGATCACCGGGCCGACATCGGTCGCGGGATCGGCGGGATCGCCCAGCCGCAGCGTGTCCATCGCACCCTGCAGCATGTGGATCACCGTGTCGGCGACATCCTCCTGCACCAGCAACAGCCGCAGCGCCGAACAGCGTTGACCGGCCGAGCGGAACGATGAAGTCAGGACGTCCGCCACCACCTGTTCGGGCAGCGCGGTGCTGTCGACGATCATCGCGTTGATGCCGCCGGTCTCTGCGATCAGCGGTACGATCGGCCGATCGTCGTTCTCCACCAGTGTCCGCGCGATGCGCTTGGCGGTGGCAGTCGATCCGGTGAAGGCCACGCCCATGACCCGCACGTCCGCGGTCAGCGCGGCGCCGATATCCGGCCCGCCGGTCACCAGCACCAGCGCATCCGCCGGCACACCCGCACGGTGCGCCAGTTCGACCGCGAACCGTGCGATCTCGGGCGTCTGCGGCGCCGGCTTGGCGACCACCGTGTTGCCCGCGACCAGCGCCGCGACCGTCTGACCGAGGAAAATCGCCAACGGAAAGTTCCACGGCGCGATCGTCGCCCAGACACCGCGTCCCTCGATATGGAGCATGTTGCGCTCGCCGGTCGGCCCGGGCAGTTCGACAGGCTGCAACCGCGCGCGTGCCTCCCCGGCGTAATAGCGGCAGAAATCCGCCGCCTCGCGCACTTCGCCGATCGCATCCGGAATCGTCTTGAACGCCTCCTGCACGCAAATCGCCATCAGCCGGTCGCGGTTTTCCTCCAGCAAGTCGGCGAGCCGTTCGAGACACGCGGCGCGATCGTCGACCGGCGTCGCGGACCATGCGGGGAACGCCCCATGCGCGCGAGCGACGGCGGCCTGTACGAGCCCCTCCCCTCCCGACGCGGCGTTCTGAATGGGCGACGCCGTCCCAGACCCGACGCGAACAGGCTGTTTGACGGCAGCCACCGCCGCCTTCAGCGTCGCGACGTCGCTCAGGTCGAGACCGCTCGAATTGCGATGCCCGGGCGCGAACAGGTCCTTGGGCAACGGGATGCTCGGGTGGCGCGTACCGCCGACCAGGGTGACCTTCGCGACCGGGTCGGCCAGGATATCATCTTCACTGAGCCTCGCATCGGCGAGCTGATGGACGAAACTGGAATTCGCGCCATTCTCCAGCAACCGGCGCACCAGATAGGCGAGCAGATCGCGGTGGCCACCGACCGGCGCATAGATGCGGCAATGATAGCCGTTCTCGCGCACCAGCCGCTCGTACAGTCCGTCGCCCATGCCATGCAGCCGCTGGAATTCGAAATCGCGGGAATTGCCGGCCCATTCCAGGATCGTCGCGACCGTAAGCGCATTATGGCTCGCGAACGCCGGCCGGATGTTTTCCGCCGCCAGCATGTCCTTGGCCACCGCCAGGTACGATACGTCGGTCGCCGCCTTGCGCGTGAACAACGGATAGTCGGCCAGCCCCTCGACCTGCGTCCGCTTGATCTCGCTGTCCCAATAGGCGCCCTTGACCAGCCGCACGTTCATCACGCGGTCCAGCCCGTTCGCCCATGCCACCACCGGCCGCGCACGCTTGCCATAGGCCTGCACAGCCATCCCGAACCCGTCCCAGCCCTTGAGGCTCGGCAGCGCCGCGACCGTGCCGATGATGTCGAGGCTCATCTCCAGCCGCTCGGATTCCTCCGCATCGACCGTCAGCGCGATGTTCTTCGCCGCCGCCTGCACCGCCAGCGCCTCCAGCATCTCCGTCAGCGCCGGCACGCACTCATTCCACCGCGCGACCTCATAGCGGGGATGGAGCGCCGACAGCTTCACCGAAACCGAATGGCCCGCCGCCGGGTCACTGCCCACCGCATCGATCGCGCCGACATACGCCTGGAAATACCGCCCGGCATCGTCGAACGTCCGCGCCGCCTCGCCCAACATGTCAAAGCTGGCGGTGAAGCCCTTGTTCTCCCCGCGCTTCATCCGACGCATCGCCTCGTCGATGGTGCGGCCCATGACGAAGATTTCACCCATCATCTTCATCGCCGCACCCACCGCCTGCCGGACGAACGGCTCGCCGGCACGGCTGATGAGGCGACGCAGCGGCCCCGAGGGGCCCTCGCCGACCAATACGCGCCCGACCACCAGGCCCCAGGTGGCGCTGTTGACCAGTTTGCTATTGGACCGCCCGGCATGCGCGCGCCAATCAGCATCGCCCAGCTTGTCGGCGATCAGGAGATCCGCCGTTTCAGGGTCGGGCACGCGCAGGAACGCCTCGGCAAGGCTCAGCAGCGCGACGCCCTCCGATGAATTCAGCCGATATTCCTGCAGGAACTGGTTCACCCATCCGCGATTCTGCGCGGCCCGCAGATCCGCCAGCAGACCCGACGCATGTCCCATGATCCGCTGACGCGAATCAGGCGACGTGGACGCCCGGCCGAGCAAGGATTTTAGAACATCGGGTTCGCTGGCGCGGTACAGTTGCGCCATGGATTTACGGGCAGCGGACGTTACGGCAGAGGACATGTTAAAGCTTTCGGTCGGTCGAGACTTGCGAGGGACACCCTCACACGCCTAGAGGATAGGCCGCGTCTAGCGCCAAACCGCAGCGAAGGGGAATCCCGTGACGACGATCAGCGTCGACGAGATGAAGGCCAGGATCGGGACCGAAAGCGTCTCCGACTGGGTCGAGGTGACGCAGGACATGATCGACAAATTCGCCGAGGCGACCGGCGATCACCAGTTCATCCACGTCGATCCGATCGCCGCCGCCGCCACCCCGTTCGGCGGTACGATCGCGCACGGCTTTCTGACGCTGTCACTGATGCCTTTGTTGTCGTCCAAGGTTCCCGACATGCCGCGGCTGGAAGGCGCGAGGATGGGGGTCAATTACGGCGGCAACACCGTGCGGTTCCTCACGCCCGTGCGCTCGGGCAGCCGCGTCCGCGGTCGATTCACGTTGTTGTCCTTCGATGAAA